>WVXN01000078.1 GCA_011773475.1 Candidatus Aenigmatarchaeota archaeon
ATAGACAAATTTTTCTAAATCTAACCACTCACCACTCGATATTTTAACAGATATTTTTAAATGGTTGTGTTAAAATAAAGGGTTCTGGGTCGTTAAATTTAGGGTGGTAAGAATGCGGGTGGTAGAAACTATTTAAAAACTTTAAATATATTAATTCTATTATGACTAAAAATCTATGTCCTTTTTGTGAAAAGGAATTTAAAGATATATTAAAACATATTAGATTTGAACACGAAGTTGAAGATATAGAACAAATTGAAGAAGGAATTAAAAGGTTTAAACATAGACAGAAAAAGCAGATTTCTTGTTGCATTAAGATTAACAAGACATAGATTCACATCTAAAAGTAACATTTTCAAACAAAGCGTGAAATTTGTTAAAGGTCAACCTAAAATTGTTTTTACAGATGGTTACCAAGGATACAAGAAGATGATAAAAGAGAACTACCCAGAAGCAATTCATGACAGAGGAGTTGGAATTCAAGATAATGGAAAGTTGAACATAATAGAAAAGTTCCATGATACTCTCAAACAAAGAACAAAAACAATGAGAGGATTCAAAAGTGTGAAAACGGGGCAAACAATTCTTGATGGATGGAAAATTTACTATAATTTTGTTAGACCAAACATGCATTTATATAATAAAACACCAGCGGAGGTTGCTGGTTTAGTAAAATTGAAAGAAAATAAGTGGCTTGATCTTATTCAAAGAGGTGTTAAGGTGAAAACATGAAAGAGAGATACTTCCTTAGCAAAAAAACAGTTCAATTTATATTGCTTGTCGGAGATTGGAAAATTACAAATGTGGCAAGGATAGCCAAAAAAACGAAAACAACCTTTAGTAATGCTCTTATCATTATGAAACAGCTTCAAGGTTTGGATATAATCAAAGCCCCTAAAATAGGAAGAGCGAGGAGAATAGAACTTACTGAGAAAGGATTATGCATCTATAAAGCCTTATCTGAAATTAATTCTAAGATGAAGATGTTAGATTGAAGAAATGATAACTTTAAATATGTAATTTAACAACTATTTAGTAGTAATAATATGACAAAAGGTGACTAATATTAGTGAAAAACTTTATAGAATTCCAGTTGAAGAAAAGGACTTTACAAAAGAATATAAACCTGAGGCTGAAGACGCAGGTTTTGTAGCTGCTCGTGTTTTTACTAGAAAACCTTTTTTTCGTTTAGTTTCTGTGACTTATCAGTTATCTCATCCTTTAACTGAAACTTCTAAAAAAGAACTAGATTCAATTAAACAGAATATAGAAAATAAAAAAATAATATTTGGTAGAGATATTGATGGTGCAGACAAATACTGTGGATGGTGTGATATGGAAAGGGGGAAAGCTGGGTTTTTTGGATGGAGTGAATTAGATTCTAAAACAGCAGGTTTTAAAGAAAACTTACATTTACCAGCAATACAAGTAGGAACTACAAATTTGCCCCTTGAAAAAACGAGAGCAGTGGTTGATAAGGTCGAAAGAATATTAATGATGAACAGAGTCTATCATGAGATTGATCCTTCAAGGCTTGGAAAAGTGCCTCAAAAAGCATTAAGAAAAAATAAGGAATGAAAAGTTTAACAAAATTAAATTTCTTTTAGCTATTTTCAATAATCTCAAAACATATTCACCACTCGAAACTTACCTTTTTTCAAAAATTAGCGATAAATTTATAAACCTATATACTTACCACTCGATAACTTAACAGTTATTTTTAAATATAGATAAATTTATAAGTAAATTTCCAAATAGAATAAATTACTTTCGTTAA
>WVXN01000090.1:0-223 GCA_011773475.1 Candidatus Aenigmatarchaeota archaeon
ACAATTAAACCTGAAGATAAAGAAATGATAATCGATATTTTGAAAAATTTAGGATTTCCTGTTTTGAAAGCCACAGAAGAAGGAGAAAAACTTTGTTCTATGCTTTGTATTGAGGGAAAAGTAGATGCTGTTTATTCAAGAGATACAGATGTTGTTGCAATGGGGTGTCCAATTTCTTTTAACGAGGAAGCCGGATGGTTATATAACACAAAAACGCAAAAAA
>WVXN01000090.1:324-629 GCA_011773475.1 Candidatus Aenigmatarchaeota archaeon
AAAAATCCATAAAAGTATCGATAATCTTCCTGAAAAATACGATATTTCTATTTTAAATCACAACAATTGTAGAAAAATATTTAAATCTCAAAATTCACAAGATATTTGTCAAACAGAAATCGTTTTGAATATAGACACTTCATTTATAGAAAATAATTCAATATTTGAAAAATACGATATTGAATATTGGTTTGATGATATTTATAATTTATTTAAAACTTTACCAAATCCTACAGAAATATATATTGAGAAAAAACCTTCTTATTCAAGTTCAAAAGTTAAACTTAATATAATTGGAAAAAATA
>WVXN01000090.1:728-1483 GCA_011773475.1 Candidatus Aenigmatarchaeota archaeon
GTTTATGAATATTTAACAAATTTCGCTGATGATAGAACTATTCTTAATATGTTATCAGTTAATAAAACTTTTTCAGATGATAAGTTTTTTGAAAGAGTGATGCGAAGAAAGTATCCTTTATTGATGGAATTCAAAAAGACAACTTGGAAAGAATTGTATGTTAGAATGACTTATTATATTAGTTTATTGAAAGAAAAATTTGATATTCCTTATATACCAACAAAAGGTTACAATCCTGAAACTTTTTATAATAAATATAAAAATAGTAAATATATATACGATTATGCTATGTTTGACGCAGCAATAGGAGGACATAAAAATTTAGTAGAATTCTTTATTAAAAAAGGAGCAAACGATTGGAATTGGGGAATGAGAGGTGCAGCAGAAGGAGGACATAAAGATTTAGTAGAATTCTTTATTGATAAAGGAGCAAATAATTGGAATATAGGAATGTATGGTGCAGCAGAAGGAGGACATAAAGATTTAGTAGAATTCTTTATTGAAAAAGGAGCAAAAGATTGGAATTGGGGAATGTATGGTGCAGCAAAAGGAGGACATAAAGATTTAGTTGAATTCTTTATTGAAAAAGGAGCGAAAGATTGGAATTGGGGAATGTATGGTGCAGCAGAAGGAGGACATAAAGATTTAGTTGATTTCTTTAAAAAGAAAATGAATGATTAAAAAGAAATTGATTAAATAATTTATTTTTAATTTATAAAAATGAATTTACCAAAAGACGTTTATGAATATTTAAC
>WVXN01000090.1:1549-1823 GCA_011773475.1 Candidatus Aenigmatarchaeota archaeon
AATTTCGCTGATGATAGAACTATTCTTAATATGTTATCAGTTAACAAAACTTTTTCAGATGATAAGTTTTTTGAAAGAGTGATGCGAAGAAGGTATCCGTTATTGATGGAATTCGAAAAGACATCTTGGAAAGAATTGTATGTTAGAATGACTTATTATATTAGTTTATTGAAAGAAAAATTTGATATTCCTTATATACCAACAAAAGGTTACAATCCTGAAACTTTTTATAATAAATATAAAAATAGTAAATATATATACGATTATGCTATGT
>WVXN01000010.1 GCA_011773475.1 Candidatus Aenigmatarchaeota archaeon
GTTTTTTCATAAATTTCTTTTATATCAACAGTATTAAAACCTGCAAATGTTATTCCATCAAGCATTATTATTCTTAAATCTTTATGTTTGGTTTTTAAGACCTTTTCAATTATTTTTTTTGTTGCATCTAAACCATCTATTTCAATTTCAGTTTTTAATAAACCATCTATAAACTGACCTCCCCTGAATATAACACCAACAAGAATATCTTTTCCTTTTGATTTAAATTTAAATGGTCCATCATCCCATGCGACTATTCTTATTTCTTTTTTAATTGCTCTAAATCTTTGCATGGAATCATTATTTTTCTAAAGCTCTTCTAAATTTTTCTTTAAATTCGTCACATTGCTCTTCCAAAGCAGTAGAAGCTTTTGTTAAAAGTCTTTTTGGATTTCTTCCTATAACAACCAGTTTCGGATTTTCAATAAAAGGATGGTCTCTAACAGCAGCTGCTTCTCCTTTCTCATTCCAAATTTGTGTTGCTAATAAATTTGTTATTGTTTCTGTTTCGTCTTCAAATTCTAATAATAATTTTTCTTTCTTGTCCTCAAGAACTTTAACATTCATACTATCACTATTTTTCTCATATTTATATAAAGCTTTCTATTACTAATCTTATGAAAAAATTAGTCCTTTTTGACATAGACAAAACCTTGATTAAGGATTTAGAGTGGGAAAAACTGAAATTTTCTGAGGTATTCAAAAAAGTTTATGGAATAGATGCAAGTCTCGATAAAATAGAGCATTCTGGAATGACTGACCAAGAAAAAATATTTAAAGTTCTTAAAAGGAGAGGTTTAAAAGAAAAAGAAATCTTATCAAAAATGGAACATTGTGAAAAAATTATGCTGAATGGATATTCTGATAAATCTTTAGAAAAATTTGATGGTGTCAAGGAATTACTAGAAGGATTGGAAAAAAACAATATTTTAATAGGAACGGTTACTGGTAATTTTAAATCTGTTGCAATTCTTAAATTGAAAAAAGTTGGTTTATATCATTATTTTAAAGTTGGTGGATTCGGAAATGATCGTATAAACAGAGCAAAGATAATAAACATGGCTATTAAAAGAGCTAAAGAGAAATTTGACTTCAAATTTAATAACAATGTTTTTCTTATTGGTGATACGCTCAGAGATATAAAAGCTGCCAAAGAAGCTGGAATAAAGGTTATTGGTGTTGCTACTGGAGTTTGGACAGAAGAACAATTGAAAAAAGCTGGTGCTGATTTTGTTTTTAAAGATTTCAAAGATAGGAATAAAATCTTAAAAGTAATTCTATAATTCTAATTTCTCACACAGACAAAAACTGGAAATGGGCATTTCTTAGAGTATTTTTTACTAGAGAAATCTCCACTATACAAATAAGTTTTAAATCCCAAATCGGAAATTATTTTCTTGATTCTAGATAGTTCAAAAAGTCCCATTCTCTCTAAATCTATTTTAAATTCCAAATCTTTGCCTTTTTTTGCAATTAAAAATATTAAACAAGAATCAAAAATAGTATCATTGGAGTTCTTATCATAATCAACTTGAAAATATGTCAAAAAAGTATTATTTTTGAAAAATTTATGTTTTTCTGGAATTCCAACAGTTCCAAATTGTTTAAAATTTTCTTTTAGTTTATCTAAATGAAATATTAATACACCTCCTTCAGCTAGATGTTTTGCTAGATTTTTTATTGTAGTTTTCAAATCTCTATAATTCAGGTTGTACATCATTGCGTCAAAGGACATAACAATATCAAATTTTTTTCTTAAATTAAATTTCCTCATATCTCCTTTTTTATATGTAATTTTAGGGTTTCTTTTTTTAGCTATTTTTAGAATTGTTTTGCTAAAATCGATTCCTGTTATTCTAAATTTTTTCTTTAAGAATTTATCATGCCATCCGTGACCACAACCAATATCGAGAAGTGTATTGCCTTTTGATTTTTTATATTTTTTAACAATTTTTATAACAAAATCAGCCTCTTCTTTATGACCCTTTCCAGTTGTTATAAAATCATAACACCATGCCAAATCTTTGTAAAGTTTTCCCATAACCTAGTATTCTATTTCATC
>WVXN01000053.1 GCA_011773475.1 Candidatus Aenigmatarchaeota archaeon
AAACTTCCGAAAGAACCAGAGAAATTACCAGAAGCTTTTAAGAAATATTTGGTTGATGCTGGCTTGGTTGATCCTTTTTACTCTAGTGTTTTTGAAAAAGTTGTAGATATGAGGAAAATGCTTGAAGAAAAGAAACTTGATAAAGTGACTCAAAGGGATATTTACATGAGTAAAGAATATGTTAGAAGATTCATAGCAGATGTCAGAAGATTCATTGATAAACCATTACCTGATGTTCCAAAAGAAACTCCTGAAGAAAAAATGGAAAAAGCAAAAAAAGAAGTTGAGACAGCTAAGGAAATCAAAGATATTGGTAAAAAGAAAAGAAAAAGGAAACCTAAAAAGAAAAAGTGATTATGACTTTTTCCATAATTCTTTAGCTTTTTTTAAGCTTAAAATAAGATAATCTCTATTTTTTGGAAATACTTCTAGAGTCATTGTATCATTATATCCTGTTTTTTTCAAAGCAGAAAAAATCTTTTTGAAATCTATTGAGCCACAACCTAAGGGCAAATGATCATCTACATATCCAAAATTATCACTAGCATGAAAATGTCCAATTCTTTTTCCAAACATCTTAATGAATTTTAAAGAAATATTTTTTCTAGTTATATTTGCATGTCCTGTATCCAATATTAACTTCATTTTTTTAAAATCCTTAAAAATTGGTTTAAAATCCTCAGGTTCAAATAACCAGCCGTTGTGAGGCATCATATTCTCTAAGCAAATTGTAATTAACAATTCATTGGCTTTATCATATACTTTGGCAAGAAATTCATATCCACTTTTTTCAACTTTTTTTCTCTTGTATCTACCTAAACCTCTAACATAACTTGGATGAACAACAACTTTTTTTATTCCAAATTCCTTAGCCAAATCTAATGAATCTAAAATTTCTTTTTGTGAAGCTTCTCTTATGCTTTTAAATAAATCAGCAGTTGATACAAAAGTAGGGGCATGTTCTATAATGCCGAATTTATAAGAAGATAAAGTTTTCAATATTTTCTTTTTATTTTGAAGTAATTTTTTAACAGTTAAAGGAGCATCTACTGCTAGTTCTATGAAATCAAAACCAGCTTTACCAATGAATCTTATTTCTTTTATTATTGGCTTTATTGGGTTGTTCATGGCTCCAAATTTCATGTTATCACAGTAATTATTTAGTTTTATATTTATTAAATAAAATTATAA
>WVXN01000001.1:0-8032 GCA_011773475.1 Candidatus Aenigmatarchaeota archaeon
TTGTTGAGTGTTGTTGAATTAACAAGTCTCCTACTTGAGGACCATTACCATGCGTTAAAACTATTTTGTATTTTTTTGATAGATTTTTCAGATGAGAAATAGTTTTATTAATATGCTTTATTTGTTGTTCTATTGTCCCTTCTTCTTCGGGGGTTATCAAAGCATTGCCACCTAAGGCAATTACAGCTATCTTCATAATATATTTAAAAAGAATTGCTGATATAATCTTATGCCCCTGTCGTCTAATCCGGTTAAGGACACGAGGTTCTCGACCTCGTAATCTGGGTTCAAATCCCAGTGGGGGCATTTAAGGTTTCTTTAACATTACTTTGAATGTTTTAAGTGTTTTATACCAAACTATTATTCCGAATGAGGAATTCACAATAGATATTATCTCTACTATTTCTGGTTTATTAATGAACCTTTCTACATCCTTTAAAGTTTTTTCAAAATCTTTTGTTCTCATTCCCCATGGGAATATCTTAAATTTTATCTTGTATCTAGTTTTAGTAGATCTAATCCTCATATATTGGATATAGAAAAATGAGAATATAAATCCTGATTTTCCTATATTTTAACAGAGGGTCAGAATCTTCTTTGTCTTCTTTGAGGTCTATGTTTTCTGTAGCAATCTCTACAATAGACTGGTCTACCTTCTATTGGTTTGAAAGGAACTTCACAATCTTTTCCACAATCAGCACAGACTGCCTTATACATCTTTCTTTCAAAACCTGTTTCTTCTTCTGTTTCTTCCTCAGCCTCTTCTGTTTCAGGTTCTTCTGGAGTTTCCTCTTCAGCAACTTCTTCTGGTACTTCTTCTGGTACTTCTTCCTCTACTTCTTCTGAAACCTCTTCTGGTTCGGTCTTCTCTTCCTCTTCAAATGTTTCTTCTTCCACAATAATCTCTCCTTAACTTATATCCTAAAATAAAATTCAACAGTATATAAGTTTATGTTTTTGGCGCCGAGAGCAGGATTTAGAAAGGGAAAACGTAGTTGTCCCTTCTTTCGAATCCCGGTCGGCGCATCATTCTTAACCGGGATGAGGTTAGACATTTAAAGATTAATTAATAAGAGATGGATGTAAATTACCTTGGAAGTACAATAATTCAAAAAAAGGAAGATAATGAATCAACATGAAAGGAAGAGGGCCGGAAATAAGAATTTAAAGATTATTATTATATGAATTAATAGGTGTGAACTATGCCAATAGAAGCGGAAAAATTAGAGATAAAATTACATGGAATTATAAAAGGTATCCCTTTTATTAAACGTAGTCTCGATGAAGTAGAAACTTTGTTAGAGGTACAATGTGAATCACGTGATTTAAAGATCGTTGAAAAGAAAATAAAATCAGTTGAAGAAAAATACAAATATGATCCCTTCGATAGGTTGAAGGTTGAAGAAGGTAGCATTAGAAGGTTAAAGTTTAATGGCCAAGTCCATTCTGATATTATTGGAAAAGAATTTAGATATGATGCAACGGTAATGGAACCATTTGCTAAAGGATTAGCTGGAGAATATGTGCTTATTAACCAATCTTTAACTATTGGTAATAAGAGACTTTACACTTCATGTATTAAAAGGCAAAAATAATTCTATCCGAAAAGAATAAAATAGTTTGGATTTTAATTAATATCAGATAGAATGAAGGTTGCTGTTGTTGGTTTGGGTCGAGTTGGAGGCCGTGTTGCATTCTGTTTGATGAGAAATAAAAACATACATGAACTTTTATTGATAAACAGAACCATGGAAATATCAGAAGGATTATATCTAGAACTGGCAAGCGCATATCCAGAACGAGCTAAAATAATAAAGGTTTCTTATTTTGAAGATGCTGAAATGGCAGATGTAGTCATAATAGCTGCAGGAATTCCTCAGTTTCCATTACAAAAAAGAATAGAATTACTTGAGACTAATAAAAGAATAATAAACGATGTGATGGATAGAATAAAGATTAAAGATGATGCTATTGTTATTGTTATAACAAACCCTGTTGATATAATATCACATATTGTGTGGAAACGTTCAGGCATAAAATCTTCACAGGTTATCGGGTTTGGAGGTTATTTGGATACAAACAGGTTAAAACATTTATTATGCAAAGAAACTGGAAAGGATCCAAATAAAATAGAATGTTATGTCGTTGGTGAGCACGGAGAGGATCAAATACCAGTTTTTAGAGAAGAGGTTTTAAATAGAGAAGAGATTGTTTATGGTGTGAGGAGCTATGTTCTAGATGTAATATCAAAACTTGGAGCTTCTATGTTTGCACCATCCAAATTAACCTATGATTTAGTAGATGCTATTATAAAAGATGAGAAAAAAGTTCTTTGTGTTTCTTATTATAATAGAAACCATGGAATGTATATAACGTGGCCTTGTATTATTGGTAGAAAAGGTATAATAAAAACCTATGACATCAAACTAACAGATGAAGAGTTAAACGAGTTTAACGAGCTCATAGAAGATAGAAAGAAATATGTTGCTTCTATTCCTCTACTTTCTAAAAAAATATATTTAGATTTTATATGGAAGGCTGATGATGAAATCACAAACAAGAATGATTTAGCTATTGTGGTTGATATTTTAAGAGCAGGAACCTCTATAACACATGCATTAAATAATGGAGCAAACTCTATAATGCCTGTGATTGAAGTTGAAGATGCTTTCAAACTTAAGAAAAAATACAAAGATGCTATAATTGCAGGAGAGAGAAGAGATTTAAAAGTAAAAGGATTTGATATAGGTAATTCACCATCAGAGTTTTCAAAGGAAAAAGTAAGAGGTAAAGATATAATATTTACGTCAAGTGACTTTCCTAAAGCTATTGTTAATGCTAAAGATTCACCTCTAATTCTTGTTGGATCCTTGTTAAATGCTACTACAATAGCTAACCAAGCTTACAAAATAGCTGAAGAAAGAAACTTAGATATTTGTCTTGTTTTATGTGAGCAAGCAATAGAACCTTATGCACAAGAAGAATTAACTTTTGCTGGTGTTTTTGGAAGTGTATTAAAGGATAAATGTGAACTTAGTGGAAAAATGAAAAAAGCAATAACTTTTGTAGAAGAAACTGGCATGAAAGGATGTTTAGAAAATGCAGAACATGCAAGAGAGCTTATTGAAGAAGGGCTTGGAAATGATGTAAAATTTTCTTGTAGAACTGATACGACAGACGCTATAGGTATAATTAAAAAAACTGGTTCTGGATACAGAATTGTAGCTCTAGAGTGAGCTGATATTAAACCTACTGCTCTTTAAGATTTTACATGTTTTTCCCATAAGCTTTCCAAGTTCAGTAAGTTCAACTTTTTGCCTTTTTCTACTAACATTCTTAATTTTTACATAATTTTTTCTTTTCAATTCTCTAAGGCAATAACTTATTTTAACTATTCCACTATTCATACTTTTGATGTTTTTTCCAAGATTATCTAAACCGACTTTTTTTACAAAACTTCTAAGTGAGCCTGTCATTAATCCTTTATGGTTCAGCAGATATACTAACAAAAAAGCTTCTGAATCAGTGGGAAGTGTTATAGGAAAATGAAACAAATCTATAACTTTAAGAATACCGCTTGAAATAAGTTTTCCATCTTTAGGCAAATATTCTGCAGGTCTTATATAAAATGCTTTAGAATTTGTGATTGAAGCAGCTACCCATGATGCAAAAGATGCTACTCTAGGACCTGGAGAAAGGTGAACTATAACATCATTTCCTTGCTGTTTTTCTTTAACTATAATCTCGAATATTTTAAGGAAAAGTTCTTCAAACTCTTCATAAGACACAGTCAGATATTTCTTTTCAGCCAAAGTTATCATTGAATCTATTTCTTTTTGTACAGGTTCTACCATGCGTGCGTACTTACTTTCTTCTCTAGTTTCAGTTTTATAATTTAAAAAATAAACTCTGTATGGAGGGAATTTTTGAAGCAAATAAATAATTCTGTCTTTTTCTAAGCCAATGGGTATGATATGAATAAATTTACCCATGTTTATTAATGATGGTCTGAAATTATTTAAATTTTACGTTATTATTAAGAACCAAATTTTATGATGTATAACTACATAATTAGTAGTATGAATAGAAATATGTTTAGTGAAGGTGAGGAGGACTGGTGGCGACCTGACTACGTTCAAGTTCTTTCTGGTAAGGAAAACCCCTGTGAACAAAATAATGAAAATTTAAATTCGTATAGAAATATGAGCATTGATTCAAGAGGAGCATATAAAAAAATTGGAAAACACTTAATTGGAATAGATCTTTGTTTTAATGGAGGATATGCGGAATTCGAAAGAAAATGGAACAATCAACTTGGATTTCAAGATAGAGTGAAATTCTTAATTCGTTGTGCTGAAGGCGACTGAGATAAGTAATCGAGAAGTGGTATTCATGCCCGAACTAATGTCAAAATTAAATAATATTAGAGAGGATATTATAGGTTTTGTTAAAAATGATACTATTCCTAGTTTATTTTTTGAAGGAACTATACAATTAAAACTTTTTAGAACATTAAAAACAGATTATCCGAGGTTTCATAATGCTTATTCCCTACAAGTAAAGACAGGACATGATAGGAAAGTGATCATTCCTATTCTTAAAAAATGGACCAAGTTTAAACTCGTTGAAGTTATTGAAGACATAAAAAATCGTAAAAGATGGAGGCTTAATAACGGGAAAATTCTCAATAATGTGAATTTTTCATGAAAAAAATTAATGAGAGGTGAGAAAATGGTTTTAGAAAATACTTTCCTAATTGCTGCAGAATCTTCTAAATGTAGAGAAATTGCAGAAAAATTATTAGGAATAGAAGAAATCAGAAGTACGAAGGTGTTAGGTGTTCATGACCTTCCAGAAAATGTTCTTGCAACAATCTATTCTAGACCATCAGAAGGTCTTGTTGATGTATATCTTCAAATAGATCGTATGGAAGGAGTTTTAGGAATCAGACCATTAGGAAAAACTAATGTATATTATGAGAAAAGAAAAAATGGAGATGTAGTTAAATTATGAGAATTTCTCAAAACTGAGAAATTTTCTCAATTTTCAGATTTTTTCATGTTAAAATAGAGAAATCATGACCTAATGGTCATCTTCTTCTTTTGAGTGGGAATATACTATAATTTAAGCCTTTATATTTTCTATCAAACTCTCTTTCATAAGCTGCATTCTCCCTATCCCATATTCTATCCCATTTATCTATTGATGTTTCAAGAGCTCTATTATTCCTTTCCCATATTTCATCCCAATCTTTATTTTCCTTTAACCCTATCTTTGGAAGAATAAATTTCGTTTTCTCTTCTTCTTCTATCTCTTGATCTAATGTAAATTCTTTGATTGGAATAGGATCTTCAGGTTCTTCTCTGTTTTCAAGTTCAGAAGGTAAAGATATGCTTCCAAGTAGTGGTTCAATTAATCTGTGTACAGTTTCTGGTATTGGTTGTCTTATTCTTCCATGTATTCTTGGTTGAGGATAACCATGTATGAACTCATAGTGTGATCCTGCTATTTGTGGTCCGTATTCTGCTGCTATTCTTCTGTATCTTGCTTCAAAGAATTCCCTAGTGCTCATTTTATTACCTTCAATTAAAATTTCATAGAAACAGGATATTATCTTTTATCTAAATATTTAGAAAATTATGAACTTAATAGAATTATTTCTCGATTTAAGAAAAAATTCTCAGAAATAATTTTTTTTCTAAAAATTTTGATTGAAAATATTGTCCTCTTTTTCTAAAATAAAAACATCAAAAAGGAGGTGAAAAGAATGAGTTCAGCTTGGTATAACTATCATAGAATACCTGGTACTCCAGAATTTAATAGATTAAATTCACTAGGTTCATTAGACGCAGCTTTTGCAGGCCACAGACCACTTCATAGATTTCCACCCTTAACATACGATTCTAGAACATCATTGGAAAAACTGACAGAACAATACAAAAAGGGTAGTGGCTACAGATAAACTAAAAAGAGGTGAGAAAAATGACTGAAAGATCTTTTAGTTGGAGAACAAAAACAGATAGAGGAAAGTTTCCACAAGGAACTGAACATACAAAAATACAAAATCCTTATGGAGTTGGATACAAAGGAACGATTCATGGATATAGGATTCCAGGTGGAAGAGAGGGAAGACACATAGATTATTGAGAGGTGAATAAAATGAATAGATTAACTACATTTCAAAAAGAATTTAGTGTAGATGGTTTTGGTGATGCTTCTTCATTTCGATTTTTAGCATCCCAATTTCCAAATAAAACTTATAAAGCAAAATGTAATAGTTGTGAATATTATAGAAGAGGAAGATGTGTTTCTAATAACTGTATTTATGAGAGAGAAACTGCTTACATTAATTTTTATATTATATAGGAGGTGAATGAAATGAGTAAAAAATCACAAAATTGGATTAATAGAGAAAATCCTTACATTGCTCGAGAAATTGATAGATACCACGATATAGTAGACTGTAGAGAAGCTAAAAGGATAGGTAGAAAATAAAGAAGGTGAGAAAAAATGGGTAAAGATAAAATGGGAAAAGATCCTTGGACAGGAAAACCAAGTAAATATCATAATCCCGATGGTAGTTTCAGAGGATATCATAATCCGAGTCACTATGAATTTGCAAGTGGACCAAAACCAGAATCAGAATATGTTAAGATGTGTAAAAAATTACATTACTATCGCAGAGATTAGTAATGTAGAAGAAAAGGAGGTGAAAAGAATGAGTAGAAATAGAGGCGATATAAGAAAGGCAAAATATGAGGAAAATACATTTGGTTTTTTGTATAGAACCAATTGGGGAGAGGGGAGTAGAAGATAAATGGGTATTATGTGGTCTGATCATTTCTTTAGTAAAAAAGGTAATTATGTTAATACAAAATCATGTGTGAATTGTTCAGATTTTGATAGAAATTGTTCAGGCACAGACAGTGCTAAATATTATAAGAAACATCCATATTGGTGGAACTTAGTAGATTGAACAAAATGTGAATAAAATGAATCAAATAATTAACTGTCCAAAAGGAAAAACTTTGGTTGATATTTCAGAATGTACTTTTTGTGAGTGCTTCAATAAAAACAAATCAAAGTTTTGTAGATTCAGATTAAATAGTTGTGATTATTACTTTGAGGAAGGTATAATAAAACTAATAATGATTAACGAAGAGAAAGTAAGTGAGTTAAATGCCAAATGAAAATTGGAAAAAATATTATGATTTAATACCAAGTGAAACCTGTAAATATATAGATTGTGGAAATTGGGATTGCAGGTTATGTTCTATCAATCCAAGTGGTCCACAGATACCTTTACGTCGTTATTTTTAAACAACTCTTAAAAACTTCTTTTTCTATATTTCTAGTATGCCTACTCCTATCAGATGTAAAAAATGTAATATGGATATTGTACTTACAGTTTCTCCGACGATAATTGAAACTTTGAATGCTTAAATAAAGGCCGGTAAAGTGAATATTACTGGCAAATGTGTAGCGTGTAATGAAGATTTTTCACATGAGTTTTCATTAGAAACAGACTTTTCAATACAAGAAAAAAAGAAATGAGCCATCAAATTACCTAGATTGTAAATGTCTGTAGGACTTGAACTCTTAGATGTAGGATTTGAAGTTATACGCCGAGGGCAGGATTTGAACCTGCAAGTCCTTGCGGACAGTAGTTTTCGAGACTACCGCTTTAACCAGATTCAGCCACCTCGGCTTAATAGAAGTATAAGGAATAGTATTTAAATTATTTGAGTTTTATAAGCACAGAATTACAAATTATTTCATGGAAAAACAACAAAAATCAAAACCTTGGTGCTACTCTTACAATTTTTTCTTTATTAAAGGGTGGGAAGTAAATAACCCCTAATTAATTACATCTAGTAACAGTTCTATAATTTCTAACTTCTCTATATTTTGTCATCTCTACTGTTTGGTTTAATCCTTTTAATTCATAAATTATTATTTTTCCCGTAGCAGGATCATTTGTATTTCTTCCCTGGCCACTTCTATCAAGAACAAAATAATATTTTCCTTTTTC
>WVXN01000001.1:8161-12054 GCA_011773475.1 Candidatus Aenigmatarchaeota archaeon
ACTTCTCCCCATTTCACTTCGTAATCATATTCTTTGTAAGGTTCTAAAGTAATATAAGAATCCTCAAATTCTGCACATTTTAAAACAGCATAGCCCGTAGGATTGGTTAGAGATATTCCTAAAGCTATCATAACTAATATAGCTGCCATCACTCCCAACATTCTGTAAACATCTTCTCTTTCCATAAGAAAATCTAGAACAGTAAATAATTTAAATGGTATAGAAAAAATTATTTGCCTCCGTATTCTATTATTTGTCCATATTTATTTATTTCGTATTTCTCTCCCCCGTTGTCCAATTCTTCTAGTATATCTTCTGGTGATATGCACATATTTATCAAAATTATTTTATATTCGCTGATTTATAAATATAACCACGTCAAAAAACGATAACGTCGTTTGCCAAACTTTTTTATTTAATCAAGAAAATTAAAAATTAATTATGTCAAACGTCATAGTAATGATTATTTTAATATTTGTAGTAATAAACGTAAGTTTCATGTTTATTTATTTTAATAAACCTTCTGAAGATATTCCAGAAGTTGCTCCTAATATTACACCGGAAACAGAAATTCCAGAACCAGTTGAAGAACCTTCACAAAACGTTTCCAATGAAACTTCTCAGAATGAAACCTCAAATATTACATTATATGAGGCAACTTGTATAAACTCTACAAAGGATTATGTGAAGAACATAGAAAACATAACTAATATAACAATAACGGAAACAAGATTTTTCGATAAAGAAGATGATGCTATAGATTACGTAAAACGTAATTGGTCTAGTCCCTCTTTTGAAATCGAAGGTTTTGAAAATGAAACAATTGGAAAAACTGCTGTATGCGTGTTTGATATAATAACTAACAGACAAAGAAATTTCATACTTCCGATATTGTGTAATGAAAATGGTAGAATAGGCAACTATTCTTCTTGCCTTTTAGCTAATATTCCTAATATTCCTTCAGCTTGCTATAATTTTACAATTAATTTTACTGAATGTGAAATTGAATGGAAAGAGCATCAAATTTTAGATGATATTGAATATGAGGTTAATCCTCCAGGAGCTGCTTTTTTAATTGGTCCAGTTTCAATAGAAAATAAAACTGAAGTAATATTTAACTTTACAATAAGTTCTTCTCGGCAAAGATTAGAACATTTTGGAATGAATATTATACAAAGAACATTTACTCCAATGATAAATGATGAAGTTATATTCAGTTCAACTAAGCTCACACCTGACGGAAAAGGTGGAACCCTAAAACATGAAATAAATATAACTAATATGAAAAATATTGAATTTTATGCTACAGTGTGGTTTAAGAAAAAATGTTATGACAAATATGTGATTTATTAGTATTATCTAAGAGAGCTTACGCTTACAAAAATTAATCTAAACCATTAGAATTTATTAAAATCTTCTTGGTCTTCTTTTAGCAAAACACTCTCTACAAAAGACAGGCTTGCCTTCTGTTGGTTTAAAAGGAACTTCACATTCCTTTCCACATTCAGAACAAACGGCTTTATGCATTTCTCTTGGTCCTCTATCAAATCTTCTACCTCTATTAAAGCCTCCGCCTCTAGAGCTACCTCTTCTATCACCAAAACGCCTGTTTCTATCAAATGGCATTTAATTCGATTCTCCTTAATTAATAAAGAAGTGTTTATTTTAGACACTTAAATAATTATATTATTAAGTGATTTCATGAAGGTTAAAAAGGCATTTTGGATATTTGCAATTTTGACTATTTTAGATCAAATAGATGATAGGATTATTTTTGTTATATTACCATTCTTTCTTTTAGCAGAAGAGTTTTCAGCATCTCAAATAGGTATAATATTTTCAGTCGCATCTGTGATTCTTCTGATGTCAAGGATCTTTATAGGAAAGTTGTCTGATGTCTGGGGTAGAAAGAAAATATTATCTTCAGGTTTGTTAATAAAATCTGCATCAATTTCTTTGTTTCCTTTTCTAGGTTCTATTCATGAGTTTGGAATTGTTAAAGGTTTAAGGGAAATTGGCGATACATTAGGTGAATCTGTTCATGATGCTCTGCAAGCTGATGTTTTCAAAAAGAAGACAAGAGCAAAGATCCTCGCGAAATTAGGAACAATTCTTCCTTTAAGCAGAGCCTTGGCAGCAATAATAGGATTTCTGATTGTTACTTATTTGTCTCTATATCATGGATTTTTTATTGCAGCTGGAATAGCTTTTTTGAGCTTTCTTGTTTTCACTATATTCTTTAAAGAGGAAAAACCAAAGAAAGTTAAGAGAAGTTTCAAGTTCTCAATGAGAGCTTATTCTAAAAAATTCAAACTGATTGCAATAATTGGTTTTTTAATAGCTGTTAATTTTAGTGTAGCTTATTTTCCAGGATTCTTTATTCTCGCTCAAAATATAGGAATTTCAGAAGGTTTGTTGTTCATTCTCCTATTTCTTGATTATATAATTAGTTCTTTATTTGCTTGGTGGAGTGGAAAATGGATAGACAAATTCGGAAGGGAAAAAACAGTAGCTCTTGGAGCTTTCTTATTTTCTTTTTTCATTTTATTATATCCTTTTTCTTCGTCTGTAGTCCAATTCTTTTTGATTTTAGTGATAGTTTCAATAGGATTTTACATTTATAGGATAGCATTTAAAACAATTCTAATGGATGCCACAATTTTCAAATATAGGGGTGAACAAATGGGATTTGCTAAAACTTTACAAGGAATAGGAGATATGATAGGACCTGCTTTAGGAGGATTTTTAATAGACTCAATATCATTAGCATCTGCTTTTTATTTTGCAGGTTTCATAGGTTTAATAGCAGTTTTTTTAGCTTGGAACATAAAGTGATATTTTTTAAATTTAGAAAACATAACAAAAGTTATTGTTAAGGCGCCGATAGTCTAATGGTTAGGACATCAGCTTGCCAAGCTGACGATCCGGGTTCGAATCCCGGTCGGCGCATCATATCTCGCTAAATCCGACCGGGGGATGGGAATAAAGTTTAAATAAATACGTAATAAAAAAATAGTAGGTGAATAAATGAAAAAATTACTTGTATTTGGAATAATTCTAACTTTAATATTTGGAGCATTTATGGTAACAGTAGTAACAGCAAAACCAACAGTAGGTTACAAGAAACATTTAGAAAAAATAACTTTCATCCATTATAAGAGAGGATTTGCAAAACCAACTTGTAATAATAATGGTGTTTGTGAACCAGAACTCGGAGAAAAAAAGAATTGTGCAGATTGTAAAAATGGAGGCGAAGAAACTAGCAACTGTTATGGCTTCATAAGCAGAGGGTTCAAGTGGAAGACCACAGAAGACTTTTATATAAATCCAGCAAATCCAGATGGTTTGTCTTCAGCTTTTATTAAGAATATAATGATAGTTGCAACAGATGAATGGAACAAATATACAACATTCAACATATTTGGAAGTGCTATTCTAGATAATAGTGCTGGATGGGGAGAATATAATGAAAAGAACGAGATATCGTTCGGAGATTATCCACAGACAGGAGTAATAGCAGTAACAAACATATGGGGTTACTTTTCAGGACCACCAGGGCAAAGAGAAATCCTTGAATATGATATAATGTTTGATACAGATTTTACGTGGGGAGACGCAACTGTAATTAATATGACAATGGACTTACAAAACATCGCTGTTCATGAGTTTGGTCATGGAGCAGGAATGGATGATTTATACACAACAAGTTGTTCACTAGAAACTATGTATGGATACAGTACTGAAGGAGAAACCATAAAAAGAGACTTGCATACAGGTGACATAATAGGAATACAAAAACTTTATGCTTAGTCTTCCCTTTTTATTTTTACAATTTTCTATATTTTAATTATGAAAAAGGGAAAGATGATTGAAGAAGAAAACCGTAGGTTGTC
>WVXN01000001.1:12075-13648 GCA_011773475.1 Candidatus Aenigmatarchaeota archaeon
TAATATTCATTTTTGGAAATGATTTCAGATATAGCACTTGCAAGAGCTTGTTCACTAAAGAAATTATAATATGATGGAGTGTTCGATTCTGAATTTTTATGAGTTGTTTTTAAAGATTCTCTCAATGTTTTTTCATAATTTTTCCAATGATAAACATCTACTGGGTCAACAAGAACTACTAAATTTTCAAAAGGTGCTGCACGTTTTCTTTCGAACCATTCTTCTGGCAATCCAACATAATTTTCGGATGGAAAATCGGGTTTTTGATCCTCTAAAGTAGCAAGTAAAAATGTTGATAAATCTCTTTTATCTCTTTTCCTATTATCAAGTGGTCTTACCCGAACACTGATATTAAAAGAATCAGAACTGACTATCTCATTGACTTCATCTTGAGGTAGATGAGGGAGTAATGTATGGGATGTTATTTCTTGTAAAAATTTAGGAGATGTAAAAAGATATTCATTTGGTCTAGTTGTTAATCGTATTTCTTGTAAAAACGAAGGTTGCTGATAAGTTTTGAGTCTTAACATATCAAGTAATATTTCTCTGACTTGGATTGCTCTTGCTGTATAAATTGAAGACGCTATTTTACTGTGATCAAAAGCTCTCATAAAAATTTAATTAATTATAAGCTTTTTATTTTTTTAGGTGTTCTACAACTTTCTTTTTTAAGAGTTATACATTTAAGCCAAGGATTCTAAATTGATGTTATGACCCTTAAACAATTCTTGAAACCAGACTGGAAAAAGATCGTTTTAACGATAGTTTTAATGATATTCCCTCTTATTTTTATGATAACATCCTCATATATTCTTCATTCATGCCCTGTTGGAATAACAGATTGTTCACCAATATTTGATTGGGAAAAATTCCTTGTGACATTTACTATATCAATTATTCTTAGCTATATCCTCTCCTGTCTTTTGATTTGGGGTATAGGGGAAGATCGTAAACTCTCTATTTCTTTTGAAACTCATTAATAAGTTCCTTCTCTTAATTTTGATATATTTAAATTACTCTTTTTCTATAATTACAATATGAAAAAAGCTTTGAGATATTTGGGTTACTTATCATTGGTATTCGGACTATCTCTACTAGGAGTTGTGTTCCTTTATTATACAATTGTCTTAAGTGCTTCAATAGGAATTTTACTTGTTGATGATGCTTTATACAATTACATCAGGGAAGCAATTGGATTAAATTTCACACAAATGTATCATAATCTATTTTATATGATTTTCTCATTGGGATCAGTAGGTGCAATACTAACTTACATAGGCTCAAACATAATTCCTAGAATTATAAAAGAATACTTGTAGTGTGCGTCAATTACCATCAACAATATATATGAACTCGAGAAATAATTTTTAGTGGTTTAATGGATGAATACGAAGAGATAAAGAATGAGGTTTCTAAAAGAGAGATGCCACAGCCAATAGCATCTAAACCTCTGCCTCATGAAATAGTTGATTTAGAAAAAATGATCGAGGAAACTCCAAAAATAGCTCCCCTATTCGTGAAAATTGAAAAATACAAAGAAATTCTTAGAACCATTCAAAGACTGAAACTGTCT
>WVXN01000001.1:13698-62226 GCA_011773475.1 Candidatus Aenigmatarchaeota archaeon
ATTGAAGCTGATGAATTAATGCTTAAATCTATAGGTGATTTCTCCAAACTAACAAATGATTTTAGCATGAACTTTGCAATACCAAGGGGAATTAAGTATATTCCAAAACCAGTTGTTGAACAAAGAGTTGATAACTCTGTTTCTGATTTAGGAACAAAGATAACCAAACTTAGAGAAGAACTAGATAAAATAAGGATTTAGTTTTAAATATTCTAAAATAAAAGTTAGATTTAAGCAGGGGTAGCCAAGTCTGGTCTAAGGCGTAAGGCTTAGGACCTTATGGGTTAGTCCCTTCGTCGGTTCAAATCCGGCCCCCTGCACATTACACATTCTTTACAGAGAGAGAACATGATATTTAAGTTGAAAGTTCTAAATTGATTGTATGAATTGGAAACAATTCCTGAAGCCAGACTGGAGAAAGATTATAGTATTTGTGTTATTTTTATTTTACTCTATTTATGCATATTTTTCTGGGTTTCCTGCTCCTGGAGGGTGTGCAACACCAGGATTCTTAGAAATTTATTCGTTGTTTGCTTTTTTAATAACAGGACGTTTCTTTTTTTATTTTGGTACCTTATTAAATGTTATTTACATTTACCTACTCTCCTGTCTCATAATCTGGATTTACAGTAATTTTAGAAAAATAAAAAAGATTTATTGGGTTATGATTGTTTTAGTATTCTTAGTTATTCCTTACATCATATTTTATTTATATTCAATAACTTATTTTAATGAATCTTATTTTGCCTATTATTGTGGCTCTGCACTAAGTTCTGAAATGGCCAAAAGTAAATCTTGCAGTATAGTTATGAAAAATCCTAATGGCTGTATAACTGTAGACCCATCCAGCATAGCTTTTGATGGAACATTATCTGATTTACCGCCATATGATGCTAATGGAGATGGTAAAATAAATTCTTCAGATACTCTACAGTCATTATGTGAAGAATACTTTGGTGTCACAGGAGCGACAGCTGCAGAAAAAGCTTCTAATTGCAGAAAAGTTTGTGGGTGCACAGAATAAATACTTAATCCTAATTTGAGCAGTTAAAATGTAACTGCTATGGTAAATCCGGCCCCCTGCATTTATTTCACTGGGGGACGGGACAAAGAATAATTTTATCTTTTTTGTCCTATAAAATAGAATGTTAAGTGATTACCAATTTCATTAGTATTAAAACCTATACCTTCTTTTAAGAATTCAATACCTTCATTTGTCATTACCCTTCGATATTTTTCTATTTGTTTTGAATATTTTGGATTAGATAATAATTTTGGAGTTTTTAATTTTTCATTGCTTGTTATTGGGGGGTGTAGTGGAGCATCACCTATTAGATATCCGTTTGATTTTAATACTCTTACTGATTCGTTTATTGTCCGCACAACTTCTGAGTTATTTTCAAAGCAATCTAATAACCAGCCTATTGCAACTATATCAAAACTTTCATTATCAAATGGCAACTTTCTTGCATCTGCACAAATAGATGTTTCAGGTAATATACTGCTCAATTTACCTTTATATTCTAAATCAACTGTAACAATATTTTTTCTAAATTTTTTAGACTCATTGTATGCCTTTTCATCTAATTTTTCTTTAGTTCTTGCTCTTTTATCATATAAAAACATAAGATAAGCCATGCTAAAAATACAATGTTCACTTGCACCTACATCTAAAAGGGTTTTACTTTCCAAATCAGGTATTTCTTTGAAAAAATCTCTACGAGTGTAAGGTTGAATTTTTTCCATATTTTTTAGTTAAGGATAAATCTTTAAATGTCTATTTAAGTTAAGAGGGAAAGATGATGAAAGAACGTAAACTGTCTTTTTTCTTCAAATTAAATCCCTTGCACATCTGATGTTCTTCACAGCTGACATGATGATTTATTCAAAATTTAAACTATTTATAATGAAATTAAAATCTGGTTTATATTTATCAAATGTAGATGAAGAAGCAAAGCACCTAATGAAAAAAACTGTTTTATCTTTTATCACAATTACTTGTAGAACATTAGAAACATCTGCATTTTTTAAAATTCCTTCATAAGCTTTATAACCATCTATTGTTTTCTCGCCTTGTGAAATAATTTCATAATTTTTATAATTTTGATTTATCATCATGTCAAAATAATTTTTTAGAGTTAAACTAGAGTTTAAAGGACGTGTATCTAAAAGACAGTTAGTAGTTTCATTTTTTACAGGTCCTTTAATTTCAAGAGATGCTGTATATATGTCTTCTGGAGTGTATGTATTCATTCTTACAAGTGAAAGATTCCAGCCTTCCGGATGCTTAATTGAAAAATTTAAGAGTTTATCAAAATATGTATTATCCTTCACTTCTCTTGTTTCAGAAATATTTGTGGAAACTCTTTTACAGTATTCCTTTTCCTCGATATTATTAAGACCCTCACATAAACTAGGATCTTTTGTTTGTTTTGCGACATCCAATAAGCAATCACGTTCTGCCATCTCTTTCGTATAGCTCTGATAATAGTTATAACTCTCTTCCATATTTTTATCACAAGAAGATTTTATATCAATTGAGTAATCCATATACTCTGCTGCCGCACCTGCCTGATTGTAACATTGTCTTTTCAATTCATCTAAACTTATCTTTTTCAATGAAGAAATAGAAGAGTAAGTTCTATCAACACAAGAATCGAATGTAGCTTTCTGTTCAGTATTCATTCCTGCCTGATAATTGGAAGACAAGATATTAGCATCAGAAGTAGTGATAATAAAATTTTGGTAAAATAGATATGTTAAGATGGAGATAATTACTACCAATATAATAATTGCAATAATCAATTTTTTATGAGATTTTTTAGGTTTTATAGGCGGTTGTGTGGAAGTCGAACTTGGATCTATGTGTACATATTCTTCTTCTACCATTTAAACACTAATAAGAAATTATAATTTCTGACTTATAATACTCTTGTGTTTAAATTTCTTATCCTATTCAAAATAGTGAAGATGTTTATATCAGAAAATTTCTAATAAATGATGGAATATCTGATTAGAAAACCGTAGGTTGTCTTTTTTCTTCAAATCCGGCCCCCTGCATTAACCTTATAGTGCGGTGCAGAGAGAAATAAAATTTGAGATATTCTTTCATTTTATTGTAAATGTTTCATCGGAGGTATCTGTATTAGTATTTACTCCATCGGAAACAATAATTTTAATTTGATAATCATCTGCTGGTTCATAAGACTCGTGAATAAACCAACTAAATTCAGACTCTTTTAAATTATCAAAAGTTAATGGTATTGCTAATTCAGATTCACGCATTTCTTCAGTAGTATAAGCTAGAGTATAAAATAATTCATCATCATCTGCATCATAACCTTCCCATTTAATAGTATAAGTTTTACCTCTTTCTAATTCTTCTCCTCCGTTAGGAAAAATGATATTGACAGTTGGAACATTTCCACCCATTGATTCACGAATAAGAACCTTATCAAAATGCTTTATTAGTACTTCACTAGTTCCTTTTTTGGCGAGAATTTCAAACATGAAAGGAACCCTGTCTGTTGGTACTGTCTCGTATCCTCCCGAACTTTCTATCATATAAAAGAAAGATACTGAAAATTTAAACTCATCCAAAACATTTCCATCTTTGTCTAAAAGAACTATCGAGTAGTTTCCATAACCTGGAGGAATATTCCCCATTGACGAAGGTTTTCTATCCTTAAAACAATGCCAAGGTTTATCTGCTACTGCTGAATCGTCTTTAAAAATTGTGCCAGATAAAAGCAACATACAATCTTCAGCTAAAGCCCCCTTTAAACCTTGTTGTTGCCCACTTGTAGATGGTTCTTGTAAACATCCTGCTATAATAATTACAAACAAAAGGATGATAACTATAAGCCATTTCATAAAATAATTTAGAAATTCTGACTTATAATCTTTACAATCATTTTAATGACGTTGAACCGAACCTAAAGTCTGTAGCAGGCCCCCTGCATTCTTATTCACAGAGGGGAACGGTAAAAATTTAAAGTTTAGAATTTTCATTTTATAACATGTATGACACAATTGTCGTTGGTGCTGGAATTTCTGGCTTAATGACAGCATTAAGAATTTCTGAAAAAGGATATAAAACATTAATTTTAGAAAAAACAAAAGAACTTAGTGCACCTCATCATGGTGCAGAAGCTATGAGTTGTAAAGAATTTGGTACTTTAGATATCATAAAAGATTCTATAGTTAGAAAGTTTAACAGAATGGAAAACATATCACCAAATCGAACCCCAATCACTTTTTATGGAGGAAAACATATAGTTGTGAAACGTCCAAAATTAGAAAAATGTTTATTAGAAGAGGTTCTATCTAATAATGTTGATATAAAATTTTCTGAATCATTTAAAGGAATAAAAAACTCTAGAATTTTAACTGGAAAAAATGATTATGAAGCAAATATTGTAGTGGGTGCTGATGGAGCTGTATCTACTGTTAGAAGGTTTTTAGGTATAAAAAAACCTGAGAAGATTATTAAATGTTTTCAGTATCATTTAATTCCTCCAGAAGATTATGATTTAGAAACTCATCGAGAAATTCTTTCAAACGAATTCTGTAAAGGTCTTTGTGTATGGATTACTCCTACAGAAGAATCTGTATGGTTGGGGTTAGGAACTTTAGAAGGTAATCCTAAAGAAAAAATGCATAGTTTTGAAGTTACAAAGGATTTTATTGAAAAATCAAAAATATTATCAAATAAATTTGGTTTTATTCCTTATGGCTATTCGGAGTCCTTTGTAAGCGATAATGTTACTCTTGTTGGAGATGCAGCCGGTTGTGTAAATCCTATAAGTGGAGGTGGACTAAGAAGAGCTGCACATTCTGCTGAATTAGCTTCAAAATATATAATTGAAACTTTAGAAACTAGTTCAAATTGTCTAAAAAATTATCAGATAGAATGGGAAAGTATTTATAAAAAAGATTTTGACAGGAAAATAGAACTTAAAGATAGATATATGCGATTATTTGATTCCCAAATTAATAGTGGTTTTGAACAAATAATTAGTAATGAAATAGATGTTGGAAGCACTGAAGAAATTATGAAAATAATACTACAATTAGAAAATCAAAAGAGGGAAAGATAATGAAAGAATATAAACTGTCTTTTTTATTAGAATCCCTCTCGAGGCTCTTTTCATCTTGCAAACGCCAAAAGGAAAGCACCAAGTAACATGACTATTGCTCCAATAAGAACCTTCATTTTATGTTTTTTCTCCATCACTTCTTTAAAATAAAAAATTCCCCACAAGACCGCTATTAAGAGAGATAACTGTGTCAAAGGAAATCCAATAGAAATTCCTAGATTGGCGACAGCAAATAAGGCAGATAAGTTTGCTATAACCCAAAAAATACCAGATAGAAATCCTTTCTTTGCATAATTTGAAATATCAAGATTTTTAGAAAAGAATAAAGTCCACCCTGAATAGATCCAACCTGCAATCAATATTCCAAAAGACATAGAAAATAGAAATTGGTCTGGCGTTAAGTTTGATATTTTAAGTGGAACATATTGACTTCCAAATAAAAGTCCAGCTAATATAGCAACCATTATTCCACTAATTTTATATCGTCCCTTTGAACGTGATAGAGATACAAACAGTATTCCAACCATTATTAAAAAAACCCCAAAAACTCCGAAATAGACTGAATTTAAATTTTCTTGAAAGAATAAAATTCCCCAAAGGAAAGAGACTAGAATTACAAAACTCATCCAGATTGCTGATGCTCTCCCCAAACCGATTTTTTTAACTGCAAGTATGGATATTATATTTCCTGTTGACCATATAAGGCCTGAAACTATACCGAAAAGGTTTAAACTTAGAGAATAATTCAAGGTAATTGAAATCAAAAGACTAAAAAGAAAAATTCCATTACACATCAATAATTGAAATTGAAATGGATTTAGTTTTTTTATTTTTTTCATAGGGACGAGATAGGTTCCCCAACCCATCGCGGCTATTAATGCAGTTAAAAAACCCAATACAACATCAGTCATAAGTTAATAAATACTATATCATATACTTAAAATTGTAGGTGAATCTTCATGGAGGGAAAGATGATGAATAAGGACTTAAATTTTTAATAGTTTAAGTTTAATAAATGACTAAAAACCTAGCTGATGGTGCTTTAGAATTTATGAACTCATTCTAAGAATTTACTCTCATTTTAGAATGAATTTTTTTAGAAAAAAACCGAAGAGTATAAAAATTTTTTTCTTCATATTTTTATTATGTTTAAAAGGGTAGGCAACTGCATAATCTGTGGTGAAAAAACACAAAGATTCTGTGATGGTTGTGAGGTTTTTATTTGTGAAACACATTCTTTTAAACCATTTGCTGACAAAGAAATTATTCTTTGTAGAAGTTGTTGGAAAAATAAGAATGAAATATTAAATAAAATAAAAGATTCAGCTAGTAGTAAAATTAATTTTTTCGATATTTCGCGTGATCATCCTTTTTAGGAAGTATTCAGAGGGCCGTAGCCGAGATTCGAACTCGGAACAAGGGCTATCTGCTGTATATCCACAGACCCGTATGTTGCCATTACACCACTACGGCCAATTAATTAAATTCTCTGTTTTAAACTTTTAAAACTATTCTATGTCTATTTGTGCTCTTTGTAGTTTCCCTGAATAGTCAACATAAACTGTTTTTACTTCAGAAAACTCCTCTATTCCTAGAATTCCGCCTTCTCTAGTATTTCCTGTGTGCTTAACTCCTCCAAATGGTAAATGAACCTCAGAACCGATTGTGCTTGCATTAACATAAGTTAGACCTGCTTCAAGTTTTTCAATGGCTTTGAAAGCATTTCTAACATTGTTTGTGTAAATGGAAGTACTAAGACCGTATTCAACCGAATTAGCAAGTTTAATAGCTTCATTCAGATCTTTAGCAGATATAACAGCAACCACAGGTCCAAATATTTCTTCTTGTGCAATTCTCATATCCATGAAACAGTCTGTAAACAGAGTTGGTTCAAAGAAAAATCCTTTCATTTCTGGGATATGACCACCTACTAAAAGCTTGCCACCTTCTTTTAATCCAATTTCAACATAATTTCTAGACTTTTCCTGAGCAGCTCTATTGACTAAAGGTCCAATATCTGTTTTTTCATCCAAACCGTTTCCCAGTCTTAATTTTTTAATTCTCTCAACAATCATTTTTTCGAATTTTGCTTTTACATTTTCATGAATTATAACTCTTGAAGCAGCTGTGCATCTTTGTCCTGTTGTTCCAAAACCTCCCCATATTACACCATCCACTGCTAATTCCAAATCAGCATCATCCATTATTATTATTGGGTTCTTTCCACCAAGTTCTAGACTAACTTTTTTGATTCCTGCTTCTTTTAATATTGTAGCTCCTGTGTCTCTATGCCCTGTAAAAGATACGGATCTTATTTTCTCGTTTTTAACAATAGACATTCCAACAGAGCCTCCAGGCCCTGTTACTAGATTTACTACACCTTTTGGAATTCCTGCTTTTTCAAGAATTTCTACAAGTTTTATTGCACATAGAGGTGTGTCTGATGAGGGTTTGAAAACAACTGTATTTCCACAAATCAAAGCAGGCATTAGTTTCCATGCAGGAATTGCTATTGGGAAGTTCCAAGGAGTTATTAACCCACAAATACCTAAGGGTCGTCTAACTGTCATTGCGAATTTTTCTTTTAATTCAGAAGTAGTTGTGTGTCCGAATAATCTTCTCCCTTCTGCTGCCATGTAATATGTCATATCAATTGCTTCTTGGACATCTCCTCTTGCCTCCACTAAAACTTTTCCCATCTCCCATGTCATTAACTTTGCTAGATCTTCTTTTTGTTGTTTTAGCATCTCTCCTATTTTGAAAAGAATTTCTCCTCTTTTTGGTGGAGGTGTTTCAGACCAATATTCAAAAGCATTTTCAGCTGCATCCACTGCCTTTTTCACATCGTTCTCATTTCCTTTTTGAAATTGTCCTATTATCTCATCGGAATTAGCTGGATTTACTCTCTCGAATATTTCTCCAGATTCAGAATCAACCCATTCCCCATTAATATACATCTTATGTCTTTCAACCATGTAAGAAATTTGTAATTACTTCTTTATTAAGTTTCTTTTTTAAAGAATATAAAAATCCTTTTTTCTAAATCTCAACAATTTTATAAACATATATCATCCTACTTTCATAATCTCCATATTTTAACTAGAAAAAGAATCTTCAAATGTTTAATTTTTTTATATTGTCATTTAAAGCTTCAAATCAATTTCTTCTTCAGTTAAAATCTCCATTTCGACCTCAGTTTCCAGTTCTAAATCTATTGTGTCCATTTCTAAAGTTTCTATACTATTCATAGCTTCGGCAAAAGGTTCGAGTTCTAAGGTTTCAGGAGTTTGAGAAATAGGTTGTTGAATAAAATAATAACTTGATATTAAAGCTAAACCAGCTATTAAAATTACACTAATACTAAGAAATATGACAACCCTATTGTATCCAGGATGTAGAAGTTTTTTTCCAGAGTTTGATATTTTATAATAGACCCATTTTCTACCAGGTCTTTCGACTCTCTCTATTAAATCTGATTTTTCCAAAATATTCAAATGCTCAGAAACAGTTGTGACATGTTTGTTCAAATGTCTAGACAATTCAGATGCTGTCATGGGTCTTTCTTCTAATGCTCTTAGGATATCTATCCTAGTGTCAGCTGTCACAACTTTTAACATCCGTCTTGAAATTTTGAATTCTTTTTCCATAATATTTTTATAGAATAAACATGTTTAAATGTTTTCAATTATTTAGGGTCTTTACCCTAAGAATTCTTATCTTTTTAAATCAATCTTATGTCTCCTTATAATTATGGGGTGAAAAAAATGAAAAAAGAATTTGCATTAATAATACCGTTGATATTAATGTCAGCATTCGCAGTACCAGCTTTAGCAGCGGAATCACCACAATATGGACCTAAAACTATAACTATTGTGGATTACATGGGAGTGGAAGATGTAACAGAACATAAGTGGGACGTTATTTATAACTCAAATTATTATGCAACCAGAATATACAGTAAAGGTCAGAGACTATTAGGATGGGAAATAGAAAAAAATAAGCATAGTATTGTGTCAGAGAGAGATTTTGTTTCAGATACAGAAACAAACCCACCTTTATGTGGTTATAAAACAGTCACTTATTTCGATTATGAGGGATATGATGTCAAAGAACATAATTGGAAATGTTTATATGACAATGATTTCTATGTAATAAAAATATACACTGAAAATGGAAATAACATGTTGTTAGGTTGGCAGATATTTAGAAACGGACAATTGGTATCAACAAGAGCTTTTATTTAAGATGAAGGATCAGCCTTCATCTTTTTGTTATTACCATAAAAAATCTCAAATTTTAAATATTGGTAAAAAAAATTATTATGAGGTGAAAAAATGAACAAAAATCGTATAATATTTGGTTTAACAACTTTACTTATAACAGCAATCATCGCATCTTCTATAGCACTAGCATTTCGTATGGATATTGAAGGAACAGTGTCTAAAGAAATAGTAGAGCTTGGGGAAACTATTACTATAACAGTTCATGCATTTGATATCACTGATAGGGATGATTGGACATGGCATGGAACAGTAGTAAGATATGGGGCAGACGGAAGCGAAACTGTTGTAGCAGAAGCTGATGGATCAGTCGGAACCTATGATGCAGCAACACCTATATGGACTCATGATTTTACAGCACCCTCATCTTTTCCTGTTGACACATTCAAATGGCATGGAGAAGTGTCTTATGTGAAATATGTTGTAAGGGTTAGATTCAATAACCCAAAGAAGTTAACAGGAGCTGGACTAGCAAAGACATTTATTTTAGTTAATACAAGACAAGACATAATAAATTTTTTGAGCAATCCGATGCTTGTCAAAGTAAATAATTTAATAAATGCAGCTAACAGTGAATTGACAACGAAAATAGATGCTAGAATAGCTTCATGCACAGAAGGAGGCAACACAGACGAAGACGTAGCAACAAGGTGGGAAGCAATAAAACCAGGAATAAATGATATAAAAACAGATGCAGAAGCTATCAAAGATAAAATAACTACTGCAATAGGCGACTTGAATATCAAGAATATCAAAGAAGCAGACGATCTGATTGTAGATTTCTGGAATGTACATGGGACAACTAGAAATGAATATTACGACTTAATTGAAGATACTTTAGAAAAATGTGCAGAACCTGTAGGTGAATAAGATGAAAACAACATATATAGCAGTTATTGTGATAATAGTGATAATACTACTACTTGCAGGTTTCCTCTCTTTAAGAGGCAGTGAAGTTTTTCCAACAACTACTACAACTCCACCAATTACAACAACAGAAACAGAATTGGGGAGCTCATTAAAAGATATGGAAGGTTTGACCGACGGGATATTGAAACTTCCAGCAGAAACAGAAATCGAGATCGAAGAATTTACTGAAGAAACATTTGAGTTGAAACTTTAGTTTTTTTATTTTTTCTATTATTTTATTGCCGCTATAAAAACCTTTTTATAGCTTCCTATTGTAATTATTATTTACTGAGGTGGGTTGGTATGACCGGTGGACTAGTTTGCTCAAACAATAATTAGAAAAGCTCTTTCTACTCCTAAAACTAGACAAGAACTTCTTGAAATAACAAAATTACCTGAAAGAACTCTGAGGTATAATCTTTCTATCCTAAAGAAAAGAAAAATGATAATAGAATATAAAATTCTAAAAGACATGAGAAAAAAGGTGTATATATGGATTTCTTTTTAATAGTGATTTAAATGACTGCTAATAGTGTTCTTGATTTAATAGGAAACACACCGATAGTCAGAATAAACAAATTAGTAGAATCTGATGATGCGACTATAGTAGCAAAGGTAGAAAGAGTCAATATTGGAGGTTCTATTAAAGATAGGATAGCAAAATATATGATTGAAAAAGCTGAAGAAGAAGGAAAATTAACAAAAAACAAGATAATCCTTGAAGCTACTTCAGGAAATACAGGCATTGGCTTAGCAATGGTTGCTGCTGTCAAAGGTTACAAAGCAGTTTTAATAATGCCAAATTCTGTTAGTGAAGAAAGAAGAGATGTAATAAAAGCATTAGGATCTGAAGTGATTATAACAAATAGCGAAGAGTGGGGTGCAATAGAAACTGCACATAAAATTATTAAAAAAAATCCAGAAAAATATTTTTACATAAACCAATTTAGCAACAAATACAATATTCTTGCTCATTATGAAACCACGGGTAAAGAAATTATAGAACAAACTAATGGAAAAATAGATATGATAATTGCTGGTATAGGCACTGGTGGAACTATTATGGGTGTTGGGAAGAGATTAAAAGAATTCAACCCAAACGTAAAAATTGTTGCTGTTGAACCTTTTGCTGGAGAGGTAATTCAAGGATTAATAAATATGAATGAGTATAAACCATCTATATTCGATGAAACAAAAATTGATGAAAAAGTAAATGTTACTTTAAAGCAAGCAGAGAATATGGCAAGAAGATTGGCAAGGGAAGAAGGTCTTTTTGTTGGTATAAGTTCTGGAGCTTCCGTGCACGTAGCTTTAAAAAAAGCAAAAGAAATGGGAAGAGGAAAAACTATAGTTGTAATTTTACCTGATTTAGGAGAAAGATATCTGAGTAATAATGTTTTTAAGTAATTTAACAAAAATATACTCATGCTCGGGTGGCAGAACGGCCATGCGCCCGCCTGCAGAGCGGAGGAACCGAGTTCGACTCTCGGCCCGAGCTTTTAGTGATAAAATGTTAAAAGTTTATAATACTTTAACAAGAAAAAAAGAAGAATTTGTACCACGTGAAAAAGGAAATGTTTACATGTATGTATGTGGTCCAACAGTTTATGGATTAATGCATATTGGTAATGCAAGGACTTTCATGACTTTTGATATTATTTATCGTTATTTGAAATGGAGAGGTTTTAAAGTAAATTATGTGCAGAATGTAACAGATGTCGGTCATTTGACAGATATTGGTGAAGATAAAATAATTAAAGGTGCAAAAAAACTTGGAATGGAAGTTACGGATTTTGCTAATCTGATGATCAAAAATTATTTTGAAGATTTGAAATCTTTAGATATTTTAAAACCGGACTTAACTCCAAGAGCTTCTGAACATATTCAAGACATGATAGATGTTATTAAAAAATTAATAAAAAATGGATATGCATATGAATCAGAAGGTTATGTCTATTTTGATATTTCTAAGTTCAAAAACTACGGTAAGATATCCAAACAAGATCCAGAATATTTGGAGAAACAGAGAAAAGAAACGCACGGACGTAAAAGGCATGAAGGCGATTTTGTACTATGGTTCCCGGCACCTGAAAATTATCCATTAAAATGGAAAAGTCCATGGAGTGTTGGGTTTCCGGGATGGCATATTGAATGTTCAACAATGTCTTCTAAATATTTAGGTCTGCCATTGGATATTCATGGTGGAGGAAAAGATCTAATATTTCCCCATCATGAAGATGAGGTTGCACAAGCTGAAGGAGCAACTGGAAAGAAATTCTGTAATTATTGGTTGCATGGAGAATTTATTTTAATTAGAGGAGAGAAAATGGCAAAATCCTTAGGAAATGTTATTTCTGCTAGAGATGCAATTAAAAAATATGGTAGAAAAGCTGTGAGATACTTCTTAATATCTTCTCATTATAGAACAGAAATAAATTTGACTGATGAATCTATAAAATCTGCTCAAAATACAGTGAAAAAATTAATTGACTTTGTTGACAGAATTCAAGAAATAAAACCAAAAGGAAAATATAATGAGAAACTTAAAAAGAAAATAACTGAAACAAAAGAAAAATTTGAAAAAAATATGGACGATGATTTTAATATGCCTCTCGCACTTGCAGCAATCTTTGATCTTGTTAATGAGACAAATAAAGCTATTAATGAGAAAAAAATCTCTAAAGAAAATCTTGTTGAAATTTATGAAACGGTGATGGACTTTGATAAGGTTCTTAGTATTTTGGAACACGAAAAAGGAAAACTAACTAAAGAAATGATGGATTTAATCATAAAAAGAGAAGGCTATAGAAAAAGAGGAGATTTCGAAACTGCAGACAAAATAAGAGAGGAATTAAGAAAAAGAGGGTACATAGTTGAAGACGGTCCTGAAGGTCCCAGATGGAGAAAAATTTAATGTTCTTCTATATATTTTTTTAATTTATTTGCTTCTTTTTGTTTGACTAAAAGTCTTTTAGCACTCTCCTAACTCTAGACATCATAAAAAATGATAAGAAAATGAGAAATTTAAATGTTTATTTTTGCCATTTCAGGTTTTTTGACTTTGTTCCATATTTGTACTAATCTTTTTAGCTTTGAAGTTCTCTCTTTTCCATGTATTCCACACTTTATTATAGGAGATTCTGTAGCAACAGCTAGATCAGCAATAAAAGTGTCAGTTGTGTCTCTAGACCTGTGGGAAACAATGGTTTTATAATTTGCTTTTTTTGCAATTTCAATAGTATTTAGAGTTCTTGAAACAGATCCAACTTGGTCGGGTTTTATTATAATTCCATTTCCTGCTTTTTTCTTTATTCCTCTTTTTAATCTTTTAGAATCTGTAGCAAAAATATCATCACCAACTATCAAACATCTAGCTTTCTTAGTTAATTCAGAAAAATGTTTAAAATCGTCCTCATGAAAAGGATCTTCAACATATAATAGTCTATAAGTTTTTATTAGATCTAAGATGAATTCTAATTGTTCTCCAGGAGAAAGTTTTTTCTTAGTATCTTTATAATAATACTTACCTTTTTTATAAATTTCATAAGCGGCAACATCTATCCCAACTCTTGCCCCATGATTTTCTGCTATATGACTGACAAGGTCTAAACTTTTAACATCATCTAATTTACAAGTCCATGCTCCCTCATAATTGTTTCCTAATGAAATTTCTCTTAATTTGATGAATTTCCCAACATCTTTCCATATAGATTGATTTATTTTTATTGCTTCTTTTACGGTTTCAGCTCTAACTGGTAAAACTAAAAATTCTTGAATTGAGGTGTATCCTTTGTGAGCACCACCTCCTATAACATTTCCTAGAGGATAAGGAAAAATATTAGATTTTTTATTTAGAAACTTGTAAATATTGTCTTTTGACAAGGCCTTTATTGCCGCAATAGATAAAACCAAAGATAGATTTGCGCCTATTTTTTCTATGCCAATTTTCTCTATTATTCTTTCTACATTTTTTTCTCTCTTTCCAATGAATTTCTTTTTTATTTCTGGAAAATTCTTAATAATAATTTCATTATCCAATGTCTTTGCCTCATACTCTCCTTCAGAACTTCCAGAAGGCGCAGAAGCTGTAAAAATTCCTTTTTCAGTTTTCATTGAAATTTTTATTGTCTTTTCTTTAACAGCATTATAAATTTCTGATATTTCTAAATCTTTTATCATATTATCAATTGAGAAGCTTTCAATTATTCTTGTTTTTCTTAACATCTAATGGTATGAGTCCTTTATTAAACTCAAGTTTGGCAATTTTAACAGGATCTTTTAATCTTGTTTTTACCATTATGGGAGCACCTCTTGATATTTGTAAAGCCCTTGCTCCAATGATTCTTGCTTTCTCAAACCTAGTATAGTCTTTTGAACAAATTTCTTTTTTCTTCATGATATCACTGTTACCCTATGTATTTTAATTCTTCTGGTTTATCTCTTTTTTTCATCTGGCTTATTGCCTGTTTTTGCACATCTTCTAATCTTTTAATAAAATCATGCATTGCTTTTACTTTTTCATCAATTTTTGTTAAATCAATTTTAATTTTCAAAATCTTTTCTAATATTCGCAAAACAGCTTCAGCTGCTGTTGGGTCTGTGATTATTGGAAAACCAGTTGTCTCCCCTAATAAAACCATGCCTTCCATCCCATAAGACCTAGCTAAACCAACTAATAATCCTGATGCTCCAACTATTGTCCCTATTTGACCACTTATGTCAAAATTAATGCCATATTTTTTATAGTCTTTGATTATATCAGAATTTGTTGCAGCACCATAAACTTTTGGTTTTTCTGAGACCCTCCCTGTTCCAAAACCACCTACAGTTATTACAGCCTTGCATCCAAAAGTTTTCAAAAAGTCTAAAATCTTTCCAACAACTTCATAATGCCCCTTTGGATCATATGTCTGACAATCGCCTATTAGAAGAATTATGTCTCTTTTTTTTGTTTTACAGTAATAGAACTCATTTCTTAGTGTGTGTATCATGTTGTTGTGTATCATTACAAAAGGAAAGAAATATGGTGAATAAAGCTCTGCAAATTTTTTGGCCTTTAATTCATGAACCATGTATCCAACTGCAATTCTTCCTATATTCCCTATACCTGGTAGACCAACAATACAAATAGGGTTTCTCAGCTTGGGTTTCTTGGTTACAAATACTCTTGTTTCAAGCATGTTAAACACTTTTGATTTTAGGATTTTTAAATCTTTGCTTTATTGACCTTTATTAATTTCACAACCGAGACTATAGTCCATATAATGTTTAAAATTAAAAATGGGACAACGTTTTCTAAATAAGCATAATAAAACAAAAGTAAACTACCAAAAATATTCAAAATTAAATAAAGTTTTGACGTCTCTTCCATAATATCAAATAAATCCAAAAAGAAAGATACAAGTATAGAAGATGCACCGATTATACCAATAAAAATAGGTTCTATCATTTTGATATCCTTCTGTATTTTCCGTATTTTTTTTCTTTTTCTATTGAAAACTTTAATGGATGTGCACTCATAGTCTTTGTTTTGCAAACTGGACACGTTTTATTTAATGTATAAATTTTACATTTAGAACATTTCATTAATAACATTTATTCAACCTTTCCCACGCCACCAGAAGTTTCTAGTTTTCTAACAATATTTTCTGCAGCTTCCCTAATTCTTCTCTCTCCTTCTTTTGGATTCTTTGTTTTTAAAATCAACGAATATTTTGGAGCTGAAATATATTTTATATCTATGTTATACTCCTTTTTTGCATCAACTAGAATCTTTTTTATTAGGTTTACTCCATCTGTATCATAAGATTTCAGTTCTATATTTTTTTTAATAGTTTTTTCTTTTATCTCTATTAATTCTTCTGCAACATCTTTTATTGCCTTAGCCCATTCTTCCTTAACTCCTTTCCTTATTAGCATATCATAGGTTTGGGGTGTTAAAGTCATTTGAAATACATCAAAAACATTTCCAAATATTTCTTCAATATTATTCATTATTTCATTATTAAGTTCTTCTGGACTCATTTTTAGTTTTTTTGCCAAGACTTCTAGCATTTTTTTAGCTTTTAATTTTTTCTTATACTCTCTCTTTTTTTCTTCAGCATCATATTTTCTAACTCTTTTTAAACTCAGAGTTATATGTCTTTTTTCAGGATCAACTCTCATCACTTTGGCAACAACTGTATCTCCCAGTTTAACAAATTTCCTTATGTCTCTTACCCATTTTCCAGCAACTTCAGAAATATGAACCATTCCTTCTTTTTTATCATATTCTTCTAAAGCTATGAAAACAGAAAAAGGATTAACTCTAACTACAGTTCCTATTATGAGTTCGCCTCTTTTTGGCCATTTTTCTTCATTTTTCATAACACTTTATTGTATAAGAAACTTTTAAAAATAACATTTAATTAGAGAACTTGGATGACCTTTGCTTTGATCTTTGCTTTTCCACCAGTTGGTTCAGCTAATTCAAAACCACATACCAAGCATTTGACATTAGAACTAGCCTTATTAAATATTATTTGCTCGTTCTTGCATTTAGGGCAACTTACTTTTAAAAACTTGCTTTTAGGCTTAGGTATTAATTCTTTCATTACATCTTCCTCTTTATTTCAAATTTTTTACTCCTGAATCCTTTTCCTATTGTGTGTTCTTTCTTACATTCTTTACATTTGTATCTCAAATCCAATTTTTTTGTTGGTTTTGATCTTCCTTTAGGGTTTGTTCTGGGATAACTTCCAAAACCTTTCATTTTTCTTTTAAATATCCTTTGACCATGGGAAAGGAGTCCCCTGACCTTTTTAGCACTAACTTTTCTTATAGTGTGTTCTGTGTGCTTTTTACAGTACGGACAGTATCTTTTTTGTGTTTTAGGTATGTTCAATTAATCACCGCATAAAAAATTATTAAAAGTAATATTAATAAAGATATTCGATAGATAAACTTTTAAAGCTTAATAATTTAATCATTCTTATGGATATTAGAAATTTAGTTGTTGCATTTTTTATTGTAGTTATAGTTTTGATACTAGTAGGTATAGCGCCTTCAGAGAGCGAGACAGGTTACTTCATTTTACCTTCTGCTACTTTGGAAATAGCTATTCTTTTAATTTTATTTTCATTGTTTGTAATAGCTTCTATAGTTTTTTCTAGAAATAAGAGTTTTTATCCTTTCTAATCTAAAATATTTTCTGCTACTTTTCTTGATATTAATAGTTTTCCGATTTTTTCTGGAAGGGTTATAAGATCTCCAATTTTCAAAGGACCGTAAGCTTGCATATCACTTCCTACAAATCTGGGAAGATCAGTTAATATTTTAACTAATAGTTTTCCGTCTGGTTTAACAACTGTTTTTTCTATTTTCTCTTCTACAGGTTTAATATCTTCTATACTTTTTTTAGCTTCTTCTATTTTTTCCTCAACAAGATCTTCATAATCTCTAAATTTCTCTTCCATGTCGTTTTTAAAAGATTTCAGAGAATTAACAACTTCATCAAAGAATTTTCTTTCACTATCAGTTAAGTTTGACGGTGGTAATTGGCCTCTTACTGTACTCAAAGCAGCTAAAACAATCTTTTTTTGCCTTCTATTTATTATATCTTCTAACAGTTTTTTTGCATTCTCCACTTCTAACAAAGAAGTAGTATCTTTCTTATTTTCCTTATGTTTAAACCAGTTTCTAACAGACTCAAAAAAGCCTTCTGGAAGTTTTTGTAATTCTTCTTCTTTTTCTGCTCTGTGTGCATTTCTTATGGTTTCATAGGTTATTAGTTCCATCTTGAATCACATAATTAATTTAAGTTTTAAAATTTAAAAAGTAATTTTTCTGAAAAGACTGTAGACAGGTAACTTTAAATATATAAATTAATAACTATTTGGTAGTGATAATATGGTTTTGAGTTCGTGGCCGGAAATAAGAGATTCAGCAAAGAAAAGATTTGCTACCAGAAGTTATGAGTTATTGGATGAAGATTCTCGCTATGGAAGAGAAAATGAAATGCCTGGAGAACTTTTACTCAAAAAAGGAAATTCAACTTTTTTGGTTAATATTGTCTATAAATTCAAAGAACATGCAGTAGAAGAAGTAAATGTTAGAACTGCATTTGTAACGGATAAAAATTCTTTAAAAGATATTAGCGGTGAAGATAAATTACCGATAGTAGATAAAAAAACAAATGCAACATTAGAAAAGGATGTAAGTGAAGTTTTTGGAAAAATGATTGCTGAAGAGGGTATTCAATTCTAGTGATAAAATGAAAGATATAGATGAAGTAAAAGAAATTTTAAAAGAAATGGGATTTACTATACAAAATCTTCCCTTACCTGGCTATCCCCAAGGGAAAAAACATCCATGTTATGTTGATTCAGAATCACCATTAAAGGTATATTGTTTTGGAAATGAAGCCCATTTTCATGGTCCCAAACATTATATATCAATTGATCATTTTGGTGAGCATAGCGGAACTGGAAATTGGACCAAAGAAGATTTTCAAAAACATGTAGAAGCAATAAGAGAAAAAGCTAGAAAAACAACAAAATAAATAGAAATTATAAGTGAATAAGATGAAGGCTAAGTTAGTCGCAATTGAAACTTCAAAGGATTATTTAGATATTGTCAATTTTCATGGATATGAAATTGCCATTTCCTTAAAGCCTAAAAGTGGTGGTCCGCCTACAGGTAAAGTGCCACGATATATAACAATTCTTGGAGCCAGAGAAAGACCTAAAGTCGAACTTCCTTTTGGACAATGGGAAAAAGAAGGTAGTGAATGGGAAACTATTCAGAGAATGTTAAAAGAAATTCATCCACTCGAAACATTAAAAAAATTAAAGGGTAATTGGCAAAAAAGAGCCGAAGAAGAAGTTCTTCCGCTTTCATTAAAACTAATTAAAAGAAAGATTGAAGAAAGATATGTTATTGCAGAAATTGATTTTGGATGCGAAGCTACAGTTGAAGACGTTTATAGTAAAAAACATGAACTTAGTAAAACAGTTAGAGAAACTCTTGTGAGAGCTCGAGGAGAGAAGTCAAAATCAGTGGCAGTTATTTAAATTGTTGTGATAAGTATACAAAAGTTATTAACTCCATATCATCACTTTATTTTCTTAACTTTTTATTCTTTCTCATAACTTTGAAAGGATAATTTACAGGATTTTTTTGACAGTGCTGGTCAGGTTTACAAACTCCAATTGAAACATAAAACAAATGAGAACGACAATTAGCTGGCATCAATTCTCTGCTTTGCCTGAAATGCCACTTTAACTGAGTTTTAATTGTTCTTTCGCTCAAAGGCTGGAAATTCTTCAAGTTCCATTCTCTTATTCTTTTTTCAATATCTTCTGGTTTCCAGTTCATTGCTCTTAAATATGTTGCCAATGAAAACAAAGATCTTTTTCTTCCGTCTGACAAGCCTTTTAATATAAGCTTAACACAAGGAGGAAAATACTCTTCTGGAATAGGAGTTTTAGATTTTCTTCTTATTCTTTTTGGTTTTATAATTTCTTTAGGTTGTTTAGCTTTCCATTCCAGAGCTTTTATTAGAAGTTCTGTAGCTTCACCTTCCTTATTAACCAAAAACTTAGTATCAGTTTTTAAATTTTCTGGTTTTGCTATTTCTTTTTTAAAATTCTTCAAATCATTAAACTTTATTGGCAAAGAAACTAACCAGTATTTTGGATGTAAGGAGTAGGGCATTCTAAACAAATGACGATTACCCCAGTTCTTTTCTATATCAACAAACTCATATGGAGACAATTCAGAAACAGATTCAACAGTGTTTACCAAAGAGGCAACTCCACCTTCTGCACTTATTAATTCTTCTAGTAAATGCTCTTTTATTTCCTCAGAGATATAATCTGCTAGTATCTGGGGTATTTCAGGATACCTTTTCTTGGTTTCTCTAAAATCAATTTTTTCAGGAAATGCATTACTTGATATACCTAGATGAAAGCCTCTTGAACCTGAAAATTTAATAGTTGATTCTATTCCTAAATCTTTTAAAAAATTATAAACAACTCTAGCTGCAGCAACTGCATGTTCTAGCTTTACCTTAGCATCAATATCAATTAAGAAATCAAAACTTTTTCTTAAATTATTTATTTCTTCTTGTCTCAGATTCACTGACAACTGCATTGGCTGGGACCATTTTTCCACAGAGCAGTGAAATGACATAACACCATTTTTCACTTTTTCTTCTATGTCCTTAGGATACAAAAGAACATCAGGTCTTTTCAAGTAAGAACCATCCTCAAGAGAGCCAACAACCTCCCTATCTCTAGCTGCAGACAATATTTCTTTTTGTACAATGGGGTTAGAATAGTATTTTAGAATTTTAAAATAATGCATAAAAACTTATAAGCTTTAGAAATATAAAAACTTAAATATTCAAGTGATTAAATGGACGATTTACTTAAAAATAAAGTAAAGGATATGAATTTAGAGAAGATTAGTTTTTCTGATCTGATCAATCAAATGGATTCTTCAGGTGGATTTTCAGCTAAAAATCTAGCTAAAGCAGTATCTATTCTGGAAGACATGATTAAGGAAAAAGCTTGTAAAAGGTTTTTCTCGTTTCCAGCATGCATAATTGCAACAGGCTTGAGAGGAGCTATTGCTCAAGCAATCGAAAGAGGCTTATTCGATGTTATAATAACTACTTGTGGAACTTTAGATCATGATTTGGCAAGAGCTTATGGTGGAGATTATTTTCATGGCTCTTTTGAATTGGATGATGCTGAATTACGTAAAACAGGAGTAAACAGACTAGGAAATGTTCTTGTTCCTAATGAGAGTTATGGAAAAATACTAGAAGAAAAAATGAATCCAATCCTTGAAAAATTGATAAAAATCAAAAAAGAATGGTCTGGAAGAGAACTAATACATGAATTCGGTAAAAAATTGGATGATAAGAATTCTATTCTATTTCAAGCTTCTAAAAAGAATATTCCAATCTACATTCCTGGGATAACAGATGGAGCATTCGGAACCAATTTAGTATGGTTCTCCCAAGACCATGATTTTAAAATTGATCTTTTAAAAGATGAAAAAGAGATATCAGACATTGTTTTTACTAATAAAAGAACAGGAGCTTTAATGATTGGTGGAGGAATTTCCAAACATCATACTATATGGTGGAACCAATTCAAAGGTGGTTTGGACTATGCTGTTTTCATAACAACAGCAACACAATATGATGGAAGCCTTTCAGGAGCAAGACTCAAAGAAGCTGTTTCTTGGGGAAAAATAAAAGAAAAAGCAAAATATGTTACTGTTGATGGAGATGCTACTATAATATTACCTATAATATTGGCCGCTATTTACGAAAAATTATAATTACTCGCTTTCTGCCACTCTAGGCGCTAAAATCATACTTAAGAAGGTATTATCATTTTCAAAAACTAGTCTTAATGGAAAGTCTTTTCCAAGCATCATTTTTACTTTATCGGAAATTCTCGAACCTTTTATCATTTTCTTTAGATAATCCAAGGAATACCTTGCACTAACTATTTCTTTGGCATTCAAATCAGTCAAAATATCAGTTCCCTTGAATAATTTTAATTCACTCTTGCTGCTATTGCCCTCTGCATACATTCTTAACTTATCAGGTGATAACTCGACTATAACTGAATCAGCAATTATGTCAGCATCATTTATTCCTTGTTCTAAAATATTAGAGCTAATCTCTGCATCTGCACTGAATTTCTTTAATAATTGATCTATGTCTGGAGCCTCTCTTTTTGAGATCTGTAACAACGGTATTGCAAATCTTCTAACAGAGTTGCCTTCTAAAAGAATTTCCAGTTTATTTTCCTTTTCATCCAAACTAAGAGTTAATTTATCATCCACATTAGCTCTTTTAAGAACTGTTAAAAAATTTAATAGATTTATACCAACATTAACATCCTCATCACAAACATAATTTTCAAAAGCAGATGATTTTAGCTTAAAATCTACAAAAGATACCATTGTTCTGTCAGCTGCTATTAGTTCTATGCCTTTTTTTCTAAAATTAAATAAGGCATCATCTATTAATTGGGAAATTATGTCTATGCTATCTTTTAGTAATTTTGGGTCCTTTGTAACAGCTTTAAACATCATATCACCTCTTTTTTTATTAAATATGACTCCTATGATTTCTTGTTTTATTTTTTTCTATTATTTTTTGAATAATTTTTTCGCTACTCACGCCAAGCATTTCACATAAACCTAAACAATAAATCATTATATCTCCTACAGCATCAACCATTTTTTCTTTTTTCTTGTCTCTAAAAGCTCTTGAAAGTTCTCCTAATTCTTCTGTTATTAATACTATTTCTTTTCCTATATCTGTCACATTAAATCCCTTATTTAGTTTGTTTTGATAAATTTCTTTTTGTGTTCTTTGTAAATCCATTTAATTACCTCAAAAATTTTTAATAATTTTTCTTGCTTTTTTATATAAATCTAAATCAAACCCATCTAAAACTTGTATTGCCTCGCCTCTACACTCAAAACCATCTATTAAAGGTAAGATTCTAGTTATTATTCTTACTAGTTGTCCATTTGTAATGTTTTGTTCTTCACCAAAATATACTTCTGTTTTTCCTGTGCCATCATCAATAATAATAGAATTGGGAGTTGTATCAATTACAGTTCCCATTAATCTAACTCTAACATCAGTTTCAGGCTGAATGTCTACAATGCTTTTTTCTTTAGAAGGTAGTCTTCTTTTTATCAGTCTTTCCTGAGCCATACAAGAGTTATAGAAATATAATTATTTATATATGATTGACTCTTGATAAGAAAAACAAGAAATCTAAGAATCAAAGAATTTATATGTGACTTTTGATTATTAATAATATGGTTTTAGAATCGATTTTTCCTGTTAAAAAAATAATAAAAAACCCGTTTGACATGTTTATATTAGCTGCTATAATTTCTTTTGCATCAATGTATATAGCAAACATGATATTTCCTGGAGAGGCAACAGGAAAAATAATAACTTTATTCATTACAGTTGCCCTAACACCAGCAATATATGGTGTTTTTAAAGAAGAGGAGGAGGTAGAGAGAGAAGAGGCTGAACATAAAATACATAAAGATTTTTTTGACAGACATGATGAGGCAATGAAAATTTTCACATTATTATTTTTAGGAGTTTTTGCAGCCATATTTTTGACAGCAATATTGTCTTCTGAAAAAGAAGTTCATTTATTGTTCGAAGATCAGATAACAGAAATAGAAAGAATTACCTCTATTTCTTCAGGAAAGACTTTAGGAGGAGCACTATCTCCTGAAGTATTAGAAATGATATTGTGGAACAATCTGAGGGTTATGGGCTTGTCATTTGTTTTATCGTTTTTATTTGGATCTGGTGCTATTATTATTTTAGCTTGGAACGCTTCTATTTTAGCAATATATTTAGCTTCTTTTATTAGAAAAGGTTTAATAGAAGAATTCATGGTTAGAACAATAAGCATAATTCCTCATGCACCAATTGAAATTTTTGGTTATTTCTTAGCAGGAATAGCTGGTGGTGTTTTATCTGTAGGACTAATAAGAGAGAGGTTCTGGAGCAAAGAATTTCTATTAGTTTTCAGAGATTCATTATTATTGTTATTTTTGGCTGTTTTCTCTATTTATATAGGAGCATTTATTGAAGTATTTCTTTAAAACTTAAAATAAATATTATTCTTAGGGCCTGTAGTATAGCTTGGTTTAGTATTCCAGCTTCGGGAGTTGGCGACCCAGGTTCAAATCCTGGCGGGCCCATTTAACTTTAAATATTTTAGATGGGAATAAGATTACATGAAAGTGAAACTTCTTCGCTATACTCCTAATCCAGAAATAACATGCGCTTTAGCAGCCCAAACGTCTTATAGCACAAAATATTATGATGAAAGAAAAGAAAAAATGACTTTAGAAAAAGCTAGAAAAACTCTAAGAAAAGTAATTGGATATGGTCATGTATCTGTAATAGAGCATGCTTCCTTTACATTTGCTCTAGAAGATGTGAGCCGTGTTTTAGAGATTCAATTGGTTAGACACAGATTAGCTTCTTACACAATAAAATCAGGAAGATATAATAAAGCCCATTGTGATATTGTAATACCTCCTAAAATTGCTAAAAATGAAAAAGCACTTAAAAAACTCAATGAATTTGTTGAACAGAACACGAAAATAATTCAGGATCTTTTAGATATGGGTATACCATTTGAAGATGTTAGAATGCTTTCTCCTCAGGGAATCAAGACAAATATTATTGTAACAATGAATGCTAGAGAACTATTACATTTTTTCAATTTAAGGTGCTGTGCTAGGGCTCAATGGGAATTAAGAGTAGTTGCTGACGAAATGCTTAAACAAGTTAAAAGAGTTGCTCCTGTGATATTTGAAAAAGCAGGCCCTTCCTGTATAGCTTTAGGATATTGTCCGGAAGGTGAATTAAAACCAGAAACCTGTAATCTAATTGAAATAAAGATGAAATTCTCATCAATGTGATTTAATGGGTATAAAAGGTCTAATAAGAGATAGTATTATGACTTATGTAGGAATTCAACTACTTGTAGGAGGATCAGATAATTTCTCATTAGCAATGATATTAATAATTACAGCCATAATATTTACAATAATAGGTTTTTTGAGAATGAGGTACGGTTAAATGTTAGATGAAGTAATTAAAATCGTTGAAAATCACCATAAGTGGAGAAGGAAAGAATGTATAAATCTAATTGCTTCAGAGAGTGTTATGTCTCCTTTAGCAGAAAAATTATTTGTTTCTGATTTTGAAGGAAGATATAATGAACATACATCAGGAAATTGTCATTATAAAGGAACCAAACATTCTTATGAAATAGAAGACCTTTGTAATAATATTTTTAGAAAAAAATTTAACACAAGATTTGCTGATACAAGACCTCTTTCTGGAGGAATAGCAAATCTGACTGTTTATGCAGCATTCACAAAACCAGGAGACATTTTAGTTAGTCCTGGAATACCAAATGGAGCTCATATAAGTCATACTAGATGGGGATTGGCAGGAGTAAGGGGATTGAAGAATGTTGATATGTTTTTTGACAAAGAAAAAATGAATATTGATGTAGAAAAAACAATTGAAATTATTAAAAGGGTTAATCCAAAAATAGTCATGTTTGGAGCTTCAATGTTTCTGTTTCCACATCCAATAAGAGAAATAAGAGAATCGATAGATGAAAACATAAAAATTATTTATGATTCTGCCCATGTTTTCGGCCTTGTTTATAATGAAAAATTTCAAAAACCCTTTAAAGAAGGTGCAGACATAATAACTTCCTCAACTCACAAAACATTTCAGGGACCTCAGGGCGGAATTGTAATAGGAAATAATAATCTGGATGAAAAAGACTGGGAAAAAATAGAAACTGCTTTATTTCCTAAAGTTATGTCAAATACACATATTCACAGATTTCCTGCTCTGTCTGTTACTGCTTTGGAAATGAACGAATTTGGAGAAGAATATTCAAAACAAGTTATGAGAAATGCAAAAGCTTTAGCTAGAGCGTTAACAGATCAAGGTTTCGAGGTTTTATGTCCTGATTTAGGCTTTACAGAATCCCATCAAGTTATAGTAAATGTGAAGGAATTTGGTGGAGGAAAAATTGTTGCTAACACTCTTGAGAACTGTAACATAATTTGCAATAAAATGGCATTACCTACAGACTCTCCCCATGATGCATTAAAGAATCCTTCAGGAATAAGATTGGGGGTTCAGGAAATGACAAGATTCGGAATGAAAGAAAATGAAATGAAATTAATTTCATCCTTTTTCAGAGATGTATTAATTGATGAAAAGGATGTTGAAAAAATCAAGGAAGAAGTTACTGGTTTAAGAAAACAATTCCCGCAAATAAAGTTTTGTTTTAAGGTCTGAGAATGAAAGGAAAATTCATATTGTTTGAAGGTATTGATTCCTCTGGTAAAAAAACTCAAGCCAATCTTCTTGCTGAAAGATTAAGAAAAATTGGCAAGAAAGTTGAAATAATTCGTTTTCCTACTTATAAAAAAACTCCCTTAGGTATACTTGTAGCCAAATATCTGAAAGGAGATTTTGGTTCAAAAGAGGAAATAACACCTGAAATAGGCTCTTTATTTTATTCTTTAGATAGGCATCAATTTCAAAAAGAAATTAAAGAAAAATTAGAAGCTGGAATAAATGTTATAGCTGACAGATACACTGCTTCTAACATATTTCAGGCAGCCAAACTTGAAGGTGAAAAAAGATTTGAAATATGGGAATGGATAAAAGATATTGACAGAAGATTACCTCAACCAGATGCAACAATAGTATTGAATGTTCCTACCAAAATCTCAAAAAAATTATCTCTTGAAAAAGAACAAAAAAATGTTCTTATGAGAAAAGGGGAGATAGACATTCATGAAGCAGATGAAAACTATCAGGAAAAGGTTAGAAGAACATATTTGGACATAGCTGAAAAAGAAAACTGGATAGTAATAAATTGTTGCAAAGAAAAAGAAGAAGAATTTGAATTCATAACACCTGAGAAGATTCATGATAAAATCTTTGAAGAATTAAAAGGATTAGATATTTTCTAAATAACATCGACATCTTTTTCTGTTATAATAGTTTGCTCATATATGATCTTAACATTATAGTGACCTTCATTGAGATCTAAATAACCATCAAAAGGAATTGAACCAACGCATGCAATACATATCCCACCCATACTTTTCGAGGTTATTTCTATTGTTATTTTAGAATCATTCATAGAATAGGATCCTTCTAATTCATGACAAGGATCCGAGGTTATAACAAAGCCGGAAAATGTTATTTTATTATTCTCTCCAATTATTTCTGTTGTTCCTTTTTTTTCTTCAGAATAATTTCCAGAATAACAAGTTCCTGTTCCACTGTTGAATGTGAAATTCGTAACATTAGTTATATTAACTCCTCCTACTCCAGTTGTAGCTGCCCTTTGTTCAGTTGGTGGAGTAGGTGTTGTTGTTTCTTCAGGCATTTTTGTTTCTTCAATTGGTTGAGTTATTTCTCCTTCTGGAGGAACACTAATTGAAGGCATTGCTCCGACTGTTGCATAAGGTGTATAATTTACATAGTAGAGCATAAATCCAGCAAAAGCAACTACGGCAACCAAGCTTAAAACAATAATGAATTGAGCAGGAACTTTAGGTTTTACCAAAGCTGAACCTTTTTTAGTTAAACCATAATAAATCCATTTATGTCCTGTCTCCTCTCTTCTAACTAGATTAGCCTCTTCTAACCTATTCAAATGTTCAACAACAGTTGAAGCAGCCAAATTTAACTCTTTAGACAATTCAGAGGGGGTTTTCCTTCTTTTGCCTAGACTTTTCAATATATCCAATCTTGTGTCTGCTGCTAATGCTTTAAGGGTTTTTCTATCTATCTCCATAGTTTAGAATTAAATTCTAATACTTTATAAGCTTTCATTATTGTTCGGTCTCAACCGAATCATCTTCTTTATTAAGGTCTTCAAAAAATTTCTTTGCATCTTCTGGATTTTCTAAACCAAAATAATTGGCAAATTCTTTGGTTGCAATCAAAGCTTTTGTCCTAGAGTGCTTCATGGTTTTTATTAAACCTCTTTCTTCCAATCTTTTCACATACTCATAAGTCCTGTTGCCAATAACTTTAACAATTTCAGCTTGAGTAATTGGTTGTTTGTATGCAACCAGAGCTAAAACTCTTAATAAACCTCTTCCCAAGTCTCTGTAAGGAGTTAATCTTCTAACAGAAGAAGCAAACTCTGGCTTAACTCTTATTTGATAACCTTTAGAGGTTTCTATAACATGAACACCGTGCTCTGGTTTTTCAAATTCTCTCTTGAATTCTTCTATTAATTCTTTTATTTTCTCAGGTTCAGTTTTAAACATTTTTGATAATCTTTCTATTGATACAGGCTTATTAGCCATAAATAAAGCAGCTTCTACTGATGATTTTAGTCTTTCTCCTCTCATTTAATCACATAATATATTATTCTCTCAACTTAACTAATATTTCTTTAAACAATTCTTCTTGATGTAAATGTATTTTCCCATCATGGGACAAATGCAACAAAGGTATCAAAGCCTCTACAATTTCTTTTCGACCCCATCTTTTCACAAGTCTAGAAAATTCTATATTATTTATATCCATTAGTGCTTCATTGATTTGTGATAGTAGTTTGTCTATTCTCCGTGTTATGTCTTCCTCTGGAAGGGGGACTGCAATTTCAACAGCTCTCTTTACCCTTCTTCTCCTTTCAACCCTTCTATCTTGTACTTGATAAGCCTTTCTTAGAGCATTTATGAGTTCATTTAAAGTGACGTTCCTTAATGGAATTCTTTTAAGAGGAGGCTGTAATGGTGGAACAGAAGCTAAGATCCTTAACATTTCATCAGGTTCTTTTTCTGATTCAGGAATAAATATCTTTTGTTTTTTCTCTATTAGAACATCAGATTTCATTCTCAAAAGAATTGCAGATATTAAAATGAACCTTGCTGGTATTTTCAAGTCTAATTTTTCTATTTTCTTAACGTATATTAAAAAAGTGTTTGCAAGTCTAATAATATCTATAGACCAAGGATCCATTTGTTCTTCTGCAACTATTTTTACAATTACATCTTCCCAGCTTGGCTCAGAAACCATTAAGTCAATTAGTTGTTGATCTGATAACATCAAAACACCAATTCTTTAATATTTTTGTTATATTTTTCAATATAATAACGATAGGATCTGTTATTCAAATTTTTTATTTCAAGTTTTTTACCAATTTGTCTAATTATATCTTCATTTTCGGCTTCTATTTCGCAAAACCATCCTATTTTAGGCAATTCGTCAATAACTATCTCAGCACTATCTAAATAATGGGTTTCTCTATTTTTTTCGTATCTAAATATAATATCAAGGCCTAGAAAATTTAGAATCTTAACTATTTCAACAAAATCTTTAATTTCGGTTTTGGTTTCTTCTCTAATTTTTGTTTTTCCTTCTTCCTTAGAACCTTTGAATTCTAAAATTATTTTTTCACCGTTTTTTCTTAATCTTAAATATTTATCTTCTTTTTCAAATCTTTTATCTGGAAAATCAAAGAAAATATCAACTACTCTTTTCTTGCCTAAAAATTTAGCTCCTACTTCTTTTAATTTTTTCCTTAATTCTTCAGGATTTTCTAACTCTGCTTTCATTTCAATTTCTTTGGACATTTTTCTCTAGTAAAGCTTTAATATCAATATCTTATAAATTTATCTAGAGAGTTATGGTTAAGATTTCACAAAAACTTATCACTGTTTTAATTTTAACAGTTTTAATTAGTGGTTGCACTGTACAACAGCAAACTATTGAATTGAAAATAGGTGAGACAAAAAACGTTCAAGTAGTTTCACAACCGACTGTTATTAAATTAGTTAAATTAGATGTTTCGGACCAGAATGCTGATTTTTCTGTATACGATCCTAGAGCTGAAGAGTCGAGTAAATATAATTTTACAATTGAGAGGGGAGGAACAAAATCCATAATGAATACTTACAATGAATATACCGACATCACACTGAACGATATCAAAACTGAAAGTGTAGTAATTACTTTAAAGAAAGGTAAACCAAGTGGTGGAGGCGAACCTGATTGAGAGAGATATTATGAAAAGAAGAAGAGTCATAATAATGGGAGCTCAAGGTAGAGACTACCATAATTTTAATGTTTTCTTTAGAAAAAACAGAAAATATGAGGTTGTGGCTTTCACAGTCGCACAAATTCAAATGAAGAATAGAATTTATCCGAAAATATTAGCAGGAAAATTGTATCCTAAAGGAATTCCAATTTTTCCTGAAAAATCTTTACTTAATTTAATTGAAAAATATAAAGTGGATGAAGTTGTTTTAGCATACTCAGATCTATCTCACGAAGAAGTCATGCAGAAAGCTTCTCTTGTTTTATCTTGCGGTGCTGATTTTAAACTAATGGGACCAAAACAAACTATGTTAGAATCGAAAAAACCTGTAATAGCTGTTACTGGTGTTAGAACTGGAGCTGGGAAAAGTCCTACATCAAGAAAAATTTGCAGAATATTAAAATCAAGAGGAATCAATTTTGTTGTTGTAAGGCATCCTATGCCTTATGGAAAATTGGAGGAAATGATAGTTCAAAGGTTTTCCATTAAAACTGATTTGGAAAAATATAATTCTACAATTGAGGAAAGAGAAGAATACGAGCCTCATTTAGAAGAAGGCAATATTGTTTACGCTGGTGTTGATTTTGAAAAAATATTAAAGCAAGCTGAAAGAGAAGCTGATTTAATAGTCTGGGACGGAGGAAATAATGATTTGCCTTTTATTAAACCTGATTTGCATATTGTAGTTGCTGATGCAAGAAGACCTGATCATGAACTATTGTATTATCCTGGGGAAACTAATGTTAGAATGGCTGATGCTGTAATAGTTAATAAAGTTGGCACTGCCAATCAAATGCATGTCCAAAGAGTTATTGATAATGTTAAATCAATAAACAAAAAAGCTGTTATCATAAAAGCTGCGATGGATAGATTTGTTGATAGGCCCGAATTAGTAAGAGGAAAAAGAGTTTTGATTGTAGAAGATGGACCTACTCTAACTCACGGTGGTCTGGGTTTTGGTGCAGCAACAATTGAAGCTAAAAATTTAGGAGCTTTTATAATCAGTCCCAGAAGTAAGGCTGTTGGATCAATAAAAGATATTTTTGTTAAGTATCCTCATTTAGGAACAGTTTTACCTGCAATGGGTTATTCTAGAAAGCAAATGGAAGAATTACAAGAAACCATAAACAGTGTGGAATGTGACAGTGTTTTGATTGGAACTCCTGTTGATTTGAGAAATCTTCTTAATATCAATAAACCAGCTGCCAGAGTTAGATACGAGATAAGGGAAATTGGAAAACCTGATTTAGATGATGTATTAAAAAGATTCTTAAGAAAGATTTAAATAGTTTATTTTTTAATACTGTTTAGTGATAACATGTCTAGTATAGCGGCCCAATATATAATTGATAATGAGCAAGAGAAAGGTCGTTATGTAAGATTAGGAAGGAGAGGAATTATTACAGGAATAGTTAATGTAAGTAGAGAGATATTGAGGTTTCCTTATCCAACATCAGAAACAGAAGAAGTGGATTTACAAGAAATAATTGAAAATGAATTTTTAGAAGAACCTGAAAAAATAGAAAGAAGAGAAATTGATGGTAAAGAAACAGGAGAAATAGAAATGCTTAAAGTAGATATCATAGTTCCCTATCTTTCTGAAAAAGGTAAGAGCAGATTGTTAAACGCTACATCAGATCAAGGTTTGGATTTAGATGTTAAATGTATTGAACGAGACGAAGTTAAAAAATATCTTCTTCCAGGAGAGAATTTTGTAACCACAAACAGCGGAAAATTAAAAAAAATTAGAGTGACAGGAGTTCAAACAGACTATACAGATCTCCCTATATTAACTCAAATAGATACGATATTAGGTTTTCCAGATTGTTTTGCAGAAAAACTTAACTCATTTGTTAAAATGGAGAAGAAATCGGAAAATTAATTAACTAGGCATTCTTATTCCAACTAATTTAGATTCGCCTTCTTCCATGCTAACTCCATAAACACAATCAGCTTCTTGGATTGTAGCCTCATTGTGAGTAATCACAATAAATTGGGAATTAGTAGAGTATTTCTTAATTAGTTCAACTGTCTTCTTTGTATTAGGCCTATCCAATGCTGCATCAATCTCATCAAGAACATAAAATGGAGCTGGTCTGAATCTTTGAATAGCAAATAAGAAAGCTAAAGCAGTTAAAGTCTTTTCACCTCCAGACATTGCATCAATATTCATTAGTTTTTTTCCTTTGGTGCTAGCTTCTATTAACAATCCACTATCCAAACCTCCTAAAAGCCTTAAATCAGCCTCTCCTTTCATCAAGTCCTTGAAAACAATCTTAAACTCTTCTCTAACACCTTCCAAAGTTTTCATGAAAACCTCTTTTCTTTTTCCCTCTATATCAGCTATTACTTCCAATATCTTATTCCTCTCTTCAGTCAATTTATCAACCTTTTCTTTTAATTCATCGTAAACAATTTTTTGTTCTCCATATTCTTCCAAGGCTTTCATGTTTATTGCTCCAAGAACATTGATTTTATCCATTGTTTCTTTAATCTTGATTTCTAAAGCTCTTGCAGAAATTTGATAGGTTTCTGTTTTCTTATAGTTTTCAAATTCTAGTTTTAGATTTTCCAATTCAGCCTCAAATCTTGCTTTTCTAATTCTTAGATTGTTTATCTGCTCTTGATAAGACATTTTTTCTTCAAATAGTCTCTTTCTTTTGTTTGTTAGTGATTCAAACCTTTCTTCAAGTTTTCCTCTTTCTTTTTGCATTTCTATTAGTTCTTTACTTTCTGTTTTCTCCTTTGTTGTAAATTGCTCTAATTCTTTTTCTAATTTTATTATCTCATTCTCCGATTCTTCTATTTCTTTTTGAAGCTGAATTTTATGAGAAGAATATTTTTCTATTTCCTCTCTTCCAATAAATGCTTTTTTTCTTGTGTAATAACCTCCTATAATAGCTCCTGACTTTTCTATTAGATCTCCGTCCAAAGTAACAAACCTTGCGTTTCCAATACCAAGTCTCTTGGCTGTTGAAATATCATCAACAATTAAAGTGTTACCAAAAACAAAAGAAAAAGCATTGTAGTATTTGTTATCAAATTCTATCAAGTCTAGAGCTATTCCAACTACTCCGTCCTCAAAAGCAAATTTTTTCAATTTTTTACTGTCTTTAGGTTTTATCTTATCCAAAGGAAGGAATCTTGCTCTTCCTATTCTGTTTTTCTTTAAATATCTAACACATTCTATTGCAACATCTTTGTCAGAAACAATTATATCATTTAAATGAGGGCCTGCTGCAACCTCAATTGCTTTTTCATGTTTTTTAGAAACCCTTGACAAAGAAGCCATTGTTCCATAAACACCTGTCCAGCCTAAACTTAGAACATCTTTAACTGCCTTGCTAACAGAGCCTTCTAGTTCTTTTTGTTTTAAGAATTCCAGTCTTTTTATTATGTCATTTGTTCTTCCAATTTGACTTTTATTCATTTCAATTTTGTCTTTTTTCCTTCTAATCTCAGCTTTTATTCTCTCCACTTCTTTTATTATTGCAATGTCCTTTGTTCTATCAAAAAGTCTTTTAGCAATTTTATTCTTCTTATTTTCAATATTATCCAGTTCATTGTCAATTTTCTCTAACTCTTTGTCAATTTCTCCAGATTTTATTTTTTCTATTTTATCATCAAGTCTTTTTATTGATTTTTCAGCAGATTCTAATTTTACTTTTGCTAATGATGCTCTCGACTTGTCCAAATCAGCAGTTAATTTCTGATACTTCTCAGCAGATTTTTTCTCGTCTTCTAGTCTTTCTAAATTTGCTCTTTTTTCATTCAGAATTATATGGGATTCTTTAATTCTTTCCTCAACTGTTAAGAGTTCTCTCTGTGCTTTATTTCTTTTTTCATCAAATTCTCTGAGCCCTGATATATCATCAATTATTTCTCTTCTTTCTATTGGGCTCATCTCTATTACTTCTGTAACATCTCCTTGTAGAATTATGTTATGACCATCAGGCTTGATCAAAGCTGGTCTTAAGATCTCCTGAACCGTTTCTCTTGTTACTGTTCTTCCATTGAGTTTGTAAATAGAAATTCCTTTTTTATTTATTCTTCTAGAAATAGATATTTTATCATCCTCAAAGGGAAACACTTTTGCAGCATTATCAAACCAAAGAGTAATTTTAGCAAAATCTGATGGTGATCTTTTTTTTGTTCCATGGAATATCATTTCTAACATTCTGTCTGCTCTTAAACTTTTTGCAGAAGTTCTTCCTAAAACAAAACAAAGCGCATCTAAGATATTTGATTTTCCGCTCCCATTTGGACCACAAACTACAGAAAAATTGCTAGGAAAAGATAAAAAAGTCTTTTTAGGAAAGGACTTAAAACCTTGAATCTCAATTTTTTCTATTCTTGTCATTAACACACTAAAATTATTTAGACTTACTTATTTATTTAGTTAATAATATATGCTCAAATTTTATATTGTTTTATATGAAAGCAATATCTGCTATTATAGTTATCATATTAGTTCTAATGATAGTGGTTGCTCTAGCTGCTTTGTCTTATACATTCTTTTCAGGAATATTTACATCAACAACAACCACAACTGAGGAATCAATAGAAAAGACAACTACAAGTCTCTTAGCTCAGATGAAAATAGAAGGTGCATCTAATAATAATATTTATGTAAGAAATACTGGGCAAACAGACATTTCAGACTTATCTGTTTATATCGATGATGAACTAGTAGAAGTTACAATGGTTCCTCCGACTATAGGACCTGGAGAAGTTGGAACAGTAAATATAGAAGAGTTTGTAGGAAAAAGAGAGGTTGATGTAAAGATAACAACAAGCCAAGGATCTGTTACATTTACAGAAAAACTTGAAGAAATGACTTTTTGTGATAATCCTGATGTTGTTTTGTGTTTAACATTTGATGAAGGATCTGGAACTGTTGCTTATGATAGTTCGCCGTCTGGAAACGATGGTGAATTAAAGAACTATACAGGGTCTTGTGGCGGAACTGCTTGCCCTGTATGGGTTAGCGGAAAGTATGGTCATGCTTTAGAGTTTGATGGAATAGGTGATTATGTTGAAGTTCAACATCATGAAAGTTTAAATCTTAGTACTGATGATTTTACAATGATGGCTTGGTTTAAAGCTGAGAATGATGCTAGTATTGAGCAACCAGATATCATAGGAAAATGGTATGGGACTAATCCTGGTTATTATTTTTGGGTGGATAATCAAGGAAACTTAGGAATTGATTTTTTTAATGGCAATAGTACTTCCATATATTCTCTTGAACAGGTTAATGATACTACTTGGCATCATGGAGTAGTGACTAGAAATGGCATAACATTTAGACTTTATCTTAATGGAGAAATAGCAGGTGAAACCTCTTCCGTTACTACCATAAATGCAGATAATACTTTCACTCTGCATATAGGTGGCGACAACTTAGACAATGATTACTATTTCCATGGTTTTATTGATGAAGTCATAATCTTAAACAGATCACTAACAGCAGCAGAAATAGCAGAAATTTATAATAGTTATAATTTATAACAAATGTTTAGCTAAAGAAATAAGATGTGGTTTTCTCATAAGAACTTTTGCAAAAACAGAAAGTTTTGAACCTCTAGTAAATTCTATAACATCTGAAGGTTCTAATAATCCTAATAAATCATTTAAATCCTTATCAGATAGCTTTTCAACAACTTCTCTTAGTTTTTCAATTTTTCTCATTTTGTTCCCTCTTTTTTCCCACCACAAACCATTGAATTTTGATAAAGCTTTTTTAGAAACATCATTTTTCTTTAAACATTCTGAAATAATATCTGCTGCCAACTGCCCAGAAACAACAGCCTCCTTTATTCCACCACCGTGTATGGGGTTGACATGATGAGCAGCTTCTCCGCAAACCAAGAATCCATTAGCAACCATGTCTTTTTCCATTCCTCCAACAGGAACACAACCAGCATTAACTTCTATTATTGACCCTTTCTTGATTTGAGGATGGGAATCAAGAAAATTCTCTAAATAAAATTTTGCAGTTTTTTCTCCAGGTACTATTCCGACTCCCACATTAGCTCTGTCCTTTCCTTTAGGAAAGACCCAACAATAACCACGCTTGGCTATCTCGTTTCCCAGATAAATATCAATGAGTTCTGGATCAATATCTATTCCAGACATTTCATATTGTAAACAAGAATCAATAAGATGTGGTCTAGAAAAGATATTCAATGCTTGCTTTCTTAGAGGAGATTCTGCTCCAGTTGCACAAACAATCATTTTTGCTTTTTCCTCGAATTTTTCTCCAAGAAATTCTCCTTTAACACCAACAAAATAACCATTATTTTCTATTAAATTTGAAATAAACGAATTTGCTTGAATATCTACTCCAGCCTTTACAGCCCTTTCTGCTAACCACTTATCAAAAACCTTTCTCTCAAGAATAAAGCCTCCGTGACTTAAAACAATTTCAAGATATTTTCCATTTGGAGAATAAACTCTACAACCCTTAATTTTTTGTGCAATACATCTGTCAGGAATTTTTCCTATTAATTCCTGTGTACCTTCGCTCAAGCCTTCTCCACATCTTTTTGGGGAGCCTATTTCTTGCCTTCTGTCAAAGATTTTTACTGAAAATCCGCTTTCTACTAGTTTTTTTCCACAAGCAGTCCCTGCTGGACCTGCTCCTATAACTATTACATCCCACATATTACTCATTCTTCTCTCTTCTCTTAACTATTAAATCATAAAATCCAATTACTATAATTATAAAAATATAACAAATGAAAAAATAATAAAAAAACAAAAAAACTAATGGAGATATTTCACCAAAATATTTTGAAAAAAGAGTTATGAATAAATTATATGGAATTACTTCTACTTGAAATTCTATGAAAAGAGCTAAAAGAAAGACAGATAATAATAAAGCTGAAAATAATTTTCTACCATCATAAAAAAAATCTACTATATCAGTCATTTTTCCACCTTAATTGATTTTACAGGACAAACTCTTTCGCAAATACCACATAAATTACACAATTTTTCATCAAAGATTATGTGTTCCTTTAATTCTAGCGCTCCGAATGGACATACTGAAACGCATCCTCCGCAACGAATGCATTTCTTATTATTTATATTCCAGGACATTATATCAACTTTATGGCGAGAGACGCTCAGGGTCCCTAGTAAACAAAACAGCTTCTCTAATGTTTTTCAGATTTAGGAGTTTCATAGTAAACCTCTCTATTCCTAAACAAAAACCTCCCATTGGAGGAGCTCCATACCTAAAGAATTCAGTAAACCATCGAAAATTACTTAAATCCAATTTCTTTTCCTTTATATTCTTAATTAATTCTTCGTATCTATGTTCTCTTTGTCCTCCTGAAGACATCTCCAACCCCTTATATATTAAGTCAACACTTCTTGCATATTTAGGCTCTTCATCAACTCTCATAACATAAAATGGTTTTAGAGCAAAGGGAAATCTGTTTATGAAAAAGAAATCACTATCATATTCTTCTCTCACATATCCAGTGAGAAGATTTTCAGCTTCTCTGTTTAAATCAGAACCATCTTTAATATTTAAACCCAGTTTTCTCAAAATCTTGTAAATTTCAGGAAATCTTAATTCTGGAAAAGGTGTTTTAGGTATTGTTAATTTCTTGTTTAATATTTCTAATTCATTTTTACAATTCTTTGTCACAAACTTTATGCTTTCCACAATCATCTGCTCTTCTAGCCTCATTGTGTCTGCTTCATCTATTATAAAACTCATTTCTGGAGCTAGACCCCTGTGTTCACATATGTGAAAAGTTGTGTGGGATTTTTCTGCTCTCCAATTAGGTCCTAAATCAAATATTTTATCAAATCCTGAAATTATTATTAATTCTCTATGTAATTGTGGGTCTTGTCTAAGGAATGATTCTTTATCAAAATAAGGAACAGCAAAAACATCAGAACCTCCTTCAGATATTCCCCCGATTAAGCATGGAGTAAAAACTTGTAAAAATCCTTTTTTAATCAAGAAATTTTGCATTCCTTCAACAAGTCTTGATTGTATCTTAAATATGGCTTGGTTTTCGGGTTTTCTCAAATCCAATGGTCTTTGGTCTAGTCTTGTATCTAATAAAGCAGGAGTTTTCTTGGTTTCCATTTCTAATGGTAATGGTTTTTCAGCTGTATTGATCAGTTTTATTTCAATTGGTATTATTTCTCTTCCTCCAGGAGCTTCTCTATTTTCTTTAACAGTCCCTTTAACAGCTATTACGTCTTCTCTTCCCAGAGTTTCAATTTTTTCTATTAGCTTGGGTATTACTTCTCCGTCTTTAACAGTTATTTGAATAAAACCTTCCCTATCTGCTAATTTAATGAATTTTAACTTTCCTATATCCCTTAGTTCTCTTATCCATCCCATTACAATAACTTCTTTGCTATCCATTTCTGGAGCTACTTCATTAGAATAATGAGTTCTTTTCCAATCTCCTAAGTTCTCCATTCAAACACCTAAAGAGGGCTAAATGGTGGGTTGAAGAAAATTATCCATGTTATGAACCAAACAAACAAATAAACCCAACCACCATTGGACATAAACCATTTAAACTCTTTTTTTATATTAAATGCTTTTTTATTTATCTCAGCAGTTATCACTAGAAATACCAATGCCAAACTTATTGCAAGATAGTTACCTTGTTCTCCGTACATATTTCTTCCCCACTGGCTCAAATAACCTATTATTATTCCAATAATTACATAGACTATCATTGATTTGTTACCATTTTTCATGGATATCCTCCTTATTCTATTAAATCTACTAATATATAAATTCTTAAAGATTTGGAAAAGCTTATTTATACTCTTTCAGTGTTTTTTGCTCTTTTTCTGATATGATATTATTAACAGTTATCCAAGAATGCCTTATAAATTCTAAATGTTTTTTCTCTTTTAAACATTTTTTAACAAATTCAATGCTCCTGGCATCATGACTGTAACCAACACCAAAGTCAAATCCAACTATTTTCTTGATTTCTTCTATTTCTCTATCTCTTTCAAACTTAGCTATTATTGAAGCTGCGGAACAAACAGGGAATTTTAGATCAGCATAATTTTCAGCTATTATTTCTGTATTGTTTTTAGCTAATGCTAAAAGAATTTTTTTGAATTTCTCTGTTGAAACCTGTGGAGCATCAACATAAGCTATATCGGCTTTCATAGTTTTTATGATCTGAGCCATTTTTTCTGCTTCAATTTTGTTTAAATTGGAAATTTTTCTTAATTCATCTATCTCTTTGGCAGAAACTTTTAAAGAAACATAATCTTTAGCGATTTTCTTTATTTGAGGATATAAGTTTTTTCTTTGTAATGGAGTTAGTAACTTACTATCCTTTACTCCAATTTTTTTGAGCTTATTTTCATGTTTTTTGTCTATTAAAACTCCTGCTAAAAACATAGGACCTATAACTGAGCCCCTTCCTGCCTCATCAATACCTAGTATTGTTGTCATAAAAATCAACTTTATAGTAATATTTATATAACTTTTAATGTCTTATAATTTAAACAAAGCGGGATAGGGCAGCCAGGAGTGCCCGTCGGGCTCATAACCCGAAGGTCGTTGGTTCAAATCCAACTCCCGCTACCATCTATTTTTTAAATCCTAAACTCTGAAAAACGTTAATCTCATCTCCAACTTCTATTTCATCCTCAACTCTAACTTCCTTTTTTCTTCCATTAACAAGAACAATAGCCGTTTTATCTTTTATTTCAAGAACTTTTCCTTTTTGTACCAAGCACATAATATTACTTGTTTTTCTCTTTTTTAAATTTATTATAGAATCTTAATGCAGTTTCAAACTGTTTTTCATTTAAAAACATATTAATCTTATCTCTATGTAAAATTACCCAATTGCCAGTTTTTAATTCATTTTCAATTATTATCCCCGGATATGCTTCTGAATCTGTCTTTATCACTCTACCATCAATTGTTTCTGCTACGCATTTAGAATCAAATTTGTCAACAATTTTAGCAGGATAAGCAGTACACCAGTCAACTAATCCCTTGTCCTTTGTGTATCTCTCTAACATTCTGATGGTCTTATTATGAAAATAGAAAAAATATTCAAAAAATCCATATTTACTAACTCCTTGATATGCCATAGGAAAAAATTTTTTTAATAAATCCTCTTCAACTTCTCCTTCTTTCAAATAATTTTTAATAATGTCAATCTCTTTCTTTGTTGGAACAGCGGGACTGAATATAGGCCTAGTTTCTCCTTCTCTTCTTAAGCAAGAAATAGCCATTTTTAGAAGTCTTATCTTGTTTTCTTTATCCATATAATACTTAAGTATAATCAGAATTAATAAATTTTATGAAAGCTGTTATGAGTATTGGAAATCCAATTAAATCTGATGATAACATAGGAAATATTATTCTTGATAAATTAGATGTTGAAAACATAAAAAAGATAAAAGCAGGAGTAACACCTGAAAATTTTATAAAAGAACTAAAAGATTATGATGAAGTAATGATTCTTGATGCCTTAGAATTTGGAGGAAGCATCGGTGAAGTAAAAGTTTTTGAATTAAATGAAATTAAAGACGTTGTGACATCGACACATAGCATACCAATAGACTTATTGAAAAGGTTTTTACCTGATTCAAAAATCAAAATAATAGGAATTCAACCAAAAAACATTGATTTTGGAGAAAAATTAAGTGAAGGACTGGAAAGTAAAATTGGGAAAATAGTTAAAAAGGTTGAATTTCTTATAGAGTAAAGCATTACATAAAAAGCACATACCATATAAATAAATAATTTGGGATTTTAAGATTATACAACTCTTTGAGGTGCTAATATCAAAAAAATTATTTTGTTCCTTACAGTATTTTTTGTTCTACTATTTAGTTTAAATCTTGCTTTAGCTTTAATCGATTCTGATGGTGATGGAATACCGGATGAGACGGATAATTGTCCTGATGTCCCAAATCCTGACCAGGAAAATATAGATGGAGACGACTACGGGGCTGCTTGTGATTGTGATGATGTTGATCCAATGATAAATCCGGGTGCTACAGAAGTTTGTGATGGAATAGATAATGATTGTGATGGTTTAATAGATGAAGAGCCTGAAGCTTCTGAAAGTTGTCCATTATGTCAAGTGTGTTTTGAAAGTGTTTGTGTTAATACTGAACCCGGAACAGATCCTAAAAATGATTGTATAGGTAATTGTGACTACTGTAATGGAGCAGGTAGTTGTACTAAGGATCAAAGCCTTTGTATAGGCAACTGTGATTACTGCACTGGATCTGGAAATAATTTTAATTGTGCTGCTAATGAAACTGTTTGTGAACTAAAGTACTGTGCAGATTGTACCGGATCTGGAAATAATTACAATTGTGTTTATGATCAAACAGAGGATGAGGATTGTGATCCATTTGATCTTAATGGAATAGCAACTTGTTATAATAATCCAGATGCTTATGATTTCACATGGGATTACAGGGCAGCATTTAATAGTGTATGTGCAGAATTAGACCTATGTACTCAAGGAGATTCAACTATAACTCACACATGTAATGACAATGATTTATTCGATACAATAGTGTTTGGAAGTGGATGTAATGCTAACTGTGATGAAAATAGTGATTGTATAAGTGGAATATGTGGAAGTGATTGTACTTGTGAAAATAATCCACCAGTAGCTAATGCTGGTTCTGACCAAACCATCCTTCTTGGAGAAACTGTAATTTTTGATGGAAGTGGATCTTATGATTTGGATGGAACTATAGTTTCATATGAATGGGATTTTGGTGATCATTTTGTTCCAACAATTGGAACTGGAATAAATCCAACTCATACCTACTCTCACTCTGATTTATATGTTGTTACTTTAACTGTGATTGATAATGAAGGGGAGGAAGATAGCGATACTATGATAGTTGTTGTTGAAGATAATATAATCATGTTAGAATTGAACTACGATACTGGCTCTTTCTCTGTACTAGATAAATATAAGAAATCAGGATTTGCACCAGACAGAAGAATACAACCTGAAGAAGGTTACAGAGCTGAAGTTTTTACTGAAACAGAAAAAACCTTATATGCTTTTACATTCGATATTCCCAATATCTTGAATTATGATATACCTGGTGAAGACGGTGTTCTTTCTGGTGGTTTTATTGAATTGAATGAAACTAATTTTACATTAGTCGTTCCTTACTTTGAAAATGCAGCTTGGATTAACATATACTATCCAAACGGTACTTTAGCATTAATTGTAGATGTGACGAGCCTTCCAGAAAAAGAAGGAAGCAACTGTCAAACACTAGTTAATTCTGGATCATCCACTACTTTATTCGACATAGTCTTTGTAGGAGATAATTATACTGCTGCTCAGCTAACTCAATTTGCAGCAGACGTTAATGCACACAATAATACGCTTTTGTCATTTCAACCATTCAGCAATCATTCCATAAACATTCACTGGGTTAATGAATCACGCAACTTAGGATGCTATCATAACTGTATGGGTGTATCAAGATTGATCTGTTGTAATAATACTGCTGTTTTAAACTTGGCTACACAATGTCCATTAGATGAGATAATAGTAATCTTTAACAGCAACAATTATGGAGGAAGTGGAACAAGAAGTACTGGTGGATTAACTTCATTTGCTATATCCTACTCAGGTGATGACACAAGCTGCACAAATAACTGTAGTGGTGATCGAGTAACAGTTCATGAATTTGGCCACTCATTCGGAAATCTGCATGATGAATATACTGATAATAATGTTTATGGTAATTCAGGTGGTGCTACACCAAATGGTCCTAATTGTGATAATACTGCAGGTTGTCCTAGATTTGCTAATATTACTGGAGTTGTATGTAATCTCGGTTGTAGTTATAATGACTGGTACAGAGGCGACGATGCTTCAGGAGACCTGATGAGAAATCTATCAAACCTATACTTTGGACCAGTATGCATAAATGGACTGAATAATTTATTGAACCAATACCCAAGAACACTTTGTGGCGGTTCAACGCCATGCCAATGTGGAGACATTATAACACAAAGCCGTATATTAAACAGTTCTGATTTCAACACAGGAGCATGCCTAGGAAGTGGATTGGATATAGGAACAGCAGGAATTACATTAGATTGCAATGGAAGACCAATGATAGGCAGTGGAACAGCAGGATCAGCCGGCATTAGGAATCCAGCTTTTGATAATGTTACAATAAAGAATTGTAATATCTCAAAGTTCGAAAGCGGCATCCATTTACAAGTAGCATCTAATAATATAATAGACAATAATACTGCATCTGGAACACTAAGTGGTACTGGTATATGGATGGAAACATCATCATGGAATAATGTAACTAATAACACTGCATCCTCGTCTAAGTGGGGTATTGGTTTTGACACATATTCAGACAATAATTTGGTAGAAGATAATACTGTGTTGTCGTGCCAAATTGGAATAGAGTCATACACTTCTTCTGGTAATACGATTAAAAACAATACTGTAAACAATAATACACAGCATGGCATTTATCTTAGGGCTACTTCGAAGAATAATGTAATAATCGATAATACAGCAGATTTCAACACTTGGAATGGTTTGTACTTTTTTGATGCTGCAAGCACAGGCAACACTGTAAACAACAATAGATTCTGTTTTAACAATTTAGGACTCGGACCATATTTTGATATTAATGATGCTGATGCAAATACTGGTAATAATAATCAATGTGATTTCACAAGTCTTAACTGGTTCGAGGGTGCCATACCAGGATGTACCTTTAGGTGCGTAGCTGACAATCCTCCGAATATAACATTAATCAATCCACCTGATAATTATTACAATGATTCACAACAATATGTTTCTTTGAACTTTACAGCAAACTGTACAGATGATATTGGACTGTTTTATGCTGATTTATATACAAATTATACAGGCACATGGCAAATAAATCAAACAATGAATTTGACAGGATTATCACAAACATTTAGTTTTCAGATGAACAATTTAACTAACTCATCATTTATATGGACCATTGATTGTGTAGATGTTGCTGGTAATCAAGCAATTGGACCGAACAGAAGTGTTCTTTTAAATTACACTGTTCCCCGAATAATAAACTTCTCGAATACAACTCTAGCTGTAAATGTTACTCTTCAAACAACAACAGCAATCACATTATTCATATCAAATGTATCTAATCCTTCTGCAATTGCAACTAACTTGACAATAGCATCTTTCGTTAACATAACTCCCAAATGTTCAATTGATTGGGCTTACATCCAAATTTATTATAATGAAAGCAAAGTAGTTGTAGATGAATCTACACTAAGGATGTACTATTGGAATACTACGATCCCAGACTGGGTATTGATACCAAACTCTGGTGTCAATACTATAGAGAATTATGTTTGGGCAAATATCACTCATTTCACTATTTTCACAGGAATAGGTGGATTTGCAGATTCGGATCAAGATGGAGTTCTCGATATAGAAGATAAATGTCTTGGTACAACTGATTGGTATGCAGAACAAGAGCTTAAGCCAAATCATTATGACAGTTCAAACATAGACTTAACAGAAACGTATGGTTGTAGTTGTGAACAAATTTTGTACTGCAAGCCTGGTGGAAATAATGGAGAGTACAAGTTCGGTTGTAGTGAAGGAACAATTAATGTTTGGACATCTCAAGATCCTGAAAGTTGGTCATTGGACTGCCAAACAAATGGAAAGGTAACTCAACCAGGAGCAGACAAATCTTTCTTCGAAAATACAGATTCTGATTGGTTATTAGATGGATTAGATTTTGATAATGACAATGATGGTTCACCTGATATTGATGATGATATGATAGATGATGCAGATCCTCCAGGTCATCCAGGATATGGAACACCAGATTGGTTTAAGAAAAAATAGTTTTAGCTTATTTTTGAAACAATGAACGCTCCAACTAAAATTAAAAGAGATCCTATAATCTGTAATGGGAGAATAATTTCTTCTAAAAACAAAAAAGATAAAAACAGTGAAATAGGCGGTGACAGCAAAAGCAAGGTGGAAGCTTTAGATACTTTTATTAAACTTATTGAATAGTACCAGAAAAATACGTACAAAAATAGAATTGATACTGAAATTCCAATATAAAGAATCTGTTCAGATGTGATTAACAACAACTGATTAAAGCTTCCTATTATCAAAACAATAGAAAATAGAACAATTGATGCAAAAAACATTCTACAAAAAGAAACAACAAAATTTGATTCCTTTTTTATCATTGCATACTTTGATATAATGTTCTCAATAGCAAAAAGAACTGTTGCAATAATAACCAAAAAATCCCCAATAGCAATTTCAAAAGTTATAGCACTGTAAGATATAAGATATGCTCCAATAATCATTACTATCATTGCATAAACTTGTATTCTTTTTATTTTTTCTTTTAAAAAAGCGAAAGCAAGAATTGTTATAAACAAAGGTAAAAGTTTGTGCAAGAAAGCTGCCCTTCCTGCAGTTGTTAATTTTAATCCATTGAAAAAAGTTAAAAAAGCGAAACCGGCAACAAAACCTATTAGCAGAAGAATTTTCCAAGAAACTTTGTTAAAATTTTTAAAACTTAATTTATTTTTATAAAATGAAATTAAAAAGAATCCTATTCCAACAAAAAAAGTTCTTAATGAGGTGAATAAAGTTGGATCTAAAGACATGAGAAAGAATTTGTTAGCAACAAAAGCAAAACCACTAACTATAGCAGTTATTATAGCAAATAGAGTTCCAATATTTTCTTTATTCATTTACCACAACGTTTTTTCTTACTTTTTCTTTGTTTTTATCAGCGTATTCAAAATCATTACTTAATTTTATTGATTTGGGATTGGAGAGACAAACATCTTCACACATTTTACAGAATATACAAAGGCCTTGGTCAAAATCTATTTTTCCTTTTTTTCGAAACTTAACAGCTCCAACAGGACAATATTTTTCGCAAAGCTTACAACCTATACATCTCTTAGAATAAAAATGGATCCTTCCTGAAAATCTAGGAAATGGTATAAGCTTTACTTTAGGATATTTTCTTGTAAATGGTCTTATGAAAAAGTTCTTTAAAGCTTCTCTTACTATTACCGACCTTTTCATATAATGCCTCTCATTATTATTATGAAATCTATTAGTGCTAAGATCATTATCAAGAAACATACTTTGAAAGCTTGATCAACCCTATATCGTGGTGTGGTTGCTTGAGTAAATGAGTAAATGGATAAAAACAATAAACTCAATGGTAGAATCATGATTATATCTCTACCAAATAAAAGCATTGGCATAAGAAAAACAAAGAACAGTCTCTTTAAGTAGGTCGCTAATTCAAAAAAGGCTAGACCCTTTCCACTATATTCTGTTCCACTTCCACTCATTATTTCTGCAGCAGCTTCTGAAGTATCCAGAGGTGTTATATGAAGTTCCACAACCAGTATAGCAGCCAAAGTAGCAGAGGATATTGGAGTTGATAATAAGAGAAAAGTTGAGTTAAAATTACCTAGAGACAAAACACCTGCTCTCATCATGAAATTAAAAACGACTATGACGAATGCTATCTCATAGGCCACCATTAATATCATTTCTCTCATAGATCCAACTATTCCAAAAGGATTATCAGAAGACAAACCAGCCAAAACATAAAAAGAACTGGATAAAATTGTTATGTAAGCCAAAACAACAAAATCAAAATTAAAAGCAATTAAAGAAAATGGAATAAACAAAAACAGAGAATAGTTGGATATAAAATAAAATATTGGGGAGTATTTGAAGAAAGGATCGTTCTGGCTCTTTAATTTCTTTTTTTGGAAAAGTTTTTTAATGTCGTAAAAAGGTTGGATTATTGGCGGACCAATCCTGTTTTGTAATCTAGCATTTATTTTTCTGTGCAAACCTTCATAAAGCATTGCAATAAATGGAATTAGCAAAAAGAAAATTATTTCGTACATGTATATTTCCTCCTAAACTGGGATTCATTTAGAACTTCTGTTTTTCTATCTTTTACGATCATCACTCTTTCTAAACAACTGAAACAAGGATCCAAAGAACCAACTATAACCGGTATATCTCCTATTTCCCTTTGTAGTAAAATTTTTTCAACTATTTTTAATGATGCAAAAGTTGGTGTTCTTATTTTAGCTCTTTCAATTTTATTGTCTTTAAACTTTAGGTAATAAAATAACTCACCTCTCGGAGCTTCAATTCTTCCTATGCTTTCTCCATCTGGTATTTGCGTCAGTGTGAACTTTGGTATAGGTTTTCTTGGCATTGTTTTTAAAATTTGTTTTATTATTCTTATTGATTCTGAGATTTCTTTTAATCTAACAATGGTCCTTGCTAGAGAATCACCTTCATCTTCTACTATTTCTTCGAAATCAAATTTTTTGTATATACCATAAGGTGGGTCTAACTTTCTTATGTCAGATTTCAAGCCACTTGCCCTAGCATTTGGACCAACTATGCAATATCTCCTTGCATCTTCTTTTGTTATTACTCCTACTTCTTTTAATCTAGAAACTATTACATTATCTTTTTCAATATCAAAAACATAGGATTCTACCCTTTTTCTAAGACTTTCCAAATTTTTCAATATGAATGGTTTGTCTTTTGAATCGAAATCGTATCTAACTGTTTTCAATTTATTAAAATTATGATGAACCCTTCCTCCTGTTATTTTCTCAAAAATATCAATTACCTTTTCCCTCTCTCTCCAGAAATACATAAACAGAGTTTCATATCCTATGTCATGAGCTATTAATCCTAACCAGAGAACATGGCTGTGCAATCTTTCTAATTCCATCATTAAAGCCCTTATCAGCTTAACTTTTTCATTGAGTTTAAACTTCAAAATATTTTCAACTGTTCTACAATATGCGTTTTCATGAGCAGCAGAACAAATTCCACATATTCTTTGAGTTAAGTATAGAGCTGAGTCAGGGTTTTTTCCTTCTAAGATTTTTTCTATACCCTTATGAGTATAACCCATTCTTATATTAACATCTTGAATATAATTTCCATCTAAACTTACTCTTATGCACATTGGCTCTTTCAATGCTGGATGCTGAGGTCCTATTGGTATAGTATAATCATGCATTTTTTTCACTTCTTTTCTTTAATAGTGGTGGTTTTTTATTCCAATTGTCTGGTAAGAATAGTTTCAAATGTAATTTAGGATTTCCTTCAAACTCTACACCAAAAAAATCATGGATTTCTCTCTCATAATAATCTGCATTAGGAAAAATGTCTACAATAGTTTCGAAAAACGGTTTTTTCTTTGAAACTTTAAAATTTAAAGCAATTATTTTCCCGTTATCATCAAAATAATAATTTAAAGTAAAATCTTCTTCATCCTTACAAACAATTGCTATTAGTCTTTTGTCTTCAAGTTTTCTTATTTCGTGTTTTGGGTCTTTCATCTAATCTACCTAAAAGTTTTAATAGGGCATACATTATTGCTTCTGGTCTTGGTGGACATCCTGGAACATAAATATTAACAGGAATAACTTTATCTGTTGGCCCTACAAAGTTATACGCGTTTTTAAATGGTCCACCAGTTATTGAACAGGAACCAATTGCAACT
>WVXN01000001.1:62252-63204 GCA_011773475.1 Candidatus Aenigmatarchaeota archaeon
ATGTCTTGCACTTGCCTTTAACAAACAACCAAATCTTTCTATATCATATCTTGGAGTTAACAATGCAGCTATTTCTAATATACAACCATTACAACCTCCAACATCAAAATTGCAAATCCATGGTGATTTTTTCATAAACTAACACCTGCTAATAAAAGTAGGACAACCAAAGCAAGGAAAGTAATCCAAATCCATTTTTTATTAAAGAAGCGTCCATATCCTTCTGGTGATAAAACGTCTGGATTATCTTTTTCTCCTCCTATGTAAAGATCTAAAACATGTTTTAATTTTTTCTTTTTCATACTATCACTCTAGATAATATTTCTAATTGTAACTGTGGAAGGAATCCTAAAATAATAATAATGACAGCCATTATTCCATTTAAGATTGTAATTTCTCTCGGTATGATTTTTTGTCTTGTTTTACCTATCAACAAAAAGTAAACAACTTTATAATACATTATAAATAATAATAAAGCTGCAAAAACTCCGAGTATAGTTATAACTGGTGTTATTACAAAACTTTTTGTAAATAACAACCATTCCGAAACAAACATATTAAAAGCCGGTAAACCTGCTAATGATAGGCATGCTATTGTCGCAAAAATATCATTCCATCTGTTGGCAAAATAAGAACCTTCTAATTCATAAACATAAATTTTACCTCTACCAAATATACCAATTGTTAAAAAGAAAGCTAAACCAGCAAATGTGTAATTAAAGATTTGAATTGTATTCAACGGACCAAATTCACCAAAAAGTTTAGCTATTGATAAATCAGCCACAACAAACAAGATCTGAATTGCGTTAGATATTAACAAATATCTTTTTAATTTTCTTTCAAAAATTCCAAAAATAGCTAACGAGCATAAAACCAACAAAGATATTAATCCTATTAGTAAATAAAATGGAGAGTTTATTAGAAATAAATTCAAGAAGAACCAAGAAAGAAG
>WVXN01000001.1:63296-67584 GCA_011773475.1 Candidatus Aenigmatarchaeota archaeon
TATAGAAATTGCTATTATTGAGATTAAAATTGCAAAAAAAGTCTGTATCATATTCTTTATTTTATAGCAACCGGTTCTTATTGTTAACTATCTAGCCAGTATACTAACTATCACGAAAACAATATAGAATAAAATTAGTACTATTCCTTCTCTTCTTGTTATTTTTGCACCTGTTTTTGCAAAAATAGCAAAAACTCCTAAAATCAACATCAAGAATATTGACCCAATAAGAAATGGTAAGAATTCTGCTTTTATTGGATATATTAAAGCTGCTAAACCTAAAACAAGGGAAGAATTCATAACAACACTTCCCAACAAATCTCCTAATGCCATTCCACTAAAACCTTTTCTCACAGAATTGCTTTCAAAAGACAATTCTGGTAAAGTAGTTCCCATGCCTACAATAACTAAACCAATTAGAATTTCTGGAAATGCTAATTCTGTTGCTATGTGAGAAGCAATGTCAACGATAAATTCAGCAGACACCAAGAGAATTGCTAAACTTATTATGAATATAATAACTTGTTCTATAATCTGCATTCTTGTTATACCATCTTTAAGCATTTTAAAATGTTTTCGGTCTCTAATAAGATTTATAATAAACCAACAAAACACAACTATTAATATTACTCCATCAATTCTCGATAATTCTTGGTCTAAAAATAATAAAATTGGTAAAAATGCTATGATAGCTGTATATAGTATATCTTTCTTGTTTAATTCTTTTTCAACTTTCACCCTTTTTCCTAATAAAGCAGCAGTTCCAATAACTACTGTTAAATCAATTATATTGGCCCCTATCACATCGCCTAAAGAGATAGCTGGGATTTGATTTAAAGCAGAAAATATTCCAACAAAAAGCTCTGGTATTGAAGTTGATATAGCTACTAACACAAACCCGAGAACAAATTCTCTCATTTGGTAGTGTTGAGCTATTTTTGATAAGCTCCTTACAACCAGATTTCCACTAATTCCTAGGAAAACACATGTTATTATGAAATATACAAAATAAAGCGCTAACATATATCATATGTTCTCTTATCCACCTTATATTTTTTTCTAATGATTAAATTTAAGTTGAAGTAATTTAACAAATATTATGAACAAATGGCATACAATGAGTGTTGATTCTGTTTTTAATGCTCTAAAAACAAGTAAAAATGGGTTGAATGAAAAAAATGCTCAAGCCAGACTTAAACAGTATGGTTTAAACAAATTAAAAAGTAAAAAGAGAAAAACAGCTTTGTTAATCTTTCTTGAACAGTTCAAAAGTTTTTTAGTCATTTTATTGTTAGTTGCAGTAGTAATATCAATTTTTTTAGGTATCTACTCTGATGAAAGTCATTTTATAGATGCAGCAGTTATTGGAGCAATCTTGATTTTAAATGCTATTTTTGGTTTTTACCAAGAATTCAAAGCAGAAAAAACATTAGAAGCATTGAAAAAACTAGTTGTTCCTAAAGTAGTGGTTATAAGAGGAGGAAAACATGTTGAAATAAAAACTGAAGAACTTGTCCCTGGTGATATTGTTATTTTAGAATCTGGAAATAGGGTTCCTGCAGACTTGAGAGTTTTTGAAGCTAGGGACTTAAAAATTGATGAATCAGCACTAACAGGAGAATCTGTGCCTGTTAAAAAAACCATCAATATTTTAAAAGACGTGACAGTTGCGGAAAGAAAAAATATGGTATTCATGGGAACTCTAATCTCTTACGGAAGGGGAAAAGGTATTGTTACATCAACTGGAATGTCAACTGAAATGGGAAAAATAGCTGGTATGGTTCAAGAAAAAGAAGAGATGACACCATTACAAGTAAAATTACAGAAATTTGGAAAATCTTTAGGAATTGTTGTTATTATAATTACCTTAATTATTTTTGTTCTTGGCATTATCAGAGCTGAAGACATTTTTAACATGTTTATGACTGCAATGAGTTTAGCAATATCAGCTGTTCCAGAAGGCTTACCAGCTGTTATCACTCTAACTTTGGCTATTGGAACCCAAAGAATGCTCAAAAGAAATTCAATTGTCAAAAGATTGGCAGCAGTTGAAAGTTTGGGATCCACAACTGTGATATGTGCTGACAAGACTGGAACAATGACAACAAATGAAATGACTGTGAGAAAAATTTGGGTCTCAGGAAAAGCATTAGATGTTACTGGTGTTGGTTTTGAACCTAAAGGAGATTTTCTATTAGACAAGAAAAAAATTGATTCAAAAAGAACTGGAAGCCTCGAATTATTATTAAAAATATCTTCAATGTGTAATGATTCTATTTTAAAAGAAAGACCAAGATGGCACATAATTGGGGACCCAACAGAAGGAGCATTAAAAGTTTTAGCATTAAAGGGTGGCGTAAAAGAATATTATAAAAGAGTTGATGAGATTCCTTTTTCTTCTGAAAGAAAGAAAATGACAACAATTCATGAAATCGAGAATGAATTTGTTGCATACACAAAAGGTGCACCAGAAACTATTCTTGAAATGTGTGATGGAATATATATTAATAAAAAATTAAGTAAAGGGGAAAAGGAAAAGATATTAGAAATCGTTCATCAATTTGCATCAAAAGGTTTAAGAGTTTTAGCTTTGGCACACAAAAATCTGGGAAACAAATATTCTTTGAAATCTGTTGAAAAAGACATGATTTTTGTTGGTTTGGTTGCAATGATAGATCCACCAAGAAAGGAAACAGGAAGAGCAATTGCATTATGTAAAAAAGCAGGAATAAAAGTAATAATGATAACCGGTGACCATCAATTAACAGCTAAAGCTATAGGTGCTGAAGTTGGTCTAATAGGCAAGGCAATAAGAGGAGAAGAACTAGATAAAATAGATGATTGGAAATTGAAAGAAATGGTAGAAGACATTACCATATTTGCAAGAGTATCGCCCCAACACAAACTGAAAATAGTTGAAGCTTTAAGATCAAGGGGACATGTAGTTGCCATGACAGGAGATGGTGTGAATGATGCACCGGCCTTAAAAAAAGCTGATGTTGGAGTAGCAATGGGTATTAAGGGAACAGATGTCTCAAAAGAAGCTGCTGACATAATTCTAATGGACGATAATTTTTCTTCAATTGTGTCTGCTGTTGAAGAAGGTAGGGGAATCTATGACAATATAAAGAAGTTTGTAAAGTTTCTTTTAGCAGCTAATTTTGATGAGTTGTTTCTTGTAACTGTTATGGTTTTATTAAGTATTAAAGATCCTGCTACTGGATTATTGGCTATTCCCCTTCTACCTGTTCAGATACTGTGGATAAATCTCATAACAGACGGTGTACCTGCCTTAGCATTGGGCGTAGACCCAAAAGAAAAAGATATAATGAGAAGAAAACCGAGGGACCCAAAAAAAGGAATACTAGACGGAATCTTATTATTCATAATCATTGCATCAATAATAGCCTTTACTTCTGCTTTTATTCTTTTTAATCATGTGTTGCAAACAGAAGGTGTAGATAAGGCAAGAACTATGGTTTTCACGCAGACAATGTTATTTGAGTTTTTCTTTGTATTTAATTGTAGATCTGAGAAAAAATCCGCATTTAGATTAAACCCATTAAAAAATAAAAAATTATTAATAGCAATACTAATTTCCATTATACTACAAGTAGTTATAATATATACTCCAATGCTTCAAACTATTTTTAAAGTTGTCCCATTAAATGCTATGGATTGGGTAAAAATAATAATATTTTCTGCTGTTGGTCTTCTAGTTGTTCCTGAAATTTTCATAAGAAAGAAAGAATAGTAACACTTATATAATTCAGATTATTAAATAAGTGGGGATAGTTTTGACCAAAGTTCTTATTGTTGGTGCAGGTCCAGCAGGCATATTTGCTGCACATGAATTAGCAAGCTCTTGTGATATCACAATTTTAGAACAAAATGGTCATATTGGTGGAGCTGGACTATATTCTGATGGAAAAATGAATTTTCATCCTCAAATAGGAGGTAATTTGTTTGAATTTCTTTCAGAAAATGATTCTCTAGACCTTTTAGAAAAAATCAAACAAACTTTCAAAGAATATGGAATGGCAGAAGTTGGAAATGATTGGGAAAAATTATTAGAACTAGAAAGAAGAGCAACAACAGCAGGAATAAGATTCATACCAATAAGACAAAATCATGTTGGTTCAGACTATTTGCCAAAAGTTATGAACAATTTTAAAATAGATATGGAAAAAAATGGAGTAAAATTCAAATTAAAAACCAAGGTTTTAGATTTAGAATCTAAAAATGGGAAAATAATAGCAAAAACAGATAAAGGAACTGAAGAAGCTGA
>WVXN01000001.1:67613-69821 GCA_011773475.1 Candidatus Aenigmatarchaeota archaeon
TTAAACTTGGGAATGCGTTTCAATCCTGTTGATATTGGAGTTAGAGTTGAAGTCTTAAATGATGTATTAAAAGAAATTGTTGAAGATTATCAATGTTGGGATCCCAAGTTCCATATAACAACCAGTCAGTATGATGATCATGCAAGAACCTTTTGTGTTTGTCCATACGGATTTGTTGTAAAAGATTTTTATGAAAAAGAGATATTTGGAGTTAATGGACACTCAATGAAAGATAAAAAATCTAATAATTGTAATTTTGCTCTTTTAATTAGAACAAGACTAACAAAACCTCTGGAAAATACAACAGAATACGGAAGATCGATTGCAAAACAGACTAATACACTTGGTGGTGGAAAACCAATTATTCAAAGAATTGGAGATTTGAGAATGAACAGAAGGTCAAGATGGAGCAGAATAAGAAAAAGCTATGTAAATCCTACTTTAAAGGACGTTACTCCAGGAGATCTTTCAATGGCTTATCCGTACAGAATTGTTACTGATATTCTTGAAGCATTAGAGAAATTAGAAAAAGTCATTCCTGGAGTTGGTTCTGACTCTACTTTGCTCTATGCACCTGAAATAAAGTTTTATTCTATGAGAGTTGAAACAAATAAAACGCTTCAGACAATTGTTCCTAATATTTTTGTTGCTGGAGATGGAGCAGGTATTTCCAGGGGAATAACAATAGCTGCTGCCACAGGTATAATAGCTGCTGATGGAATAAAAAATCTGATAAAATAACCATTATAAAGTAATAAAAAACATTGTTTTTATATATTAGAAATTCCAAATTCTTATTATGGAAGATTTCATCATAAAACTGGCAAGACAAACAATAGAAAATTATGTAAAAACGGGCAAACAAATTCCTATTCCTGAGAATTGTCCTAAAGAATTAAATGAAAAAAGAGGGATTTTTGTCACAATTTATAAGAAAAGCACAAAACAATTGAGAGGATGTATAGGAATACCCTATCCTGAAATGTCTTTAGTAGAAGCCTTAATCCAAGCTGCTGTTTCTGCATGCTTAGATCCTAGATTTCAACCATTAAGAGCTGAAGAACTAGAAGACATATTCATTGAAATTTCTGTTTTAACCAATCCCGAACCTGTAAAAACGAGTGATTTTGAAAAAGAAATAGAAATCGGCAAACATGGTTTAATAATCAGAAAAGGTTTACAAGGTGGTTTGTTTTTACCAAAAGTTCCAGTTGAACAAAAATGGAATATGGAAGAATACTTGGAGAATTTATGTTATAAAGCAGGTTTGACAGCAGATTCGTGGCTAGATTCTAATTCTAAATTATTTAAGTTTGAAGCACAGGTTTTTGAGGAAAAGCTTTAAAAATCTTCCTAGTTCTGCAATTGACGAAGATAAATTTAAAATTCATTTTTTCTAAAGTCTTATTAGGTGAAAAAAATGGCAGTAGACTTAGTATGGTTGGGATTAGTACTTTTATTTGCACCTGTATTAGGAGCTTATGCAAAACTTGTTAAAGATAAAAGGGGATTTATTTGGTTAACAGGTGCAGGAGCTTTGTACCTTTTAGCAGCAGCGTTTACAGTTGAAATAGAATGGATACCATCAGGATTGCAATATGGAAACATGATATTCAGTGTAATAGCTCTGATAGCAACATTCATTGGAGCACTAATGGTTGCAGTCAGTGTTTTCAAGTAATTTTTATTTTTTATCCCCTTTTATTTTTCTTTATTTATGGTACAAGAGCGAAACTTTTAAGTGTGGAAAATTCTAAGAAGATATAGGTGAAACTATGCCAAAAAAGAAAACAGGATGGGTAAAGGTTACGGAGTATCTATTTTTACTAGGTATAATAATAGCAATTATAGCAGGGCTAGGTAAGGACTATCTTGTAGGCTATATGCCATCCATAATGGGTATACAAGTTTTAATAGGTTTCATCATAGGTTTAGTAGGAATGGCAGGAATGGGAACCATAGACAAAGCTGAAACAGATATATTCCTATTAGCAGTTGTTGCATTGCTAGCAACTGGTGGTCTAGGATATGCATTTTGTCCAGAAGGTGTTTGTGTACCCCTTATAGGAGAGATTTTAAGTGACATAGTCAATTTGATAGGCATTTTAGTCATGCCTGCAGCAGTGTTAATAGCATTGAAAGCAATATGGGAAGTTGGACAAACAAAATTTTAATTACCCTTTAATTTTTTTGCAGCTTTCCCCTTTT
>WVXN01000001.1:69938-70153 GCA_011773475.1 Candidatus Aenigmatarchaeota archaeon
AGGAAACCTAAAGTAGAAGTAATAGCAGGCTGTAAAAAAACCCAGACTTTGCATCAGGAGCACAAATGCAAATTCTTATTAGATGTTTCAGATATAATGTGGTCTCAAGGCAATAAGAATGAGAGAATACGATTAATAAAAACTGTCAAATCAAAAGAAACAATAGTTGACATGTTTGCAGGCATAGGCTATTTTTCTATATTCTTAGCTAAATA
>WVXN01000006.1 GCA_011773475.1 Candidatus Aenigmatarchaeota archaeon
GTTATCCAATATCATCAGTCCGCTAAGACTTCAATGAACCCACCCCTAAGGCATCAGGATTTCTCCCTCCTTTAGTGCCATCAAGACCTATGGTCGATACCTGAGTGTCTACCTCAGATCGAGTTGCAACGACCCTCTTTCTGTCTTTATGTTGTAATACTCTTATTTATTTGTTGCATAACTCACAGTGTTTTTCACATCTGTCCTTCATGTGCTTACAGCTTTCATCATCGCACATATCACACCAATTTTTATAGTCATACGTTGTGGTCATTTTCTAAAATCTCACGTACTGCTATTCTGATATATGATTCATCATCTGGATTAAGATCATATTCATCATTTATTATTCTAAGAACTTCCATATATCTATCCCAAAATATCATGTCCTTTGGAACTCTGGAAATTGCATCGAGTATGAAATCCTCAGTCATTTGATTCTCCATAAATTTCAGACAATAACTCAATATTTCTGACCATATTAGACATAACACAATTAGGGCAATCAAAATCATTTCTACTTTCTACATAAAAATAACAACCACAATTCATACATACAAATTTTTCACTCACTGACTTTTCGTCTCCCATGAAATACCAAATTTGTCAGGTGATACAGTAATGAAAGCATGTGGATCAAAATACATGTCACCACATTTTTTGCACTCGTATGTATCTCCACCAATTCTAAGTACCTGACTTGTAACATCATACCAATCATGTCCAGCATCACCACATTCTTTTCTGAATAATTCCCTAGATAGTGATTCGTTTAACATTGCTTCATATTCATCTTTCTGTTTTTTCTCAAGTATTGGTTTACATTCAATACATACAAAACCAGAATCAAAATGATCTGTTATGTAATAATAACCAATATTCTTTCCACATTCATCACAATGTAGTTCATCATAATCTTGTACAAAACTAAACATTATTCTCACCTTTCACGAAATATTCAATGATAGAAATATCGCTTGTTTTTAAAACATCACTCAAACCATTTTTCCTCCGTTTTGTCCATGATGTCATCATTCATGTCGATTATAACTACCTTTCCATGTTCAAATGCAAAATCCAAAAAGTTCTGTCTGTTCATCTCCCTTGCATCTTTTTTACTTTGTTCATCCCAAAAAATTCTTGAATCGGTATAATCTATATTTAGTCCTGATTCATAGAACTTTTTTGCCATTCCACTTTCAAACAAATCTAATACCCCAAATATTCTATAAATCGTCTTATGTCATGTTGTAAGGCAGAGTGTGGCTTTCTTTGTCTGCATAATTTACAATACGTCATTCCTCTTTCTACCCATACTCATCTAATATTTCTTTCATACGTTCCCCTAATTTAACTGCTTTTCCTATTGCACCTGATAATGATTTCTCATTTGATTCAGGGAGAAATTCAGGAGTCATTTATTATATTCCTATAATTAATTCCTGCTTGAATTATTTTTTTCTTCCAATAAGCCAATCTTTGTCTTTTACCTTCATAATTATCCATCCAATTAACCTTATAGTATTTTTCTGCACAGTTTTTTACTTCCATTAATGCAATTTTTACAATACTTCTCTTTCTCCATTCTTCTATTGTCATTCCAAATTCGATTTCAAATTCTGTTTTCATGTTTAGTAGAGTGTGGTTCCCCTATATATACCCATAAGATTGACAAAAATAAAATGAGAAAAAATGGTATTTAACCATTCTATTGTTTTGCGTACCACTCTGCGTATGCTTTGTCGGCTTCGTCTTGTGCTTGGTATTTCTCGATTTTCTTTGTCCATCTGTATTTCTCAGATTGGTGTCTTTTTACTGCTTTTTTACAATCTTCGACTGATCTGTAACCCCAATCTTCTTCTTCTGCGACGATTGTTAAGTTTTTGAAATGTTCGATATTTCTTTCAGCACGTTCAACCTCAGCCTTATAGTAAGCGATTATTTCTTCATTTGAATAATCGTTTGCTGGATATGCAGTGTATTCTACGATTTCTTCACCATCATAATTGGTGTATCGTCTTTGATTTACTCTGTTTTGTGGCATATACATGGCTTCAATGTATGCCTCTCTACTGATGATTTTTATTCCGTTTTCTTTCATATATTGTGTTTGTTCCATGATATACATTATACTCTAGAGTATATAAGGTTTTGCTAATCTAGAATCTTAGTATGTATACTATGGATACTATTGTTACCAAATGCACTAGGTTTTTTCGTCATTTCATATTTCTCCTATAATATTCATAGTGATACATCCTTTGTTTCAATATATATCTGTAGTCCTTTCTCCTCTCACTTTGATAGGTTCTTGATTTTTCTCTACGAATTGATGTTCTACAATCAGAGCAATATTTTCTGGTCATTCTTCCACGCATATCGTCTGACAATTCCCCACTCTCAAACTGACATTCGCATTTTTTACAAACAAGTATTAGATGTTTCATGAAATCACCGACACTCTATTCAAAAGTTGACTAAACTCAAAAGTGTAATGATCATCATCAATGTAAAGTGTAAAAAGATCACCATCACTCATATTGAATTTTTTAAAATTTCCCTCAAGTGATAATCCACTATATCCACCAGTTATGTAAATTTTATCTAATAGTCTAGATGGTAGTTTTTTCTGATGTTTAAGATTCCAATAAACTTGTGCTTTCCAAGTATGAGGTCTATTAAATCTGTATCTTAGATGTAGTTTCATCTTCTTTTACATTCCAAACATACAACGTGAGGATCACCTAAATCATCTCTAGTTATAGACCAGTTATTGTAATCATTCAACTTACCACAAAGCCAACAATATTTGTGATATTCAAGATCTATCATGATTCCCACACCGTTTCTTCTAGTAAAACATAATCGTATGTTTTAGCACCTTTGTAGTATGCCATCTCACATCTTGGATTAAGACAAACATAAACATCGTAATTGGACAATCCATCTTTAGGAGATTCTCCCCAGCGTTCATCATCTTTAAATTCATCTGTTAGACAACCAACTTGATCACACTTTGGACATTCAAAATTCATTGTTTGCCCTTGCCTTTTCATACGGACACTGAATAATTGTCTGTCTTTCTTCCAATTTTCTTGCCCATTCTTTTAGAATCATTGCTGTTACCTTTGGTGTGAATATTTCTTCTAAATCCTGAGTTCCATTGAATACCAATCTCGTGCCTAAAGCACTTTTGCCCAACATTCTTTTTATTGTTATTTCAAAGTCATAGTTTGGCAT
>WVXN01000094.1:0-781 GCA_011773475.1 Candidatus Aenigmatarchaeota archaeon
CTAGCTGCTGTTCAAAGACCATTGACTGGTTTTAATTATCCTTTTGAAACCATTAGAACGAATATCATGGGTCTAAACAATGTATTAGAAGTTGCCATGGAAAATAAAACATTTTTACTTTTTAGTTCATCAAAAACTGTTTATGGNNCTAACAAAACTCTCAAGTGAGATGTTCATAAAAGATTTTTGTAGAAATTACGGACTAAGGGCAATTGTTGTAAGATTCAGCACAATTTTTGGTGATGGAAACGATTTGCTTGACAGAGCAATACCAACATTCATGTATAAGGCTGTTAAAGATATTGATTTGATTATACAGGATCCGGAAAGAGTACTTGATCCTACATTCATAGATGATATAATACCTTGTCTTGTAAATGCTGTTGAGAAACTGAAGGATGTGGAAGAAGGATTTTTTGAAGATTATAACTTTGCTTCTGGATACCCAATGAAAATTAGAGAAATAGTTGAATTGATTCTAAAAATTGCAAGATCTAAAGCCAAGATAGTAAAAACTATAGGAGCTAGAAAATATGATTTTGGAGGATTCTATGGAGATCCTTCTAAAATAAAAAGAGATCTTGGTTTTAAATTTACTCCTGTAGAAGAATCAATGAAAATTTATCATAAAAGATTTTTAGAATACTTAAATGAAGGGAAAATTTCTCAAAAAGATATAGATTACATGCTCAGTTATTATGATAGGAAAAAAGAGATGATTCTTAAATGAAATTGAAAAATAAAGTAGCTATAGTAACAGGAGCTTCGCAAGGTATTGGTA
>WVXN01000094.1:950-1090 GCA_011773475.1 Candidatus Aenigmatarchaeota archaeon
GTTTGGGAGAATTGATATACTTGTTAATAATGCTGGAATTTTTCCATTTGTTTCTTTGACTGAAATGAAAGAAGCAGACTGGAATAAAGTATTAGATATTAACTTGAAAGGAGTATTTAATTGCACTAAAGCAGTTCTAT
>WVXN01000094.1:1236-3296 GCA_011773475.1 Candidatus Aenigmatarchaeota archaeon
GTAATATTTTTAGCTTCTGAAGATTCTAGTTATATAACCGGCCAATGTATAGTTGTAGACGGCGGATACACTTTACAATAATCATTTCATTATATTCAGGACTAAAGAAGCTATATCTTCTATTTTATCAACTTTTTTAACTTTTTTACCACAAGCTATGAAAATTCCATCTCTAGTATGTTCTCCAGCTTTCTTAGTTCTTGTTTCAAAAACCTTTTTTGATAAATGATAACAGAAACTGCCTTTTTTAGGGTCCATAACTATTTCTGGGAGATCAGGATTTTTCACTTTGAAAAGTTTTTCTGAAGAATAAGCTGTTCCAAAGTCCAGATTATTCAAATCTTCTAAAAGTTCATTTAAAACAGATTTTTTATTTAAAAATATTGAATTGGAACAGATGGAATAGGCTTCTGTCTTTTCCATGTCTACAGATTCTAGAATATCGATTTTTTTCATGTTTTCTGGAACAAACTTCAGTATATAAAACGTCAAAGATTTTGGTAATAATTCTAACAACTTAAATTTCATATTCATTTTTCTTCTAAGGTATTTGTTTTTTTCAAGCCAGTCATTTATGAAGAATGGATTTTTTAATTTTGTAAAACCATGATCAGAAACTATTATTACATTTTCATATTCCTTTATAAAGTATGAAATCTCTTCATCCACAATTTCATAACTTTTCTCAATTTTTTTCTTATCATCCCACATAAAATGTTGAACTCTGTCAGTTATAGTAAAAACCAAGAATAAGACATCAAATTTGTATTCATTAACAAGCTTCTTAAAAACCTCAAATCTTTTTTTATTGATGTCTAAAAGTTCTTTGAATAAAGCTTCTTTTCCTAACAACAATGTTCCCGTTTCAGGATCAATCTGATAATCTTCGTTTTCCAACAAACCTTCTGGATAAGTGTGTGGTTTTTTTGATGGTGTCAACATGCCTGTTATCATGACACCATTTATCTTATATGCAGGGTAGCTTCCTGGAACATTCAAAACACCTACTGTATATCCTTTTGAACTTAGTTTATCCCAAACAAACTGACCCCTCCAAAGCTCGCTATTTGCAAATACAAAATTTTTACCGCGTTTAACTAAAAAGCCAACAGCACCTAATTCACCGGGATTTTTACCTGTAAACATTGATTGCCATGCAGGAACAGTTTGTGGTGGGATAGTTGATTTTAATATTCCATATTTTCCTTTCTTCATTAATTTTTTAAATGTTGGTAGTTTTCCTTTTTTTATCATAGAATTTATTACGTTCCAGTTTCCACCGTCTATTCCTATCAATAAGAGTTTCAAATCACCACCTATGTATTGACTTACAGTATTTACCTTTTTTTCCATAAGTAACTAACTTAAAAGAACCTTGAGAATAATAAAAAAGTGGAAAACCTCGTTTAATCATTGGAACAAAGAGTTTATTGGCTATTACTTCTTTCATATGTCCTATAGTTGAAAGGCTTTCCCATTTAAACCTTTTATCAAAATTAATTTTTCCAATAACTTGATAATCCTTTTGTTCTTCTCTTTCTTGAATCATTTTCAAATAGGGAACTGATTTTATGTCCCAACCTATAATTTTTAAACATTCTAATTCTGTTGCAAGAAGGTTGTTGCCAGAAACCATAACATTTAGTTTTACGGGAATTCCACTCCAAGGTCCATGTTGATTGATTGCCCAAATGCCATCAACAATGTTTAGATTTGGCTTAAATAGTAATGACATATCATAAAGTACATCTGAAATCAAAGAATGATATTTAAATCTAAAAATATCTGGATAGAGACCAAACAAATTTTTCGTACAGCAACAAAACCCAGCTATTTCATGGGTTTTGATTTTAGGCAAATTAATAAGAACGTTTTTCTTTGTAAATATTTCTGGCATATCGAATTTTTTGAATATTTTGCATTTAGGGTTTTTGGTTTTCTTTGTTTTTTGTTTGCTCAAATTTATAAATTCAACATCATATCTAGAACAAATCTTATCCAAACCTAAAAATTTGAAGACCTCTTCACAGCTGAATGCAATACCATCAGATTCAACCAAA
>WVXN01000072.1 GCA_011773475.1 Candidatus Aenigmatarchaeota archaeon
TAGCGACCTCCAATGATTGCTTAAGGTACAGTCCGGGCTGTGTATGAAAATGCATAGACGTCGACACAATCACTTTAATGAGTCCTGCGTTTTGTACGCTTTATTTTAATGAATACTCCAAAATACTTAAAGATTAACTTATATTAGTAAATAGTAAAAATGAAAGAAGATCAATTCAAAGGCGAAATATATATATTGATATGTTTAAAAACTGGTAAATCTTATATCGGTCAAGCATTATGTTATGTATCAAATAGAGTCAAATGGGGAACCAATGAAAGATGGAAATCACATCTCCGCGAAGCATTCGGAAGTTCCAAAGATCACTGTGTATTATTAAATAATGCATTAAGAAAATATGGTGAAGAAAATTTCTTTGTTGATACACTAATAAAATGTAATATTAATGAATTAAATTTCTGGGAAAAAGAATATATTAAAATATTCGATACTATGGTACCTAATGGATACAATTTAAATGAAGGAGGATCAAAAGGAAAAGATTCTGCTGAGACAAAAGAAAAGAAAAGATTAATGCGAATTGGAAAAACCCACAGCGAAAATACTAAATTACGAATATCACTAGGTCAATTGGGAAATAGAAGGAATACAACAGATAATCTTCCAATGTTTATGTGTAAACTTAATATACATGGTAATCTTATAGGATACAGTATTAGATATCCTATTATTGAAAATAATAAATTTAGTATTATTAAACACAAAATAGTGAGTTCAGGAAAAAGATCAGTAGAAGATTGCTTTAAAATAGCCAAACAAAAAATTGATGATCTGGATAAACAGCACAATATGAAAGAAAAAATTAATAAGATAAACGAAGAAATTAAAAATAAACAGATGAGAAATAAAAAAGAACTTCCTGAATTTATAAGACCAATAATAGTGAACAAACGAAAACTTGGTTATTCTGTTGAAGGATTTAAAGATATTAATAGAAATGAATATCCTAGAAAAGAATTTAACACACGCAAAGAAAATTATGCAAATTTAAGAAATGCTAAAAAATATTTGGAGGAACTTAAAATGAAAAATAAGAATGATGCATTTATCATCCCCGAATTACCTAAATATTTGGTGCTATATAATGAAAAATCAAGAACTGGAAAGTTAATAAATGGATTTAGAATTCATAAATATCCAGTTACCAAAAATGGTGAAACATTCATGGTATCAAAGAAATTTACAAACATGTCGATATCAATGGAAGAAAAATATAATTCCGCTATAAATTACTATAAACAGTTAGAAAAAGGAGAATGTTAAAATAAAATTCCAAAACAACTGCTCATAACAGCAGGCCACTCAAGGCCAGCGGTATGGTCCTTGAGGAAAATGGTGGAGATACCGTAAGCTAAGCTTATAATATTAGCTTCGAAACCTGCTAGTCAGTATATGTGAATATAATAGTTAGTAGCATATAATTGGCAACATCTTCAAATTGCAGGAAGGCCCTTAGAGCTGTACAGTACCACTTATATTTGGAAACATTTATAAGGAACCCGGTTAATTGCCGGCAACAATGGTAATAAGCTGTATGGATTGGGTAATCTGCATCCAAGTTTCTAAGATATATAACATATATGTATTATGGAAAAGGTTCAGAGACTAGATGGAGATGGGTATTTGCATATTTGCAAATGCTTAAGATATAGTCCGTCCCTATGGGAAACCATAGCTTTGTTGGGAGACTTCTATTAATCGAACCTTCAAAGATCTCATAAAAGATGGAAAGACGGGTTAAGTCAAATTCAAGCTAAAATAATAGTCGAATTAAGGCCTCGATTATTTGGCTACAAAAGCAGGCGTCAATGTTCTATGGTACAGAATATTGGTCAAGCGTTAGTACCAGTTATACATATATAAATTTTTACTTAAAGTTTTAATGTTAGAATATAATTAAATGGAAATATGTGATGAAATAAAAAATAAACAAGATCAGGGCGAAATATATTTGATAACTTGTATTATTAACAATAAAAAATATATTGGTCAGGCTTATTCATATCAAAAAAATGGATTAAAACATGGGGCTTTGAAGAGATTTAAAAATCATATTAGTCAAAGTAAAGGAAAAAATTGGAATAAAAAATGCCGTGCGCTATATTCTGCAATGAGAAAATATGGAGAAGAAAAATTTACTGTTAAAATATTGAAGATTGTGCGCAAAAATAAGATGGATGATTGTGAAAAACAATTCATTAAACAATATAACACTCTATGTCCAAATGGTTATAATTTAACAGAAGGTGGATCAAATGGAAGAAGATGTGAAGATACTTGCAAAAAAATAAGTGAAGGATTAAAAGGTCATAAAATTTCTGATAAAACTAGAAAGAAAATTAGTGAATCTTTGCAAGGAAGTAAACATCCTAATTGGGGAAAAAAACATAAGCCAGAAACATTAAAGAGAATGTCAGAAAAACAAAAAGGAGAAAAACATCCAATGTATGGCAAAACTCATACAATGGAAAGTCGTAAAAAAATAAGTAACTCTGGCAGAAAATATAATATAAATGATAATCTACCAATGTATTTAGTTAGATATAATTCAAAGAAAGATTCTGGATATAGAGTATCCTATTATGTTAATAATAAAAAGAAAGAAAAGACATTCACACATAAAGCTCTTACTTTACAAGAAAAATTAGAAAAAGCATTAGAATTTCATAGAAAAATTTATAGTGTGTAATAATATCCTGCTAGTTAAATTTAGAAAATAAACCCATAAGTATCTAAATTTAGCGACAT
>WVXN01000012.1:0-4283 GCA_011773475.1 Candidatus Aenigmatarchaeota archaeon
TTTTGTATTTAGTTTAGATCATCCTTTTTTTGACATTCTAGATAATGAAAAATTAGAAATAAAAAGAAGTTATTTTGATATTGGAATATTTGAATTTGATTGGTTTTACGATAAAAAACCTAAAGTAAGATCTTTTATTATATTAAGAAAAGTAAGTGACATATTTAATACTCTAATTGATGTTGGTTTTACTGTTGAAAAAATACTTGAACCAAAACCATATAAAAAATATCTTGATAGGAAAGATGTTTACGATGGATATAATTTTAAAAGAATAAAAATGGTTCCTTCCACAATAATATTCAAAGCAAAAAAATGATAATATGAAGATAATAAAACGTGGAGCTGAAGCAATTTTGTATCTAGAAAATGACCATTTAGTCAAAGAAAGAATTAAAAAAAGTTACAGATTATCTCAAATTGATGAAAAACTAAGAAAATTTAGAACAAGAAAAGAAGCTAAATTAATCTCAAGAGCCAAAAGATGTGGTGTGGAAACTCCAAACATAGTTTCTGTTGATGAAAATAATTTCAAAATAAATATGGATTTTATAGATGGGAACAGATTAAAAGAATTTTTTAATGAAACGAATGAGGAGAATAAGAAAAAAGTAGCGGAAGAATTGGGAAAAAAAGTTGGTTTATTACATAATCATGGAATTGTTCATGGAGATCTAACGACCAGCAACATGATTTTAAAGGACAATAAAATATTTTTTATTGATTTCGGCTTAGGAGAATTTTCCAGAAGAATAGAAAATCAGGCTGTGGATTTATCAGTTCTAAAAGAGGCTTTTAAGTCAACCCATTTTAAGCATTTAAATCTCTTATGGGAAAATTTTATAAAAGGATATAAACAAACAAATGATAACTTTAATAAAGTTTTGGATACCTTAAATGATATAGAAAAAAGAGGAAGGTATGTTAAAAGATGAACCAAGAAGCTGAACAACAAAAAGAGGTTGAGCAAAAAGAAGAGAAACCTGTAGAAAAGAAGTCAGAAGTAAGAATCAATCTGACTAGATGGGGAAAGAATAAAAAAGAAGTTTTAGAAAATATAAGCTTTATAATTATTCTAATATCAACTGCCTTGTTTTCCATTGGAATCGGTTTAGGTAGTTTTGCTCAAGGAACTATATACTTATCTGTCTTTGGTTCGTTTTTTATTATGGTGGGAATAGTAATTTACATTGTGTCTCAATTCATGAGGGTTAGAAATGGCTAGAATGCATTCAAGAAAAAAAGGGAAAGCTGGGAGCAAAAGACCTACTTTACAAGCCAGGTGGGTCAGCTATAAAGATAAAGAAGTTGATAGACTGGTAATAAAACTAAGAAAAGACGGTCTACAGTCTCCAGACATAGGAAGAACCCTGAGAGACCAATATGGAATACCCTCTGTTAAACAAATAACAGGAAAAACCATAACAAAAATTTTAGAAGAAAACAATCTTTTACTCGAAATACCTGGGGATTTATTAAATTTACTAAAAAGAGCTGTAGTTCTAAGAGATCATTTAGCAAAAAATAAGAAAGATTATACTTCTAAGCATGGATTAGAGCTTTTAGAAAGCAAAATAAGAAGATTGACAAAATATTATGTTAAAACAAAGAGACTGCCTCAAGATTTCAAGTATGAACCTGAAAGAGCTAAGCTATTAGTTGAGACAGTAAAGTAATAAATTATTTTAATGTACATTATTTCTAATGAAACAATTCACTAATCTGATAAATAAGGCGATAGAAAGGATAAATTCTACAAATGGTCTAATACAAATAGTTTCTCATTTGGATTGTGATGGAATAGCAGCAGCATCAATTATGGCATCGGTTTTGATTCAAAAAAATAAAGATTTTCAAATAAGTTTTGTTAACAGGATAAATGAAGAATTAATAAAAATTTTAAAGGAAAGGAGTCCAGAATTAGTCATATTCACTGACCTGGGTTCTGGATATTTAGACCTAATAAACGAATTAGATTTCAATATAATAGTTCTTGATCATCATCAAGTAGAAGGTTCTCCATCTGAGAATGTCATTCATATAAATCCTGAAGAAGTTGAAATAAAATTTTCTGGATCTGGGACAACTTATTTATTAGCAAAAGAGATGATTAAAAATAATTCGTTAGCACCGTTGGCAATAGTTGGAACAATAGGTGATGTTTCCTATCCTACAAATTCAAAATTGTTTGAAAATCCTTTAATAGAGGTCGAAACGGGCTTAAATCTTTTTGGAAGGTTTTCAAGGCCTTTACATAAAGCATTAGAATATTCTGGGATTCCAGGAATAGATGGTGAGGCAAAAGCAATTCAATTTTTATCAGAAATAGGAATTGATTCTCAAGAAAACGGTGAGTGGAGAAAATTAAATGATTTGAATGGTGAGGAAAAAAGAAAACTTACAGATGCCATTGTTAGAGAGAGTTTAAAACATGAAAAATTCAGCAAAAAATTGATTTTCGGAAAGGTTTTAACCCTGAAAAATTTTCCTGATGAATTAAAAGATGGTAAAGAATTTGCCACAATTCTGAATGCTTGTGCAAATATGAATGAACCTGCAATAGGTTTAGCTCTATGTCTAGGTAATGAAAGAGTTTTAGATACTGCTAGAAATTTATTAAAGGCTTATAGGAAAGTCATAGGAAATTACATGAGATGGATAGAAAATAATCCTGATAGTATAAAGAAAACAGAATTTGCAAACTACATATTAAGTGAAGAAGTTATAAATGAAAATTTCATTGGAACAATAGTTTCTATGCTTTTTAAACCTGCAGAGAAAACATTAATTGGATTTGGAAATTCTAAAGATGGGATTAAAATTTCTGGAAGGAGTAAAGAAGTTAACATAAGAGAGATATTAGTAGGAGCTGCTAGGATTTGTGAAGGAAGAGGTGGAGGTCATAAAACAGCAGGAGGAGCTATTATACCTTCTGGAACTCAAGAGAAATTTATTGAAACTTGTGAGAAACTTTTAAAAGAAAGGCTTATAAAGATATAGAATATATTTAATTTCTATGGCTTCAAAGCTAAAGGGTAAAGAATGGTATCAAATTGTTGCACCAAAGTTTTTCGGAGACTTTGTTATAGGTGAAACCTTAGCCATGGAACCAAACCAACTGAAAGGAAGGGTCATTGAAACCAGTTTAACAGACATAACTGGTGATCCTACTAAATATTATTTGAAATTTTACTTTAAAGTTGAAGATGTGAAAGATAAAAAAGCTATAACAAAATTCTTTGGACATGACTGCACAAGAGACTTTTTAGCAAGAATTGTAAGGAGAAGGGCAACCAGAATTGATACCAATGATGTTATAGAACTGAAAGACAATAAAATTAGAGTAAAGGCTGTAGCAATTTCTAATAGAAAAGTTAGTAAGAGTCTTGAAATCAAAGTAAGAAGAAGCATAAGAGAATTGATAATAGAAAATGTTAGCAATATGAAAACAGAAGAGTTTCTTAGAGAAATTATTGATGGAAAACTTCAGCAAAAAATAAGAAAATCTTTAAGCAAAGTTTATCCTCTAAGACAATTTGAATTTAGAAAAACAGAAGTATTATAATTATTCCTCTTCTTCTGCCTGTAATATGGCTGTTGAAATCCAAAACATTCCACCTAGTAATATAAGTATAAAAGACAAGGCATAGGCCATCATTATTGAGGTTGTTGTTGAACCAATAGTTGGCTCAACAGCACCTGCTATTAAGGCTCCGAAAAACAAACATACCGTTCCTATAAGCCAAAATATTATAGTTCTTATATCTGCCATGAATATGAGTTTTTTTCCTATGTATTTAAATATTATGGTATTTTTAAATAGTTTGAAAATTTAATCTATTTTTGCAGAGGATTAGATTGGGGAGCTACCGGTTCTCTGTAAGCGCAAATCCGGTTTATGGCGCGATCGAAGCTTGAGGGCGATGTTAAAGATTTATGAAGCCCTGTTGACTGACTGAGAAGCTTCGTCCTCTGGAACTGGAATTATGGTGAACCGGCTGAGGCGGGGAACCGAGCAAGCCTAAGTCGTAGTTTTGGTGTTCAGGGGGTCGCGAAGTGGAGAAGGTTAATAGGATAAACTTCGTAAATTTTTAGCAACCACCAAGAGCGTATCCTCTGCATCTTTTTAGAGAAAGCTTTAAAAATTTTAAAAATAAATGTGTATTTCTATGAGAAAATACGAGTATCGACACCAAAAATCTAATAAAAATACTTTTATAGTTCTATTCTTAATTGGAATTTTATTAGGAATATGGTTAGGTTATTATATTTCTTATAAACCT
>WVXN01000012.1:4335-5014 GCA_011773475.1 Candidatus Aenigmatarchaeota archaeon
CCATTAATAGTTGAAGTAAAGCCTGGTGATGGAAAAATATTAACAAATATAGAAAAACTATTGTTCTGGATTGATACTCAACAATCTATACAAGTAGCAAAAGAAGTTGCAGAAGATGTAACAGAATTGGATGTTGACAAGTATGATTTGATTTACACTGTAAAAAGCGAAGCGACCTTAGTCGGTGGACCTTCTGCAGGAGCTTCATTGACAGTAGCAACAATAGCAGCTTTACAAAAAAAGGAAATAAAAGATGATATAATGATGACAGGAACAATAAACTCTGATGGAACAATAGGAGAAGTTGGTGGAATTTTAGAAAAAGCAAAAGTTGCAAAAGAGTTGGGAGCTGAAGTGTTTTTAGTTCCCAAAGGCCAAGGAACTCAAACTTATTTAAGACCTGAGGAAAGCTGTGTTAAAAGAGGCAGTTTCATATTTTGTACCACAAAATACAAAGAAATGACAGTTAACATAGGTAAAGATGTTGGGATATCTATAATAGAAATTGAAAATATAAATGACGCATTAAAATATTTCATCTTCTAGATATTCTGGTTCTTTTCTTAGGAGATATTCTTCTAGTTCTTCTCTTATGTTTCTTTTTCCTGATTTTAGCTCTCTTCTTTATTATTCTAGCTCTTTCTAGAACTTTTCTAGAATCCTTATAATAATCTGCTAA
>WVXN01000012.1:5085-5250 GCA_011773475.1 Candidatus Aenigmatarchaeota archaeon
TATGGATTGGCCTTTTATTCTTGATAATTCCTGTAATAACCAAGAATCTCCAGCATACTTTCCAAAATCGTCTTTGTCAGGCAGCCAATAATAATATCTTACTTGTCTTGCCTTTCCTGTTTCAGGATCAACAGACTGTATTTCATCCACTTCTTTGAGTCTTCT
>WVXN01000012.1:5420-9363 GCA_011773475.1 Candidatus Aenigmatarchaeota archaeon
ATAACATAATCAGGAGTTTGTCTAAAAGATGTTTTTAATAAGTCAAACATTGAAACTTCTCCAACACCTTTCATAAAACTTACTCTTGTAACAGCTGGTACCCAGTTTTCATGTGTTAGGTTTAGTTCTCTAGTATCTTCTATTGTTACTATCTTAGCAGTTGGCGGAATAAACATTGATAAAACATTTAATAAAGTTGTTTTTCCTGTTCCTGCACCTCCTGCTATTAGAATCGAAGCTCCACTTTCTACTGCTAACCATAAGTAAGCTAAAACTTCACTGTTTACAGTTTTCCTGTTAATCAAATCTACTGGAGACAAAGGTATTTGTACAAATTTTCTAATTGTAAAAGAAGGGCCTCTTGTTGTAACATCTTCAGCAAAGGATGCTTGGACTCTAGAACCATCTGGAAGAGAACCGTCTAATAGAGGTTCAGCATAAGAAATGAACCTTCCGCATCTTTCAGCAAGTTTTACAACAAATTCTGTTAATTGTCCTATATCATCATAAACAATATTGGTTTTAATAGAACCGTATTTTCTATGAATAACATACAAAGGAATCCCAACTCCAACACAAGATATATCTTCAACATAAGGATCTTGCAAAATAGGTTCTATCTCGTTCAAACCAACAAAATCTCTAAAAATATAATACATTATTTTTAGGTAAGTTCTTTTTGGTAATTTTATTTGGTATTCGTCTATAATGTTCTTAACATGTTTCTCTAAATATTCTATTGCTTCTCCTTTCTTTTTTATTGCAGAAAGTTCAATATCTAAAACTTCCAGTAGACCATTAACTAATTTTTCCTTAATTTGTTTTTCTTTTTCAGATAATGTTGGCTCACCGACATTATATATCAATTCTTTTTTTTGTTCATCCCATTTAATATTAACTCCAGCAAATGGTGGTATTAAGGAGTATCTAACTTTAATTCTCTTTGCTTCTGGCAATTGTTTTGGTTTTCTTTTGAAAATTCTAAATTTAGGCAATTCTCTTTTTTTCTTAGAATTTTTATGTTTTTCCCTTTTTGTTTTTTTCTTTGTCTTTTTCTTTGCCATGAAAATTTATAGGTTAATATAGTAATTAAAGATTATTCATATCATCTTGAATTTCCTGTTGAGTTAATACTTTATCATAAATTCTTACTTCATCGATTGTACCATTTACCATGCGGTATTCATTATATGTAGATATGAAAAGATTACCTGCTATAGATGGTATTTGATCGGTAGCGTCAATATTTATATCTTCTTGAAATCCGTCTATATACAATATTGCTGTATTGTCTTTATCTGAAAAGGTTACTGCTAAATGATGCCACTCGTCCCATGGAAGAGTATCATAGGTTCTCTGAAGAATTCTTTGTCCATTTAAAAGAAAGCCAAATTCATCTCCATAACCATCACCATCATAGTGAAGTGCCCACACATCATCATCATATTTAGTTACTATATACCCACGCTGTGGAATATCATTTAAATTAACCCAAGCTTCAACTGTAAGTTCTCCGGTAGTGATACTCAAAGTTTCAGAATCAAGAACTTCTACATAGTCATCAATTCTATCAAAACTTAAAGCAGAACCATAACTACCATTAACCCAGATGTGAGTATCATTAACATAATTTGCAGATTCTTCAAAACTATAAGAAGCTACAGATCTTATAACTGGTAGAGAACTTTGCATTTCTTTTTGAATTTCTGTTTCATTTAATACTCTATCCCATATTCTTACTTCATCTATTGTCCCATTGAATAGAGAATCCCATCTTTCATATCCTATTATGATATCTCCTGCAGATTGAACTATATTTCCTATGAAATCTTTTTCTTCTTCTAGAGTCCCATTTACATATATTTTTATTTTATCATTCGCTTTAACTACACCGACAAGATAGTACCATCCATTCGGATTAGTATAATCTGAAGAAACCGATGTCCAAGAAGTACCGTTTCCAACAAAAAATTGAGGATTATGATTATTTTGATATCCTTCTCTTAAAAAGAATCCTCTATTAGTGACCCAATTTAGTCTTTGGATAATTTGATTAGATCCTCCAGTAGGTTGATTTGATGAAGGAAAAATCCATGCAGAAATCGTGAGTTCGTCTACGATATTAAAACTATCAGAGTCAGATAAAGAAACATAATCGTCACTCCCATCGAAATCTAAAGCTTTTCCAAAATATCCTGTAACTCTTTCTGGACAATTTTCTGAACCAGGATCACAGTTTCCATCTCCTAATGTTCCATCATTAAAACTTTCTCCATAAAAAGTTCCATTGTTTCCATAATCTGATTTATCATAAATTGTTGTACCATTTGCTTCATTAAAATCAAAATAAAGAACTTGGCGCGATCTATTTACTATTATTTCATGTTCTTCATTTTGAGGTAAATTAATTGTAAAATTTATTTCACCAGAAAAATCTGAATTGAATGGTGAACCTAAAATTTCGACTGAGTTGTTATATACATAATAATATGTATATGGTAAAAGACCTGTGATATTATATGTTATTGTTGTTAACGAATCGGAAGTATCGTTCCATTTCATTATAGCATTATTCCAGTTAACAAGCTCTCTTGCTATTGTTGATGTAAGAGAAACTTTGGTTTTAAGCCAAATATTTCCAGTGGTTTCATTATTGTAAATAAACCAAGAATCGGCATCATCAAAATAAATTCTTCTTGGACCAGTGAAGTTTGTGTTTCTGAAGTAGGTTGAATTTATTAATCCAAACAATGAATAATCCCAAATTGTATTACCTGCTAGTGAACCACCTGTTAAGTTGTTATAATCCTGATCGATTTGAATTCCATACATTATATTATTATCAATTATATTGTTGGTTATGGTGTTATATTCGCTATAAACTGAAAGATATAATCCACGGGAACCACTATTTATTATTGTATTGTTAGTTATGGTGTTATAGTAACTTTCACGCGTATGAATTCCATTACCATTGTTACTAACCATGTTGTTGGTTATGTTATTACTACTACAATCATTCTCGAGGTAAATACCATCGTTATTGTTATTAATTATGTTGTTGGTTAGAACGTTATTGGAACTACCCCAGAGGTAGATACCTTCAACATTGTTATCAGCTGTTATATTGAAAAGAATATTGTTGTCTGAGTCAGAAAGACGGACGCCTTCATCATTACTACTGACTGTTATGTTGGCTATAATATTATTATTATTAGCTCCAGTTGGAAAAGTATAAAGATAAATTCCTTTATCAAAATCAGTAATATTACAGTTTTTTATTGTGTTATTTATATTGTTTCGGATCAAAAAAATTCCATGAGCCATTGAAGGATCATTGCCATCAAGATTATATCCTTGACAGTCTAAAATAGAATTCTGAACACCTGGGGAAAATCCAATAGCTGTGTCATCTGGTATATGCAAATCATAAAGAAGGCAATAACGAGTATTGTTTTGATCTATTTGATAAGGTAAAAATGTGATGTACTCGTCACATTCTTTCATAAGTTCAAGGCAATCTTCATTTAAACTGTATCTATAGACTGTACCCGTTGAAGTCATTACCCAAAAATACGTTCCATTATAAGCTAAACCATGTCCATCAGTTGTAGGCGGATTAATATCAAAATACCAATTGTCATATGTCCCATCGGTTTTATATCTAAAAACTCCTCTCCCTTTTGATACTGAATAACTATCAGTAAGTATCCATATATTACCATTAAAGGAAACTGCATCTGGATAAGACATTGGAGTTTCTAATCTATCTAAGCTAAAACTAAAGCCTGTATAAGTTCCTGAACTATCATATTTGTAAACTGAAGAAGAACCTACAACCCAAAAATTTTCTCCATCAAAATCAACAGAATAAGGATTAACAACATCTGTTATACTAAAACCCCAACCATCTGCAACTCCACTAGTCGAATATCTACGAACA
>WVXN01000009.1:0-4092 GCA_011773475.1 Candidatus Aenigmatarchaeota archaeon
GTAGATAGACTCGAGAATGAAATAAGAGAAGAATTTGGGATAGTGAAAAGGGAGCATAGAGGCAGAATGAGGTAACTAATATGGTTTTTGGCTGGTTAAAAAGAAGGAAGAAGAAAGAGGAAGAATTTCCTGAAGAAGTAACAACACCACTTCCAGAAGATTTAGAAAGATTTAAAGTAAGAGAACCTGAACATCTTCCTCCAGTTAGAGAGGGTTTTCCAAGACCTTTAGATTTAGTAGGCGCAACTGAGAAAAGAATAGAAACAGAAGATAAAATGGATTTAATACTACAAAAACTTGAAACAATAGATGTTAGACTAAAGTTACTGGAAGAAAAGTTAGGAGTTTAGTTATTTTCTTTTTTTTTCTTAATTTTCTTAATCTTGATTCTTTTTCTGTGTAGTCTTCTCTAACCTTTTTCTCTACTTCTTCCTCTAAACCAAGTTTTTCAACTAATTCTTTGAACCTGTTTCTTATTGTAACTTCTGTAACTCCAATTGCATCAGCTATTTCTCTTTGTGTTCTCTTCTCACCTTCTAACACAGCAGAGATGTACAAAGCAGCTGCAGCAACTCCTGTAGGACCTTTTCCAGTTGTTGCTTCAAATTTTTTAGCTTTTCCCAAAATTCTTATTGCCCTTGCTTGAACCTTGTCGCTTAAACCAAGCATAGAAGCAAATCTTGGAATGTAATCTTTTGGTAAAGCTGGTAAAATTCTCATACCCAACTCTCTTGCTATATATCTGTATGTTCTTCCAATCTCCCTTCTTTCAACGCCAGAAGCCTCTGCTATTTCTTCTAAAGTTCTAGGAGTATTCAACTCCCTACAAACAGTGTATAGCAAAGCTGCAATAACAGATTCCATTGACCTCCCTCTTACCAAGCCTCTGTCAACAGCTCTCTCATAATTTTTAGCTACTTCCTCATGAACAGATCTTGGCAAACCTAAAAATGAAACAAGTCTTTGCAATTCTGATAAAGCAAAAGAAAGATTTCTGTCTTTTGATTCAACTAATCTTTTTTGCCATTTAGTTAATCTATAATATTGAGCCCTTTTTGATGGTATTACTTTAAACAATTCTCCTCTTCCTCTTCCTATCTCAGTTGTTAATCCTTTATCATGCTTTGTAAAAGTTAAAGGAGCTCCTGCTCTTGTTCTTCTTGAAATTTGTTCATCATCAAAGGCTCTCCATTCAGGAGAAGTATCTATTTTAGTGTCTTCTAAAACTAAGCCACATTTAGCGCAAACAATTTCTCCTCTTGTTTTGTCTTCCATGAAATATTTAGAACCACAATCAGGACATATTCTTCTAACAGGATTTTTTCTATATTTTATTGTTTTTCTCGGTTTTCTTTTAATTTTTTTTATTTTCATTCTTCTTGTCATCTTAATCAGCTTATTTCAAATATTTACCATTAAGTAGTGATACATTAAATTAAATTATAAAGTAATTTGTATCACAAACATATTTAAAGCTTTCGGTACCTTTATAAAGACTTTTTCCCCCTATAATATAGCAGATTTCATGATTCCCTTAGCACCTATAGAGAGAATAGCAAGAAAGGCTGGAGTTGAGAGAATTTCTGCTAAAGCTATAAAAGAGTTAGCAAAAATTGTTGAAGAACTGGGTCATGAATTAGCATTGGAAGCTGCTCAAGTTGCAAGACATGCTAAAAGAAGGACCATTCTTAGAAAAGATATAAAATTTGTTGGTGGTAAAGCTTAATTATATATTTTAGATTTGTCTTTATTCTTTTATGACAACTACCAGAGCTGTAATAAAAAACTTAAAGCCTGGAAAATTCTGTGTTATAGACGGAGAACCTTGTAGAGTTTTAAATGTAACAACTTCTGCTCCTGGAAAGCATGGAGGAACAAAAGCAAGACTAGAAGCAATAGGAATTTTTGATAATAGAAGAAGATCAATAGTAAAACCAGCTTCTGCAGAAATAGAAGTTCCCATAGTTAATAAAAAGATTGGTCAAGTGGTTGCTATAATGGGTGAAACTGCTCAGATAATGGACCTGGAAACCTATGAAACCTTTGAATCTAAAATACCTGATGAACTAAAAGGAAGATTAAAACAAGGTGGAGAAGTTATTTATTGGATATTAATGGGCAGAAAAATGCTTGTCCAAGTAAAAGGTTGATTATTCGTATCTTAAAGCTTCTACTGGCTGCATTTTAGCAGCTTTTCTTGCAGGCCAGAGGCCTGATATAATACCTACAATAACTGAGAAACCTAAACCGAGTAAAACCATTTCTGGTGTGACAGTTGCCTGAAATGTTACTGGAATCATCCCAACAGCAAAAAAATTTATAATTTGAGACAATACAAAACCTATTGTACAACCTATTAAACCTCCGAAAATTCCTAGAAGTGCTGATTCTACTAAAAATATTTCCATGACATTATAGTTTGTAGCTCCAATAGCTTTCATAACACCAATTTCTTTGGTTCTTTCCATGACTGATATAAACATTGTGTTAGCTATACCTACGCCGGCAACAAGTAATGATATAGATGCAATACCTCCAACTACAAATGTGAGAATTGAAAATATTGAATTCATCATTTCAGTCATTTGTTCACTTGTTAAAGTAGTGATTGTATTTTCACCGTATTTATCTTCTAATTTTTTCTCAATTTTTTCAGCAACATTATCAATATTTTCGGGATTAGAGACTTGTACATATATTAAAGTTAAAGAGTCTTTTCCGCCAACAAGCTCTCTCATATCGTCTAGAGTTATGTAAACATTTTGATCATCCTGACTGTTTCCAATTGATTTAAGATTTCCAATGACTTTAAACTTTTTATCTTTTACATACAATGTATCTCCGAGTTTAACTTCATCTTCAAAAACATCATCTGCAATCCTTGATCCTACAGCTGTAACACTGCTTTCCCCTTCTTTAACTGATCTTCCTTCATTTATCTCAAATATTCTCATTTCTAAAAACATTTTGTTATATGCTTCTACAGTTCCTCCTGTAACATATGTGGTTATCACTTCATCTTTGTATTTGATAGGAAGTGTTTTCATTAGTAAGCCTGCTGCCATTTTGACTCCAGAAATGTCTTCAACAGTCTCAACATCTTTGTCTGTTAAACTTTCACCGAGAAATGCAGAAAAACTAGACATGTCAAAACCATCACCTGATCCTGGCATAACCATTATTTTATCAGAACCCATACCTTCAAGCTGTTCAGAAATTGATTGTTGTAAACCTATACCTATAGATAATAAACTAATTATTGCAGATATTCCAATGACTATACCTAGAACTGTTAAAATTGAACTAATTTTTCTGTGTTTCAAAGTATCCAATGATATTTTAAAACTTTCTTGAAACATTCATATCACTCTAATCATGCCTTAAAGCTTCTACTGGCTGCATTTTAGCAGCTTTTCTTGCAGGCCAGAGGCCTGATATAATACCTACAATAATGGAAAACAATAAACTCATGATAATCATTTCTATTGTTACAACAGTTTCAAAAGGAACAGGCAAAAAGCTTCCTGCAACTAGTGTTATTATTTGTGATAATACAAAACCTATTGTACAACCTATTAAACCTCCGAAAATTCCTAGAAGTGCTGATTCTACTAAAAATATTTCCATGACATTATAGTTTGTAGCTCCAATAGCTTTCATAACACCAATTTCTTTGGTTCTTTCCATGATTGATGCAAACATAGTATTTGCAATACCCACCCCAGCAACAATCAATGCTATTGATGCAATGCCTCCAAGAACGAATGTGAGAATTGAAAATATCGATCCTACATTTTCAGCCATTTGTTCACTTGTAGTAGCTTGATAATATCCTTCACCATATTCCTCATCAAGTTCCTCTTCTATTTCATCAGCAATTTTTTCTGTCTTAGATACATCAGAGACTTTTACAAAAATCATTGTTAACGAATCTTTGCTATCAGTAATTTCTCTTAATTGTTCTAATGGTATAAATATAGATTTATCTCGTTGATTATTAGCTGTAGATTTAAAAATTCCTATAACCTTAAAATTTTCATCTTTTATATATACAGAGTCTCCAATGTTGATTTCTCTTTCAAAAAGGTTTTC
>WVXN01000009.1:4221-4485 GCA_011773475.1 Candidatus Aenigmatarchaeota archaeon
CCCATAAAAGCTGACATAATATCTGAACCAGATGTTATAATTATTTTGTCAGAACCAACAGCTTCTAATTGTTTAGAAACTGCATACTGGAGACCTTCACCTACAGACAATAAAGAAACAATTGCTGTTATTCCAATAACAATACCTAGAATTGTTAAAGCTGAGCTGACTTTCCTATGCTTTAGGCTATCAAGAGATAATTCTAGACTTTCCTTAATCAATTAAATCACTTCTTTCTTTTTTTGTAAATCCAATATACAATAA
>WVXN01000018.1:0-332 GCA_011773475.1 Candidatus Aenigmatarchaeota archaeon
TTAATTGAATCGAATAAAGAAGATAAACATAAAAGATTAGCAATTATCATCCCATATCGTGACAGATTTGAACATTTAAAACAATTTATGCCATATATGGTAAATTATCTGAAAGGGTATAATTATCAAATATTCGTAATCCATCAGAAGAATGATGATTTGTTCAATAGAGCTGGATTATTCAATATTGGTTTTGATTTGGTTAAAAACTATTTCGATTATTTTTGCTTTCACGATATAGATCTACTACCGGAGGAAAGTGATTATTCATATCCGACAAGACCAGCCCATCTATCCCAAAGATGTAGCCAATTTAGTTATAAAAGAAAGAT
>WVXN01000018.1:574-996 GCA_011773475.1 Candidatus Aenigmatarchaeota archaeon
ATGAAAATTTCAAACATCATATGATTGATGTTGAATTTTAATATGGTTTAGATGCATAAAGAGTTGTTTATTTATTTTAAATAAAATTAAATGAAAACAATCGTACTAGTTGTTGGTACACGACCTAATTTTATGAAAGCTGCGCCAGTTTATAATGCTCTTAAAAAACTGGAAAAGTATGATATCATAATAGTTCATACTGGACAACACTATGATTACAATATGTCAGATATATTCTTTGTAGAATTAGGTTTAACAAATGCCAATATCATAAATTTAAAAGTAAATAAAGGAACTCAGAATACGCAAATAGCAAATATTATGGTCAGATTAGAAAATACATTTAATAAAATAAATCCTGACTTGGTGCTTGTTTTTGGCGATGTAACCTCAACAGTTGCTGGTGCTTTGACATGTAATAA
>WVXN01000018.1:1165-2939 GCA_011773475.1 Candidatus Aenigmatarchaeota archaeon
AATTAGAAAAAAATAGGTATATATTAGTGACTCTACATCGACCACACAATGTTGATAATATTGATAATTTAAAGATAATATTAGATGCATTTGCAAATTTATCACAAAAATATAAAATAGTGTTTCCAGTCCATCCAAGAAAGAGCAAGCTTATACATCAGCTTTTAAAAGATGAATATAACTCACCAAAAAATATTATATTGCTAGAACCACTTGGATATCTTGAGTTTTTAAATTTAAATATTAATTGTGCAGTTGTTGTTACTGATTCGGGCGGATTACAGGAAGAAACAACGGTTCTTAAAAAACCATGCATAACTATTAGGCCAAATACTGAAAGAGCTATTACATGTACTCATGGAACTAATTATCTACTGACTATATTAGATAAAAAAGAGATTATAAGAAGAGTTGATATGGTTTTTAGTGGAGAGCATAATCCATTTATAGTAGATGGAATAAAATATTGGGATGGTAAGACAGGAGGACGTATTGCTGAAATTATAGACAAGGAAATATTAAAAAATTGATTTATTTTAAGATTGTAGTACGTATTTAATTAGACTAATATTAAATAACTAATCAAATATGATTACCATCTGGACCGTAGTGACAATTTTGGTGGTAGTATCCATTTCAGCCCCAACCGTTATATTTTTCAAAAGGAAACGAAAGCGAAAGCAGAGTAAAATTTCTCTAAAAGCAACTGTCGTCCATTCTGATGAACAAAACGAAAATCTCATTGCTTTGAACAATCCAATCGTTGTCAGTGATAGTGCTAGGAATAGTCGGCCAAAAACAAAGAAAAAACCAATACAGCCAAAGAAAATCCTACAGGTTGGTGATACTAATCTATTAGTTTTTTGAGATTAATAAATAATTATAAAATTGTTTATTAATTAAAATAACTACATACTACTCCTCCATAACCCTTAACCCAATAATTTGATACTACATCGTCTTCTATAAAACCATAGTTATTATTTGCAGAATAATTATTTTTGCTGCCTATTTCATAAGTATTGTTTCTGAAGCGTGATAATTTTTGGCCCAACCAGTGTCCAAAACGAGACGGTAAATTGTCGTACCCTCTTGGCTTACGAGTTATGGCACTGGAAACAAGTTGTTTAATTTTTGGATAAATTATTTCATTTCTGGATATGTCGTTTATAAATGTTTTTCTAATGTTACCTGATACAATAGTTATCTCTTTATTTCTTCCATATTCACTAATTAAATCTAAGACATTCATTGTCCTATGGTAATTATAAGGATGGTACAAATCATCTCTTCCTTCCTTACTACAAATACCCCTTAGTTGTGCAATTGTCTTGCTTAGATATCCGATTGGTCTAGAACTGACTACTATAATATTGTCCTTTTCTGTTCTTGTTAATACACCATTAATCCAATTTAGTTGCTCGTCTGAAAAAAGTATTCCTTTGTGATATAATTCATTTCTTTCATCAAGAATTAAAATACAATATTTTCCATATTCTAAGAAATAGTAGATTGGAACATCATTATTGATAATACTATCATAATCATCAACTATAGGCGTTATTGATACGAATCCTTCAATGTTTTCTGATGAATATTCTTGGATAATATCATTATGAAGTTGGTGTTGATAATTAAGATATGCTCTCATTCCTGCATCATAGTATGGAACAAAATTTTTATTGTCCTTATTTTTCGATGAACCTCTTGTCCCTAATGCAGAACAAATTTCATGACTGTCCATAATCATAATATTCAAAGAATTTCTCATAGC
>WVXN01000085.1 GCA_011773475.1 Candidatus Aenigmatarchaeota archaeon
CAGTATCTAAAATTTGTCCTGAATTTTCACAATCAAAATCTCGTAAATGACTGAATTCCCTTGAATTAAACAAATCTTCTACATCAACATAATAATATGATTTTGGAATCATACCATAAACAACATTAGATATAAACTCATTGTGTTTAGTAGTGTATTTAATATCATCACTAACATTTACTTCAACGCCTGTTAATGGTAGCTTTGCAATATTTACTTCAGTATTTAAAACAAATGTATAGTAAAGGGGAGATACTTCTAGTATAAATAATGCTGTTCTTGCTAATCTATCACTCTTCCCCATTATTGTTATATAGTATGTGCCAGGAGTTGTTGAAGGACCTGCATATACTGTCATCTCAGAATCAAACTCTGGTCCCATATCATTCTTACTAAAAGTTATGGTAACGCCATCTGGTTCACCCAATGCTGATAAATGAATGGGTCCAGGTGATATTTTTACATCAACTAAACTAACTGTTACAAATGCTGTAGTACTCGAACCATTAAGCACGAATCCACTTTCTGGAAAAACAGTAACATTAAAATCATAAGGCACCTTTTCTGTAACTATGTAAATTAAACAATCACCATTTTTTATTATTTTTTTAACAGTGATCTCTTGAATAATACCTTCTGTGAGAACCAGTTTTTGATCAGTAATTTCACAGTCTGAAATAATTGGTATTGCTTCAATTGGCTCATACCTTATATTTGTTTCTTGTTCAACCAAACTAAAGTCAATAGATAAGTAGGATGTATCACCTACTTTATAGATTTCTACTATGTAAGGCACCCCAGAAGTTTTAAAAGATGATGTGGCTTCTCCTGGAGCATAGCTTACAGTTGTTATTACTGATGCAAGATGATTTAATAGTGTTACTGGTTCTGCATAAGTTGAAAATGCAAATACACTCTCAACAATTCCCTTTGGGGAAAAGATAACAGAAGCTATTACTAAAATTAAGATTAATTGTGCTAAAAGTATTATGAAATCCCTTATGGTTTCAGCCATAAAAATTTACCCTCCAAATTGTCTCTTTAAGCTTTCTTCTAGTTCCTTAAATGGTTCACTATATGTTCCAGTCTCGTGGATGTCTGTGTAATTTAGAGATGTGTATGGGTATCCAGGCCAGCTTATTGCAGCTTCAGCAAGTGTTTGTCCAAGTGTTACAGGATCAAACACACTCCATTTTCCAAGGGTTTCTTTTACTGTTGCTTTTAAACCCTCTTCAGCAGCTCTAGTACCAAAGGATAAAACTATTTCTACAATAGTCAAAATGTCAGCTGCTCCCCAGATTGCTGTGTATGTATTAATAAGATCTGCGTCAGCGTAGCAATAATTAGATCTTTTGCCTTCCATATCAACTTTGATTGGATGAACAAAAATAGTGGCTTGACCATCAAGATCGGTCTTCCAAACTTTTGCCACAGCAAAACAAGGACTGACAACATAAAATCTAGGATGCGGAGGAACATTTTGAAGTGCTGCTTGCCAACCTAACCATTGTTTCCATGGCTCAATTGGTCTCCAAGACCTAACACTATATTCTGTGGCATTTTCGCTCAAATAATATGGAGATTCGTATTCAGCTGCTTGAGCATAGACACAAATAGAATTCCCCATACAACTTTCAGTCATATATGTTAATATTAATCCTTTAGCAAACCAACTATTAGGTGCAACAAGAGCTGCTCCGTCTATAAATACCATCTTTTTTAATTGTTTGCTTGCATATCTTGTAGCAAACACTTTCCACGTTGGAACAGGAAATGCATTAAAATCTTTACTGTAAATTCCATATATCATTTGTAATTGATTTTCTAATAGTTCTTTTGTTGCATCGTCAACAACAGCACCAGCATCCACCAAATCTATTCCTTTAGTAAGATGTTGCAATCTAAAATCTTCAACAAATCTACGGAACGTATCTTCATTACCACCACTAACAGCATATAGGTTTTTTAGTTCACTTATAATTTGTCTAACTCCCATTGGTTCGCCGCCTATCATCCTATCTTCAAAAAAACTGAAATATTCATCATAGTGGTCTAAATTTTTAATCTCAGCTAAAATATCATCAATACTCTTTGCAGGATCTATCACTATTAAATCTGAAGCCCTAACAAAAACATTTGACAAATCAGAAGCATGATAAAAAACAAGTCCTCCGCCTTCTTCTTGCCATAACCTATTAATAACCTTTACAGCGTCTTCAGCTGATACATCAACTCCTATACCAATTCCAAACCTCTTAGCATAAAATTTTATTTTGTCTTTAAAACCAAGATCTTTAGCTTCGAGTAATGGTTTAATTACTTTCTCCCTAAAAGATTGTGCTGTAGGAAATAAAGGATCTGCAGGATCAGTTACTTGGGCTAATCTCCACATAGCATCAGTTCTTCTATATATTTCATCACCAGTTTGTGGAGTCAATTTATCAGCAAGGTACCACTTTCCTTTCAGATAATTTTTCATTCTATCAACTCTTTTTGTAACTCCGCCAAAAATTCTTTTTATCCATGACAATTTTTGAACATCATTTTGCAAAACACCAGGATTTGCAAGATCAAACATCTCATCTATAAAATTAGCTTTGTCGGTTTGTCCTGCTTCTATTAATGCATCATGAAGTTCAGTCATCAATTTACGCGGATTATATGTTGGTTTTACATAACCAGGAGGAACAGCCTGGCCGGGATCTACAATTTTAATATCATTCCAATCAGCTTTGCTTGGGTCAAAAGGTCCAGGATCTGTATAACGTACCCCATATTCCTTTACTTTATCCACATAACCACCATACATAGGATCGTACTCTGTTACTACCATTTTTTCTGGTATATCTACATCTTTAAAAGCGAGTCTAACATTTCCAGTAAGAGGGTCTTCTGTGCCCATATATCTAACAGTTTTGGTAATATCATCCCATTGAGTACTTATCCAACCTAAACTATCAGGAGTATGATCACCTAAAAATCTTAAAAGATAATGTGCATCTCTATTACTTAGTTTATCAACAATTATGTTAAGAGAACGACCAGTTCCTTTAAATTCACTAAATGAATTACTCAAACCCTCTACCAACATTTGTCTAAACGTATTTCTTTTGGTTAACCAAGTTAAAAAACCAAAATCCCTTCCTTTAAATAAAAGTTTAATTCCTGCTTTGGTTGCTTTGTACTGATAGTAGAGCTTGGTTGTATATTTTGCTAAACCTTTTACAACTTCCACACCTCTGAAAGCAGCCCAAAAAACAAAAGTACTTGCTGCACCACCACTCCAAGGATAAGCCTCATTCCACGCTCCTCCTCCCATCTCAGGAAAGTGTTCATAATATATTTGCCACTCAGGCATACCACCTCCCATAAATGCCAAAATATATGAATAAGTACCATGTTTCTGACATAATCTTATTGGAACAGTCTCGTAATAAAGAGAATGGGATGGTTCGTCATAATTCGAGTCATCTGGATAATAAGTCGGAAAGTCATCATTAGCAACTATATTTATTGCTTCTCTTAATTGCAAGGCTGTTTGGTTTGCCAAAGATTCACAACTAGGAACCCCAAATATGCTTATAAATAACAAAGCAATTACAATAAAAATAAAAACTGTTAATGCTAAATCAAGTGCTTGCTCAATCATAACATCACATGCACATACAAAAGATTCTTAATGATTCATCATTTGTATTAGTTTCCACAACCAAATCTTCTAAAGTTTCAAGAGTTTTATTATCACACAAAATACCACTGATATTAGAATAATCAATAGATTTGTAACCTGGACAACCACGTGCAATATAAGGTCTACAGCATTCTCTCATTTTTTGTTGCAAATTAGCTTCTCCTCCCATCACCCTTGGAATATCTGCAAAAAATATTAAGATAACTAAAATAATTAGAAATATTATTATACCAACAATTTTTCCCATTACGAATTCCAAATAATCACTCTTCTGTTTTTTTACCTCTGCACGCGTCTCTACATTTTTCCCACTTCTCGTCTTCATCATTCTGAGGCATGCAACCACCATGTACCAAATCTGGGCCAAGTGCAAGACAATTTAATCCAAGCTCCTTAGAACAGTGTTCATGCATATATATATCTTGTCCCTCTATTTCAGCTGTTGTGCCTTGGTAGCCATCTTCAGCCCAAAACATACAGTACCATCTAAAGTCTTTTATTCCTTCTACTTCTCTTCCTGTTGCAAGTAAGGGTTCGATAAAACCTGAAATCAATAAAAAAGCCAAAACTAAGAAAATTGTTAATGCCAACAAAATTTTTGTTATCATGCCGCCTTTCATAAATAGTTATTTTTCTAATTGGTTATTATATCTTACGGTTATTAACATCACCAAGAAAAAAGTTGAGCTATACTAAAAGCTATTTTTTCCAACCAATCAGTATTTTCCTTGAAGAAAAATATAATAAAAAATACAATTACAAATATTATTATTAATATAAAAAGTGTGCTAATTACAAATCCTTTATTCACATTTGCCGTTTTGACCACAAGTATCACCTCTTTCAACATCAGCAGTTGTTTTACAATGTTCTTTTAAATAGCATCCACAAAAATATATAAAAGTATCAGGAAAATGAGGATCATGAACAGACATACAAGATGAGCCATCAGGATTTTTTCCACAATCTTTATCTGAAGTGCAAATTTTTTTAAACTCTTCTTCAGTCTCTTCTGTAAAAGATAACTCAGGCTTAGGCAATTCTTTACCATAAATAAATGACCATGTAACATAGACAGAAAATAAAAAGACTAATATAGCACCAACAACTGTAACAACTGACGTTCCCCTTTTCATATTCATAATTAATTTGAATAATACTTATATTTAATTTTTTAAATTATCAAAGTTCAAGAATAATTACTGACCTGTCAACTCCTGTAAAACAATTATGCCAAGGACCTGTACCATATCCACAAGTCCAATCGATACATCGCCTATGTTTATTCCACCAATTATTAACTATAACCCTGTATGTTTTACCACCCTGAATCTTTACACCACAAGTACCTAAAGCAACAGCGTTAGTTGCATTTGTTTTTATTTTAATAGGCATTTTGAGAAAATGTTCGTCATGTGGGCTCATTTCACATTGTCTTTCTACTGTCCATGCATCAGGTCTGCAATCTTCCCAATCATCAGTTGCTGGATTTCCATCCCCACACGGACGGCACTCAATATTTTCCATGCTTATTTCAGCCTCTTTTGATATTAAATCCATAATAGTTTGTACAATGCTGGTGTCAGTAACAAGATTAACTCTATAGTTTGCAACTGTTCTTGCTTGCCAAATTTCGTTTCCAAGAGGGTTTACTCTGTAAAATTTATCATCTTTATCTAAAAGATCTTCCCAAATTTCACGAAAATCAGCGTTGAACGCATTTTCATTAGGAATCAAAACAAAAACAACATCATACCTTTTATCTGCTTTTATCCAAAATATACCATAAAAATATTTCCGCCCATCTGTTAAAGGTTTACTATTGGTCGTTCCGGTGGCAGTGTCTTTAACTTTCCAATCTCCTAACCAGGTCTCCTGATTGCCAGTCCATGTAATCATATCGTGATTATTATCGCAAAAATCAGGATCTGCGGTACCATCTGTGGCACCACCTTCGTTACCACAATCCTGGTACCCAAAGATATCTTGATATCCATCTGAATAACCTCGCCAATCACCAATATTATTATTAAATTGAGTATCATCTCCATCAACACAATTACCAAATTCCGAAATTTTTCCTGTACCGTCCAGGAAGCCAGCATTAGTTCCAGATCCCCAACCACCAGCACCGTGACAAAAGTAATCACTCCCAACCATTCTATCTCTTAGATTCAAATTAATACAAGTCTCATCTAAATCATTTATTCCCGCTCCACCTGCAACTGGAGCAGGGTCTTCTTTACAGATATGGCAATCATGATATAAAGTATTAGCATGAGCAGCAAAATCTCCTTCATTTGCAGGATTTGTAGAAGTAGAATAAGAGAAAGCTCCTTGACCTATAAGACATCCTTCATAACCAGTAGACCAGTAATTCCAAGGAATACCCTTTAACCCACAAACAGAACTAGTTCTAGCACCTGATTCTCCATTTAATTTAAAATCATTATAAATGTCAACTGATATTAAACAAGCAATTTCTGATAAATCATAAGAACCAGGAGCTGATGTAAATATACGTTCAGCTGTAAAATCTAAAGCACTAAAAGAAGCTGTTCCTCCTTGTCCCCATTCTGGCTCAGTTGGTCTTCCTGATTCAGGACCT
>WVXN01000048.1 GCA_011773475.1 Candidatus Aenigmatarchaeota archaeon
TACCATGTTGCAATTGAAGGTGTGGTAAACAAAGAACCAATAACACCTGCGATTTGACAAATCAAAATACAAGCTACCAACTTGACCCATTTATTCATGCTAATAATGGAAATTAGAAATTTAAGAATTTGATTGATTTTGAGAAAGACATTTAAAGATTTTTATTCATTAAGACTCTCTAAAAATTTTTAGAGCTTTATTTTTAAGTTTCCAGACTTCACAAGATTCTGCACATACTATCATTGGATTCAAATAAGAGGGAGCTTCACAACGAGTATTACAATAATTTTCAGCTGAAGAATAAAGTTCTTCTGCATTATGGGGTCCCAAATCTTTTAGAGATTGGTGGGCCTTATAAATATCAAATGCATCTCTTTCTCGAGATTCTTTTGAAACAGTGGGTTCAATCCTGCTAAAACCTATTGTTATGTTGGATCTTACTTGTTTAGGGGTTAAAGCCGGTATATTTTCTATATCCCTGGCGTATACCCATCTTCCATGATAAGATTTTCTTTCTAAACCCCAATCTTCAAAGTTATGGGTTATAAATTGTACTACTGCATGAGGATCAATGTTTTCTGTTCTTTGAAAAACATCATAAGCAATCAAAAAATCTTTTTCTTCAATAATTTGTAGTGTAACTTCTTTTACTAGCTCTCTTTTGTTCGTCATATCTTTATTTTAAACAGAAAATAATTTAATAATATTTCACACTACATAGAAATTACAAACTCTATTTTTTCCTTAGTAAATCTCTTAACTTCTCTTTAACATTTTCATAAATCTTTTAGGATTTGATGGTGTTATCATAAAGTGTTTGCCGTTTCTTGTTGTAATCAGAACAACATCTCTAAGGTTTGTTATTATTGATCTCACCCAGCCCAAGTTGGGAACATAAAAAAATCCAGAATAAAAACTTGCACCAACCCTAAAATTAAAAGGATAGAATATCTTTTCAACATTTTTAATATCCTTTAATCTTATTTTAATAAATACAAAAGGCGACCAAGAAGTTAACAAACCGTCTTTAATCTTGTATTTTATGTTGTAAAAGCTTATTGTTAGAGTTAAAAGCATTAAAATAACAAAAAGCATTACACCGCTTATAATAACTTGTGCAGAAGAGGGAGCTAGGTATAATTCAGCTACTAAATATAACCAAAGATAAAATAATGCAATGATGATTGTAAAGGATATGTACAATCCGCCTATCCATCTGCTCTTGTAGGGTCTGTTGATGACCTGTTTTATCATAATAAAGAATTAGCAAAAGTCTGTATAAATAGTTTTTGTGATGTTGATATTCGACAATTTAAGAGAATTTAATCAGTGTATAAAATTGCATTTGTAATAAAAAATGTTTCGCATGAGCTAAATAAGTCTATTCCTGCATTGGTTATATCAGTCTCGCCTCCCCATGTCGTATCTTGAAAACCTTGTGTTCTAGAAATAACTTTAACCAAGTAACCATCAAAATGAACTATATCACCAATTTCAATCTTTTTGATCAAATCCTTAATATCTTCATCTAAAATAACAGCGTGTGTATTACTTTGGTAACTCCTATAGCTATTATAAAATTTTGTCTCGTTCATTAGCAATTTAAGATTTGCCTTTCTTTCAACATAACCATAATCTATTTTATTTAGTATGTTATCGTGTTCTGGTTTTGCTAGCTCACCCCATCTAAAAAATAAATCATAAGGACTTACAACATCCCAAGGGAATGATTTTCCTCCCTCATAATTACGTTTAGCCATTACTTTTACTGTTGTATTGTAAGTCGCGATAGCAACTATTTCTATTTCAGCTTCATCTACACTTAGAATGGATGGTTTTTCGTTTTTCAAATTAAATTTTCTTAAAGTAATTGGATTATTTAAAATTCTAACCCTGCCAGCATGAC
>WVXN01000036.1:0-1601 GCA_011773475.1 Candidatus Aenigmatarchaeota archaeon
TTCTAAAATATCGTATATATGTTCACCAATTTATATGAAAATATCTATAGGAAACAATTAGTTTAGATTTTATAAGCCAAGATTTCTAAATTAGTGGTATGAAGAAGAAATGGAAAGTTGTTATATTTATTATACTTCTTTTTCCACTACTCTTTTTTATGTTCTTTTTTGGCGGCACAATAGGAGGAATTTTAGCAGCTTTTATACTCTTTGTTATAGAACTTTACATTCTTTTAAGTTGGGTTTATGAAAAGGTGAAGAAAAAATGAATTGGAAACAAATACTAGGTTCTTTTTTAATAGTTGTAGGTTCGCTATACCTAATAGGTTCTGGTACTGGAAGATATGATATTTTATGGTTTATTATATCTATTTTATTGGTTATTATAGGTTCTTTGATTCTCTATAAGTCTAAAAGATAACTTTCCCCCACATATATCAACATAACCACATGAAAAATCACATTTTTCCATACCAGATATGAAAATAACCCTAGGAATCAGTCTCCAACAACAGTTACAATAACTTCTCTTTCTCTATTTCTTGTATCAAAATTAACAACCATTATGTTCTGCCAAGTTCCTAGCATCAATTTACCTTCTTTTACAGGGATCGATTGGCTGTTTCCAATCAACATTGATCTTATATGAGAATGAGCATTTTCTACATGTTGATACAATTCTTTTGAGCTAGATATTTTTTCTAGGGTTTTTCTAAAATCTTCTAAGAGCATTGGCTCGTTTTCATTTATTAACATAGCTCCTGTAGCCCCGATAGCAAAAATATTACAAATTCCATCATCTATTTCAGATTTTCTTACAATGTTTTCAACATATCCTGTTATATCATGAAAATCTTGAGATTTTAATTTAACTTTTATTGTTTCTGAATAAGCCATATACTAAATTATATTTTCTATTAATTAAAATAACTTTGTATAGAATTATTTTTCAACTAATTTGGCATCTTTTACATCTAACATACCATTATTTCCTTCCCACCTTTTTTCAGATTCAGTTATTAATATTTTCCTGATAAACAAAGGACAATCCAAAACTACTGTTTCAAATTCTCCTCCTTCCCCAGCAATGTTAATACTAAATTTTTCCTTTAGTTCAATCAAATCTTTTATACATTCTTCATCAATTTTTCTTCCTAACCAGCTTTCATCAAAACCTTCAGCAGCAACTGCAGTTATTATGACCTCAAATTTGTTTTCTATAATATCCCTAAGTAGTTTTTCTTGATCCATTTCCCATAACGGTGACAATAATTTCAAATTCAATTCTTTACAAACCTTTTCTACTCTTTGTTTTTGGTAATTGCTAGCTATAGCTCCACAAACAACACCTTCAACGCCTAATCCTTCTAGTAGTATTTTCAAATCCTCAATCTCTTTTTCCTTTTCACCTTTGGATTCTTTTGAAGCCAACTGAATTTTCATGGCTTCAGCCTGTATTAGAGTTAGACCGATATTAGGGGTATGATACATATAGCTATCAGGATTTTTAGAATGGATAGTGGCCAGATACTTTATTTCATGACCTTTTTGTTTAGCTTTTAAAATAGCAAACACACTGTCCTTGCCACCAGAAAACAGGG
>WVXN01000036.1:1619-3685 GCA_011773475.1 Candidatus Aenigmatarchaeota archaeon
AAAAGTAGTAATTTAAAAAACCTTCGTTTCTTAAGGAAATCCTTATAAATAGCTTTTAAATATTTCATTTATCATTATTTTATACACGAGGGATAAAATGGCATTTAGAATAAAAATAGAAAATGTTGTTGCATCAGCTTCTTTGGGAGTTCCTGTAAAGCTTGAAAAATTAGTTGCTAATTTAGATGGAATCGAATATGAGCCTGAGCAATTTCCAGGTTTAGTTATGAGACTAAAAGATCCTAAGGCAGCAGCCTTAATTTTTTCATCAGGAAAAATAGTCTGCACAGGTGCAAAGTCTCCAAAAGACGCAAAACTAGTAATATCAAAAATAGTAAAGAGAATGAACAGGCTCGGAATGAAAATTCCGAAAAGTTATAAAGTTCAATTGGAAAATATTGTTGCTTCAGCAAAACTTGATAGAGAATTAAATCTCAATAATATTGCTTTTACTCTGGAAAACACAGAATATGAACCTGAGCAATTTCCAGGTTTAGTTATGAGAATAGATGACCCGAGAGTCACTTTTCTTCTTTTTGGTAGTGGTAAAATCATTTGTACTGGTGGAAGAAGTATACAAGATGTTAAGAGAGCAGTAGCAAAAGCAGATAAGAAACTTAGGAAGATACAATAATTGTTTTTATGGAGCTAGAAAAGTTTGAAGAGTTTTTTAGACAGTTTTATGAACAGGATTTGTTAGCGGCAGCTTCAAAAGGAAAAAAATCAATATCAGTAGATTTTTCTTTGTTAGATAAATTTGATTTTAAATTAGCTGATAAACTTTTGAATGATCCTGAAAATGTTTTACAAACTGCTAGAGAAGCTATTTCAAACATGGATTTACCAGGAGGAGAATTGGAAATAGAACCCAGATTTAAGAATTTACCAGAAAGATTCAACATAAGAATAAGAAACTTAAGATCAGAGCACATTGGAAAGTTTGTTTCTTTAGACGGTGTTGTGAGAAGAGCATCAGAAGTCAAACCTGAAGTAAAAATTGCTATTTATCAATGTCCAGAATGTGGAAATAAAATGGAAATCGAACAGAAGGAAAGATTCCTAACACCTCCTATTAGATGTGATAATCCTGAGTGCGGAAGAAAAGGTGGTTTTGTTTTAATGGATAGGAAGCTTTTTGACTCCAGATGGGTGTTTATTGAAGAACCTTTTGAAATTGTTACAGGAGAAAGGCCTGGAGAAGTTTCTATCTATATTAAAGGAGATTTAACAGATCCTGAGATGCAAAGAAAAATGGATCCTGGAAACAGACTTAAAATCAATGGTGTTGTCAAAGAAATAAAAAGAATAAGAAGAGGAAAAATGAGAACACAAATGGATATTTATGTTGAGGCCAATTATGTTGAACCAACTGAAATAGAATGGGAAGAGGTTGTAATAACTCCTGAAGACGAGGAAAAGATTAAAGAACTTGCTAAAGACCCTGAGGTTTATAATAAGTTAGTTGCTTCTATTGCTCCTTCTATTTATGGTATGGATAAAATTAAGGAGGCAATAGCACTTCAATTATTCGGAGGAGTGCCTCATAACCTTCCAGACAAAACAAAGATCAGAGGAGACGTTCATGTTTTATTGATTGGAGACCCATCAACAGGAAAGAGCCAGTTATTAAAACTAATATCGAGCATAATTCCTAGAGGAAAGTATGTTGCTGGTAAGGGAGCCACAGCTGCTGGATTAACAGCAACAGTTGTTAAAGATGAGGAGTTCGGAGGAGGCTGGATGCTAGAAGCAGGTGCAATGGTTTTAGCAAACAAAGGAATACTAGCTGTTGATGAGTTTGATAAAATGTCTAAAGACGATCAAATTGCAATGCATGAAGGACTTGAGCAACAAACAGTTTCAGTTGCAAAAGCATCAATAATAGCAACTTTACCTGCTCAGGTTTCTGTTTTGGCAGGTTGCAATCCAAAATTCTTTAGATTCGACCCTTATAGACCAATAGCAGAACAGCTTGACATACCTGACACGTTGTTAGCTAGATTTGATTTAAAATTTGCTTTAAAAGATATTCCTGACAAGAAAATGGATGAGAAACTGGCAACACA
>WVXN01000036.1:3749-7537 GCA_011773475.1 Candidatus Aenigmatarchaeota archaeon
AGAGAAGCAGCAGAAAGATTAAAGAATTTTTATATTGATATGAGAAGTCTTTATTCTGGAGAAGAAACTGTTGCAATAACATTGAGGCAGAATGAGGCTCTAATGAGATTAGCAGAAGCAGCAGCTAAAATAAGGCTTTCTGATAAGGTTGAAATCTCAGATGCTGAAAGAGCAATTAGCATAATGAGATTTTCTATTCAAGAATTAGGTTATGATTATGAAACTGGAAAAATTGATATTGATAGAACAGAAGGTGTTTCTGCATCCCAAAGAAGTAAGATTCACACTATATTGGATATAATCGATATGCTTGAGAAAAAGATTGGAAAGCCTGTCCCCAAAGAGGAAATAGTAGCAGCAGCTGAGGACCAAGGAATAAAAGCTGGAACTGCAGAAGAACTATTAAGAAGATTAAAAGCTGAAGGTTCTATATTTGAACCAAAATTAAATTATATAGAGAGGATAAGATAGTATGGAAGTTAAGAGATTGATAGCAAAAAAAGCATCGGTTGGTGAAATAGATAATGGGACTTTTGTAAAAAAAGAGGGTTTTGTAAGCAGTTACGTTTTAACTAATCTAGGAAGAAGATTATCCAGAGTAAGAGTTTTAGGTTTAATAGTTGACAAATTCATAAGTCCTGATGAGAGATACGCAACCATAACTTTGGACGATTCTACAGACACTATTCGTTGCAAAGCTTTTGTTAATACTAAGATATTTGATGGTTTTGGAGCAGGAGACTTGGTTGATATTTTTGGAAAGATAAGGGAATATAATGGAGAGGTTTATATAATACCTGAAATAGTAAAGAAGGCTGAACCTAATCTTGAGACTCTTAGAATTTTAGAATTAGAAAGAATTTTTAGAGAGCAGAGAAAGAAAATAAAGAAAATTCAAGAATTACAAAAACAAACTTCTGACTTAAATGAATTAAAAACAATAGTTAAACAATTTATGATTTTAGAAGATGCTGAAGGAATTTTGGAAGCCCAGAAAGTATTAGAAAATTTGGCTGAGGAAAAAGTTACTAGTTCTTCAGAAACTAAGAGCAAGATCTTAAATCTCATTGGAAATTTAGACAAAGGTAAAGGAGCAGACTATCAGGAAATTCTAACTAAATCTGGCTTGCCTGAGAACGATGTAGATTTTGCAATTCAAGACCTTTTGGAGTCAGGTGTATGCTTTGAACCAACTCCAGGAAAGATAAAGAAATTATAATATATAAGACAAATAATTCTTATGAAAGCAGCAACAACTTTAATAACCTTAACTATAGTTGTGGCTATTGTTGTTAGTGTTGGTTTAATGATATGGCTTTATCTAAGCGGTTTTTTCTCGGAAGTTAGTCGTACCGGAGAAGTTAGGACAGAAGAAAGTTTAAAAACTTTGTCTTCATGTATGAAGATAGAGGAAGCATCGAAAAATAAGTTTTTTATTAGGAACTGTGGTAATGGAGTAATCACTAATGATACTTTAAATGTTTATATCGATGATGAGTTATTTGATTTTGATTTAGAACCATCTTCTATAGAAGGAAAGAAAGCAGGAGCTATAGTTTTACATGGAGTTGGGGATATGTCTGAAGGGCAACACTCCTTAAAAATAATTAATCCGAACACAGAAGCACTAACAAATTTTGAAGCAGAAATATTAGAATCTCTTGTTTTGGATTTAAATTTTGATGAAGGTTCTGGAAATATTGCTTTTGATAGTTCTGAATATGGAAATGATGGGACTATTACAGAAGCTGTTTGGACAAGAATTTATGAAGAAGGTAAAAGTTGGGATTTGGCTTTGGTGGATGGTTTTGATGATGGAGATTGGACTAGTCCATTGTGGAACGTGGGTGGTTTTAATGGTGATCGTCAAGTAGTTAATAAAGAGCTTCGTGTGTATATGACCGCTGGTACAGGAAATTCTTATGCACAGAAAACTTTTGAAGAAAATTCACAATTTATAGCTGAATTAAATGTAACCCCCCAATTTGCCTTAAATTACTATATTTATCTTCAATATGGTGCAAGCAGTGAATTATGGATTAAACATGATACCACTGAACTTGAGTTAGAATACGTGCCTGATTCAGGTGTAGCTCCATCTAAAGCATACCCGTTTACAGTTGGAAGAGAATACAACCTAAAAATTGTTGCTACAAATTCTAAGATAAGTTTATATGTAGATGGTAATGAAGAGTTGACACATGCAAGAATCAATCAAGTAAATTTCGACGCAATCAGGTTAGAAACCTGGAGTAATACTGGTGCAGGAGATGTTCATTATGATGATGTAAAGGTATATGTTCCCAAGAAAATTGGTGTTGCAAAATCTGGTTCTGCTTTATATTTTGATGGGACAGATGATTATGTGACAGTTCCTAGATCTGAAAGTTTAAACATAACAGGAAACAGGATAACTGTAGAATCTTGGATAAAATTTAATAATGTTTTTGTTGAGCAAGATATTATGAGTAAAAGTTTTGGAACTAGAGGTTACTATTTGTGGCTTGATGACTACATTCCCGGAGTTGAATGGGACTTAAGATTTATGGTTTATAATGATAGTGAAGACGCGATGAGTGCAGTAGACCAAACCACAAATTTAGAAGAAGGAAAATGGTATCATGTTCTTGGAAACATTAACAAAACTCACATAAAAATTTTTGTTGATGGAAAAGAAATGGACTCTTCCCCCTGGTTTGGGAGCATCCATCCTTTTGATGCTGGAGATTTTAACATAGGTTATTATAATTCTTATTTTAATGGTACAATTGATTCAGTAAGAATTTTCGATGACTCCCTTTCTCCAGATGAAACAATAAAATTTAGAATTATATAAATAGTTTAAATCGATATAATTTTAGTGAATAAAATGAATTATGAAGAATTATTGAATGAAGCATATGAAAAATTACCAAAAACAGCAAAAACTTCAGAAAGATTTGAAGTTCCTACTGTTGAAACTATTGTTCAAGGTCATCAAACTATAATCAAGAATTTTTCCCACATATATCAAACCCTAAGAAGAGACCCCAGACACATATTAAAATTCTTAGCAAAGGAATTAGCAACACCAGCTAATTTTGATGGCACTAGATTAATATTGCAGTCAAAGGTACCAAGGAATCTAATACAAAAAAAATTAGAAGCCTACATAAGAAACTATGTTATTTGTAGAGAATGCGGAAGGCCTGATACAAAATTAATAAAAGAAGATAGAATAACTTTTTTAAAATGTGAGGCTTGTGGCGCCAAGGCTTCTGCTAAACCAATAAAGTGAAATAATGAAAGCACAATTTTTCATTATTTCGAGTGTAATAATAATATACATTGTTATATTATCTTTTCAATATTTGACAGGCTTCAGCGATATCAGAATAACTCAAATAGAGGAACAACAGGAACTTTCTTTCATTCCTTCTATAAAAAACAGTTTGATACAGACTTTTCATGCTTCTAACAATAGCAGTGATGGAGATTTCAAAAAAATAGTAAAAGATATTGAGTTCACAGAAAATTTCTTTAAGCAGCAAATGTTAAAAAGAGGAATAGATTTTGATACTACTTTAATAATTTTTTCAAACAGTTTTGAAACAAATGACTTTAGCAAATGGTCAGGACAGTTTGGAAATCCAGAAATAGTTAATACAAATTATTATGGTAATTATAGTCTTTATTCTGATGATGTTGAATATGTCTACAAATCATTATCAGGATTGAATGAGGTTTATGCTAGAGTATATGTAAATTTTAGTGAATTACCTTCAAGTCCTAACACGCATTATTTTATG
>WVXN01000036.1:7557-8072 GCA_011773475.1 Candidatus Aenigmatarchaeota archaeon
CGTATTTATTCCCAATCAATGGGAACCTCTTGGACTTCTCCAAGTATTAATATCCGTGAAGGTCGGGAGTATTACTACGAAGGAGGTTGGCAATATTTTGAAATGCATTATTTTGAATTGTATTGGTATGAGGATGAAACAGATTCAAAAATAAAAGCATGGTTTGACGGAGATTTAAAAATTGATGAAACAGTTGATAGTCTGGGAAGTGGTGATTCAATCGATGAATATAGGTTTGGAGGAGTCGGTGTTGATGGTATTGGAAATCCTAGTTTTTATATTGATTGTATAGCGATTAGCAATGAATATGTTGGAGAAGAATGTTATCCAGATGATGAACCATATTTTGTTTTTTCTTTAAAGTCAAAAGGAATGGAAACTAAAACAGATTTTGGATACGAGGAAATATATGAAGGATGGTATTACTACTTTACTCCTTTTGACGGTGTTCTTTGGTTTAAATTTAATGAGGCTAGAGGAACAACTGCTTATGATTCTTCTCCTTACGGAAATTA
>WVXN01000036.1:8113-22774 GCA_011773475.1 Candidatus Aenigmatarchaeota archaeon
AACGACCCTTCTAGAGTTAGCGGATATTTTGGGGAAGCTCTAGAGTTTGATGGAAGTAATGATTATGCTCAAGTTCCAAACTTAGATTTGTTGAATCCAAATTATATTACTGTTGGAGCATGGATATATCCAAACACCGATAAACTATTACCAAGCGGCACAGCAACTTCGGGCATGATCCTTAAAAAAATTATTTGGGCCAATGAACAAGGTTATTTTTTTCAATGGAACAACAACACTAAAACTGTATCATTTAACATAGGGAATGGAACGGATTGGAGGACGGCCAGTAGTACTACAAATTCTGTTCCAGTAGGCCAATGGACATATGTAGCAGGAACTTATGACGGAAGCTATATAAGAGTCTATATTAATGGTGTGCTTAATAATACACGTACTCATTTTGGACCAATTGCACCAAGTATAGACAATTTAAGAATTGGAGCAGAAAGTTCTACATATAAAAGATTTAATGGAACAATAGATGAAGTAAGAATCTGGGACAGAAGATTATATGAATCAGAGATTCAAAAAGAAATGCAAAGTTCTTTACCTATTATAAGACCAATAGCATCTTGGAGTTTTGAAGAAACTGGACAATATATTAATGACACTCATATCTGGGTTAAGGGAAAGTATAATTCTGCTCTTAGTTTTGATGGGACAGATGATTATGTGAATGTTAGTAGTTTTAATCCTCATACTTACAATGAATTCACAATTATGGCTTGGTATAAGTCAAGTACTTCTTCAGTAGTAGATGACCAGTACATCTTTTTACATTCAGATGGTATTGATTGGGTAATCTTTGGTCCAACAGATGATATTGCTGATGATAAACTAAGATTTGAGATGAGAGTTGATGGTAGCGAGAATCATTATTATGGGACTTCGGACATTGTTGATCAGACCTGGAAACATTTGGCAGCAGTGAGAAATAGCACTCATATAAACCTCTATGTGAACGGTGTACTGGAGAACTCGACTGCAGACCCAGGTTCCGGAATTCCTTGTCCAGTAGATGGAAGTATAGGTCCTTATATTGGTGATAATCCAGGAGTCACAGAGCAAGTTAATGGCATTGTTGACGAAGTAAGAATCTGGGATAGAGTATTAACTCAGGCAGAAATACAAGCAGAAAAGAACAGAGGATCATAGTTATTTCTTCAAAATAATATTCAAATAAGGCATTTGTTCTTTTACTTTTCTTTTAGAACAATGTAAAACATTTCCTAAATTTTTATATAACTCTTCATTTTTACTCCTCAGAATCCTTGTTCTTCCCAATATAATCAATCTGTCAGGAGGTTTGTACATTACGAATTTTTTATTGTTCTCAATAAGGGTAATTCCAGCTATCAAGTCCCTCATATATTTTTTAAACCTATAATTTTGATTAACAATTATTTTGCTTTTAAATAGATCAGCCTTACTTAGCAATTCAAAAGCTTCTGCAATTTCTCCAGGATTTTTAAATTCTTGAGGAATGTTTTGTTCTATCCACCAGAATATTTCATCAATATCTTTTTCACTCTCACCTATTGCTTGTAAAGCTTTTCCAAAATCATTTGACTGAAAAATTATTCTTAAAGTTTTAAATATATCCTTTTTCTTATCTCTTAATCCAAACTCTGTATTTTTGGAAAAAACTTCTAAATCGTTTATTGCAGACCTCATATCACCGTCAGAATCAATAGCAACTCTTCTTATCATATTTTTGTTTATTTTTATTTTTTCTTTTGATGCTATTTTGTTTAATTCTTTTTCTATCAAGTTTACAGGTACTCTGTTAACTCTTAACAAGATACAGTAATTTCTCAAACTTCTTAATTTTTTATCATAAGCATTATTTGCAGTTATGATTACAGGATGGGCACTTTGTTTTATTGTTTTAATAATTTCAGCTATTGCTCCTCTGTCACTAAAAGAATCTATTTCGTCTATCAAAATCAATCTTTTATTTATTAATGAGCCTTCTTTAGAGGCTGGCAATAAAACTTCTTTAACATAGAAAGTAACTTTTTCGGTGCTAGCATTAATTTCTATTAAATTAAACTTGTTCTGTTTAGCTACGATTTCTATTATTAATGTCTTCCCTATCCCTGTTGGTCCATACAATAGCAAAGCCTTTCCCGATTTCCAATTCTTAAGCCAGTCAGTAATCTTCTTAATAATAATTTTCTGACCTACAATTTCTACTAATCTTTTTGGTTTATATTTTTCAACAAGCATTTAATCTCCTATTTTTTATAAAGAGAAAATTGTGCTAACAAAGCCTCTAGTTGCAACTGTTCGTTTCCACCTTGATTCAGTCTAAATTCAAATTCTCCAACTCTTTCCACAAGACCAATTTTTTCTTTGTCAGGAATATCAAGTCTGTACAGTTGATTTGAAATTTCTTTTATTATATCTTGTCCAGAAATACCTCTTTTTAGCAACAGATCTTTTAAAATCTTTCTTGAGTCTATAAACTTTCCATTTAAAGCATGATTCATCATGTCCATAACTTCTTTTGGTTCTGCTTGTGCAGTAACTTCATAGATTGTATTTTTAGTGATTTTCTTTCTCATTATTGCTGATGCTTGAAGTATGTTAGTTGCTTTTCTTAGGTCACCACCAGAAATCAAATATATTGCTTCCAAAGCCTCTTTATCTATTTTCAGTTTTTCTCCACTCACAATTCTTTTTATATATTCGAAAACGTTTTCCTCTGATAGCGTTTTAAATCTGAAAACCACTGCCCTGCTTTGAATTGGTGAAATAATACGAGAAGAATAATTACAACTTAGAATAAACCTTGTCACATCAGAATACATTTCCATTAATCTTCTTAAGGCATTTTGTGCTTCAGAAGTTAGTGCATCAGCTTCATCAAGAAATATTATTTTAAATGAACCTCCTATTGGTTTTATCCTTGAAAAATTTTTAACCCTCGTTCTTATTACATCTATTCCACGCATATCTGAAGCATTTGTTTCTTGAAAATTTTGTTTCCAGTTTTTTCCAAAAATCTCTCTTGCAATAGCTATGGCGCAACAAGTTTTTCCTGTTCCCGGAGGTCCTGCAAAAATCATGTGAGGTATTTTACTTTCCTTAACAAAGGATTTTAACCTTTCCACAACATGCTTTTGATCTATCACTTCTTTTAAAATTTTTGGCCTATATTTTTCTGTCCATATAGAGAAGTCCATACAACCACCAGTAATATTATTTATGTGAATTTAATAAATTTAAAGGTATGAAAAAGCTCTTGATTTTAGTAATATTTTTACTACTACCAATTCAGGTCTTAGCAAAAGACATAAAAAACCCCCAAGTAGTTAGTGAGATGAGAGTTAATATCGTAGAAAATGGTTCTGTGGAATTAAATGGAACAATTTATAATCTTGAGTTAAACCTTTCAATACCACAAGAGAACGACTATCAGAAAATTGAGTATTTTGATGTTAGGGATTCTTTGGGACCTTGTGTGACTGAATTTTGCTCTTATGATTTTGTTAACGATAGATACGGCAATAGATTGTTGAATATTAAATGGAAAAATCCAGTAGGAAACGTAATTTACACTGTTAATTCTACCCTTCTCATAAAAAGAAGAGGAGATATTGAGAAAAAAACCTTGAAAGAATTTATAGAACCAACAGAACTTGTCCAGTCTGCAGACCCTGAGATTGTTGAACTGGCTTCTGAAGCAAGAGGAAATGATTTTGATAAAGTGTCATATTTAGCTAAGTGGATAGGAGAAAATATAGAATATGATAAAGTTTATTCAGATGTTAATCTCTCTGCAAAAGAAATTTTAAAGGTCAGAAAAGGCGTTTGTAAAGAGTTTTCAAATCTATTGGTTTCTTTTCTTAGAGACTTGGGTTATTATTCTGCTGTTGCTGTTGGTTATGTTCATCCGGGCAGAGTTTATGAGACATATGAATTTCAGCCTCATGGATGGGCTGAGATTTATGCAGACAAAGGAATAGTAGCTGATCCTGTTTGGTCTGAGGTTGGATATCTTGATGCTACTCATGTGAAATTTGCTACATTTCCAGACAGTAGTTGGACATTTACTGAAGTAAATGCAAACGGAATAGGAAATATAAAAATCAGGTTAAGTGAAAATGATGTTAAATTAAAAATTTTAGATTTTAAAGAAGAGCCTTTTATTAATGTAAATACTAGTCTTCTATCAAACAGTATTTGGGCCAATTATACTGTTTTGAGAACAGACTTAAAAGCTGATGGATGCTTCTTAACTAAGATCGAATACAAAGGCTGTATTGATCAAAGTGGCAAAGACTTTCTACAAATAGTAGAACCTCAAAACATAGTTTATTTTTGCAATGAAAAGACAGTTTTTACTATTTTTAGAATACCATTATTAGATGAAAGAAAGAATTATAGATGCGATATAAAGGCTTTCCCGTATGCAGGAGAAGAATCTGGCGTACAATTGGTCCTAAATCCAAAGGGTTATGGCTATTCTCAATTATCAGTTGAAAAAAATGTTGTGAAACCAGGAGAAAAATTCTTAGTTACTGCTAGACAGTCTCAAATATTTACAGATTATGGTGAATACGCATACGAGAAGGCAGAATTTACAGCACCAAACTATGATTTTAAGGTTTATGGCTATAATTCTGGATATTTAGCTCAAAAAAATATTTCTGTTGTCCTAGAAAAGCCAATAGAAGTCAATTTAGATGTGAATGAAACAGCTTCTGCAGGAAAAACAATTCCAGTAAAAGTTAGAGTTCTAAATCTTGGTGACAAATCCCAGGAAATATCTGTTATTTTTAGAAAAGAAACTGTTTCAGAAACCTTAACAGATTTTAAAGATTTTGTTTTTAATTTTACTCCACAAGACGCTAATGACAATCTTATACAAGTTTTTGTGAACACCCCTGACTTTTCAACATCAGTATCAAAAACAATAACAGTTATAGGTCAGAAAAGTACTTGGGAGAACATATTTCAACCAATCATAGATTTCTTTAACTGGTTATTCTCCTTATTTCAGTAAATTTATAAATTTAAGTTTTATATTATAAAGTGATTTTATGCCTAAAACAAGGGTTGAAGCAGTGACAAATAGAATATATACTAGAGTTTTTGTCTGTATGAAATGCAATGCTAAGATTAGGGCTGATGCTAGAAAAGTTAAGATTGGAAAAGTAAAATGTAGAAAGTGTTACTCAAAACAACTTAGGCCAAAATCCAAAGAAAGGAAGATATAATGACTTCTTATGTAAAAATATTAAGACCTTCAGTTGTTTTTCTAGCAACCTTTGCTGTTCTAGTAGGAGCATTGATTGTTGGATATTATCAACCATTCCAAATTTTAATAGGTATTTTAGTAGCTTCTCTAATTGCTGGTGCAGGAAATGTGACAAATGACTATTATGATTATGAGATCGATAAAATAAACAAACCTAAAAGAGTTATACCATCAGGAAAAATAAAAAGAAAGAATGCAGCCTTTTTTGCAGCTATATTATATGTGTTAGCTAATGTTTTGGCAATATTATTTTTGAATACAGATATGATTTTACTGGCTTTGTTTAATACATTTATTTCTTTTGTCTATGCTTGGAAAATTAAAGCAACTTTTTTAGGGCATTTTATAGACAGTTGGTTGGCAGCTTCCACCTTTTTGTTCGGAGCTTTGTTTGTCAATATAACTGCAACAATTATTTTCTTGTTTTCCATGTCTTATTTAACAAATTTAGGTAGAGAAATTGTTAAAGGAATAGAAGACATGAAAGGTGATAAGAAAATTGGTGCGAGAACACTTCCAGTTATTTTAGGAAAGATTATTTCTTCATGGATTGCAATCCTTTTTATAATTTTTGCAATTGCAATAAGTCCAATACCTTATTTTTTTAATTTACTCAGCATAAGTTATTTGCTTTTAGTAATTTTTGCTGACTTAATATTCCTTTTCTCATGTTTTATTTTGTTATTTAATCCAGCAAAATCACAGAAAATTATGAAGATTGCAATGTTTCTTGCTATTATTGCTTTCTTAGTCGGGATTTATTAATTGTTTTTCAAATTTCCTATAGTCGTCTATGTTTATTTCTCCTTTTCCATTGTTGTATGTGGCAAAAAGCCCTACTTTACCTTTAAAGATATAAGGATCTTCAGGGTTATCAGATATCATTACAACATCTTCTAATCTTATTCCATCTTTTTCAAGTTCTTCTTGAAGAAGACTTAATTTATATTCAGGTCCTTTCATAATTATTTGAACATCATTTATTATTCCATTTGGCCTCAATCTTGTAATATTGGAAATACAGCTATCGAAACCAAAATGACCTTCGGCTGCTTCTGCACATTCAGAAGATTCTCTAGTTAATAAAATAACTTTTTTATTTTCTCCAAAATTTCTTATTCTATCTAAAAAGTTTTTAGCTCCAGGATTTTCAAAGAATTTTATATATCTTCCTGCCCACTTTTTCATCTCTCCTCTTTTTACACCATATTTATCAAGACATTGGTGAAGGTCTTCTAATAAATAGTTTTCAAAGTCCCAGTCACTCAAATCCGAAAATCTTCTTAGACGACTTCTAGTATAAATTTTTAAACCATGTGCTCCTAATTTGAGGGCATCTAGAAATTTACCTTCTTTTAACTTATCCCATATAGTACCAAAAGCACCATAAGAAGCATTTCCTTTAATTGTTGTATCACTTAGATCAACAACTACAGCTTTCGAATTTTCAAGAGCTTCTCTTTGATACTGTTCTAATGTTGTTTCCATTATTGATTTTTTTGATAAGATAAGGATTTAAATATTTTAAACATATTTATTAATTGACGATATGTTCGACAAAATACAAAGTTTAATAAAAGAAAAGAAATTAACACCTACAGATTGTGCTTATCACACATTAAGAACTTTAGAAAACAATGGAAAAGTTAGGGCACTAGCTATAAAAGGCGAAGATAAACTTCATATAGAATTAATTTGTCCTTTTTGTGGTGCTTACAGTTATGTAACACAAGAATGGATAAAAGTTTCTAAAGGATCAAAATTTAGATTCAGGGTAAAATGTCCTAAATGCGAGAAACTTGTAAAAATCACAAAATTAAAGGGTAAAAAATAAATTTATATTATTGTCCTATATTTCTATTATGCCTCGATAGCTCAGTAGGTAGAGCGTTTGCTTGGTAAGCAAAAGGTCGCGAGTTCGATCCTCGCTCGAGGCTCATTGTGATTTCATGGCAACAATCGAAGATTTTCAAAAATTAGATATAAGGGTAGGAAGAATTATTGATGTAAAAGATTTTCCAGAAGCTAAAAAACCCTCATACAAGCTAAGAATAGACTTTGGAAGATTTGGAATAAAAAGATCCAGTGCACAAATAACTCATTTGTATTCTAAAGAAGATTTGAAAGGAAAACAAATTATTGCTGTAACTAATTTTCCACCTAAAAAGATTGCAGGTTTTAATTCTGAAGTATTAGTTTTGGGTGCAATAACTAAGTATAATAAAGTTGTATTATTAAAACCAGAGAGAGAAGCTGAGTTAGGAGATAAGATAGCTTAGTTTTTTACCTAATAATTTAGAAAACTATTTAAACCGAAACTTTCAATAGTTATTTTATGAATAAAAAATTCATAACAATGACAATAATAGTATTATTGATTTCAGTTGCTCTTGCGAGCATAGCGTTTGCAACAACTATAAATGGAGGCGGTGGCGGTCAACCAGGATTTATAATAAATTTAGAACCAGGATGGAATTCAGTGTCATCACCGCTTCAGGAAGGTATAGATATTCAAGTTATTAAAAATGCATGCGGTGATTTTGTACAAGTTGAATATTGGACTGGAACATCGTATGAGTCAGAATATAGTAAATTAGAATCAGGAAAAGGCTATTATGTTCTTGTTAACAATAGCTGCGGTTTTTCTATAGGCGGTACTCCATACTCATTGGCTGTAACAATTCCACCTAACGGTACCCAATTTATTGGGGCATCTTCTAAAAAATTAAATGTTGAAGATGTATTAGGCACATGCAGAAGTTTATACAATGAAGGTACTATAGAGTTTACATCCTATGACAGAGATTCAGAGACTTATACTCCAACTAGCATACTCGAAGTTGGAAAAGCCTACTGGGTAGAAAACAAAGGAAATATGGGCTGCTTTCTTTTTATATCATGTGAAGATTCAGATAATGGAAAGGATTACTATAAAGCAGGTTTTGTTACCTACAGGACATATCCGGGTGATTCAGGCACAATAAATTCAGATTATTGTAAAGACGGGTCAATAGTCGAACATTATTGTGAAAAAGGACAAGATAAGACTATAGAATACAGTTGTCCGTATGGATGTGTAGATAGTGCTTGTATTTCTACTCCAGAATGCGGTGATAATATTTGCAGTCCAGGAGAAAAAGATGCGGGTTGTGTTAAAGATTGTGTAGGTGCAGAATCTTGGGCAGGCAGTCCTTTGAGATGTAGGATATACGTTTCTGATACAGGAAAAATAAACAGTTTAAAAATGAAACTTGCATTAGGTAATGGAGCTAAATTCAGATATTACATATGGGAAGACAATAATGGAGAAAAAGGTAGTGAAATAGCGCATAGTGAATTACTTCAAATGCCAACTTATGACAGTTATGACTGGTATGAAAGTACTAGTATTGCTTCAGCGGGTTCAAGTTATGCCTATATAAACTCACCAGATTATTATTGGATTGGTGTTGTTAAAGAAACATCAGGTACAAAGGCATTTAATACAAGGATAACTAATGATGGTAATGCAAATACATATGCCGAGGATGAAAATAACTTTAGATACCCAAATTGGGATTGTGTTTATGGGTTGAGTGTAGGCGAAGATGTAGCTTGTAAAGACTCTGATGGTGGAATAAATTATTATGTCAAAGGAACAAAATCTGATAAATGTGGTGCATCAGCAACCGATGTTTGTGTTAATGAAAATCTACTCCTTGAATATACGTGTCTAGAAAATAATCCTAATGAGTGCGGTTATGGCTTCAATTATAATTGTCCATACGGCTGTAAAGATGGTGCCTGTATTCAAGAAACTAGAGAATGTTCTGTTCATTCACAATGTTCTCAAGCCTGTGACGATCTTGGCATAAATTTTCATTGGAGTGGAACAGGAAGCAATTACAAGTCATGGTCTGGTGTATGTCCATCAAATGTTTTGGGTTGTATGACAGGACAATGTTGTTTAGGTCAATGTGAATACAGAACAACAGGAGATTGTGTTTGCAGGCAAACAAATAAAGTAGACATATATGGAAGTGTTTGCTCTTCAGGTACAGGCTGCGGTTCAGATTGTTATTGCCACCCCTTAACAGAAGAATACAAAACAGTTAATGTAGGAGATACTTTCGATATTTCTGCAAGTGCAAGTGATACTTACAAATGGGAACTTACAGACTCTAGAGAAGAATATTTAAGATATTCTCCTACAGGACTTGTTGCTTGTACAACAACAGGAGTTTGTACTTATCCTTTCCAGTTTACAGCATTAAAAGAAGGTCAAACCAGAATAACACTAAATAAAATCAATAAAAATGATAACAGTGTGGTTGAAGTAAGATATTTCCATATAACGATAACAAGTTCTGAACAAGAAGTAGTTCAGCTCGTATATCTTAACAGACCTTTCATTTTAAAAGAAAGCGGAAAAGCAGAGGTAGTTGATTACAAGAATATGAGAATAAAACTTAACACAGTTCAAGCTGCACCGGTAGCAACTGGTGGAGGAAGTGGGGGATATGTTTCTCCAAGTGGGAAATATGTTATCATAGAAGTTTCTATGATTAATTATGGCACAACTACAGCTAGTGGTGCTGGAACAACCCTGATTATTTATGAAGGTCAAACAAAAAGCATTTTTGGTGCAGACATAAAAGTTGAAAAAATAGATCTGGTTTATAAAAAAGCAACATTCTTAGTTACCCTCCCAACAACAGATTTTAACTTTAAAATAGATGCTGGTAAATACACTTACTCTCCAGGAGAAACTGTTAGGATAAATGCTGTTCTTTCAGGCAGTTCAAACTTATATTTTAAAAATGCAAAAGTTAGGATTTACTTAAAGGATCCTAATGGAAGAGTTATAGACCTGCCTGTTAATAGTATAGGAGCAGTTGCTTCGGGATGTGCAGTATCAACAACAACAAATGCTTATACATGTCCAGTTTGGAATCAATACTCTTTTTACGCATATTACAAAATACCTACAAATGCTCCTTTAGGTGCATATTCTGTAACAGGTAAAGTAAATCTAGGAAACATTGAAAAACACTCTTATGACAACTTCAGAATCGAAAAAATTTATTCAGGCTTAGTTGAAGTAGATATTCAACCCAAAAGAATGACCACAGAAGTTGGTGAGCCTGTAGAATATAGAGTCACAATAACTGACAAACACCCAATACTTAGATGTCCACTCGAAGCTGAAGCAGAAGCTACACCAGTAACAGGCAGTACAATAGCTACTGAAGAAACAACAACCGAGGTTATAGCTAGGTGTGGTCCTGTAATTTATAACTATGCAATAAGTGTTTATGGCTTGCCATACCACTCAGTTTATCCTACTGTGGTTGGTGTTCATGCTGGCAGCTCAAAGACTTTTGAATTAAGAGTATTTCCTTCATCTGTAAGAACTGCTGAAGGCATAACAACTGCTGTAAGGAAAGCTGAAATCATTGCAACTGAAATTGCTCCTACAGAAGAGAGAGCAGTAAGTATAACAGGTCAACCAATTGCTACCGAACCTTCTCTAGAAACAATGGGAGAATTCGAAGCTCAGCCAGCACAAGTAAATGACGCCTTGTTTAGATTTACAGTTAAGGTTAACCTTAGAGAAGATGCATCAGTAAGTGATAGTGATACAGCAGTTTTATATGTAAGATTTGTTCAAGTGCCTAAACCACCACCATTCCCAGAAGAAGAAACAATTAGCATGGAATTAAAAAGAGGCTGGAATTTGATAAGCCTTCCTGGAAAAGGATTAGGCTTTACACAAGGAACTTGTTCAGCAATAAGAAAACCATTAGCATATGTCTATTTACAAGATCATAAGAGATACGCATCCATAGAAGAAGCATTGAAAATCATGGGAGCAGAAAAACTATTAGAATACCTAAGTACACATTCGTTCTGGATATATTCTTATGAAGATTGTAAACTAGGTTTCAAAGTTACAAGTTATTCAACATATAGTGAGTTGTCCCTTGTTCAAGGATGGAACTTGTTAGGAACAACAAAAGACATGGTTGGAGAAACTTTGAGTAATATCAAAGGAACCTGTACATTTGAAAAGGTGTACATTTGGAATGCCGAATCACAAGAATGGATAGAGAAGTCAGAAAGCGATTTAATAGAAGAAATGGGCTATGGTGTTTTAGTGAAAACCAGTTCAGCATGCAGGTTAAAAACAAATACTATTCAGCCACCAGCGATTCCAGAAGGGTGATGAAATGAAAACAAGCACAATAATAATAATTATAATCGTTATAGCAATTGGCATTTTAATCGGTTATATAATTTTACCAGTGTTGCTCGAATCAGCAGGGGGAGGAATAGGAGAGGGCGTTTTCGGAAGTTCTCCGAGTACTACACCTCCAACAATGCCACCTTAAAACCCCCTTTTTCTTTTTTTCTTAATATTTAAATAATCTAGTTCTATAATTCTTCATACGGGTCCGTAGTATAGCTTGGTCTAGTATTCCGGCTTTGGGAGCCGGCGACGCCAGTTCGAATCTGGCCGGGCCCACTTCAAAAATATAAATTTTTAATGAGGATTATTTTCATGAAAATTCCAAGAATTGTGGCAAGTGTTATTCTTAAAAAAGAAAATAAAATACTACTTGTAAAAGAAGTTTTAGAGGATTTTAATGAGCATTGGATATTTCCTGGTGGCGGTGTAGACTTCGGGGAAACTATTTTTGATGCAGCAAAACGTGAAGTTAAAGAGGAAATTGGTTTGGATATAGAAATAAAGGAATTCTTAGGCTTTAAAGAGGCTATTTTTCCAAAATACGACTATCATACTCTGATATTCTTTTTCATGGCAGAGCCTTTGAACAATAAAATAATAAAGTCTGATAAGATTTTGGATGCAAGATATTTTACAAAAGAAGAGATTAAGAATCTAAAATTAGTTCAAAGTGCTGAATGGATATTAGAAGATGTTTATAAAAAAGGTATTCTTGGTTGAAAAATCAGTTTATAAATTTAAGCTTTTAATTAAATTGTATGGTATATAAAATAGTGTCGTTCGATGGACTTTCTTTGTCTGGAAAAACAACAATGGGTAAAATGCTAAAAGAAAGAAGTCTAGATGCTGAAATTGTTAGAGAGAATACTTATGATCCTCATAGGCCAGCTACTTCTAGATTAAATAAGTTATTAAAAGAATTAGATCCTTTTAAAGCTGTAAAAAAAGTTTCAAAAGAGTTTCAACTTTCTAAACAAGTTTTAGGAGATTCATTAGAATATTCATCTATATTTGAAGGTTCTTCACGAAAGCAAGCAATGTTAGCATATATGTTTACAGCAGGAAGAAAAGTTGTTGACGAACATGTAAGAGAGGCTGTTAAAGAACATGATGTAATATTAGATAGATGGAAAATGACAGGAATGGCTTATCAAGTTGAGCCAGAAGGTTATGGTTGGCAGAAAATACAAACATTAAATGATGTTACATTTGGTATCTTAACTCCTGATATTCAAATTCTTTTGACTTGTCCAATTGAGCAAATTCCAATTAGAAGAGCTTATAGAGAAAAGGTTGGTGTTGGAACAGCGGGGCAGATGAGTAGAGGACGAGAACATGTTATTCTTCCAGCATTTATAGAAATTTATGAGTGTTTTGAAAGCAAAATACCAATTTATCTTTTTGAAAATGTTGGAACTCCTGTAGAAGATATAAAAGGACAAATTAGGCAAGCTATTCCAACTTTCAAAAGAATTGAAGCTGTGGTAAGAGAAAATGGTTTTAGATTAAAAGAGGAAGAAATAGTTAGTGAAGAGTCATTTTGGTTAGATCCAGAAAGACTTGAGAGAATTTATAGAAGACAAACTTCCAAAAAATGAAATAATTATTATCACATTTTTCTTCCAAATGTTAGGAAACCAGTATGTGCAAGCATATAGGTTTTTGGTCTAGTGAATTGTTTTATTGATTGCCATTCTCTATTTAAGTTTTCCACGATTTTTAAATTAGTAAAATCATATTTTTTCAGTTCTTTAAAAACTTTTTTAACTTCTTCAATATGCATAGAATAGATTGCGATCCATCCACCTAGTTTTAAAGATTTGAAAGCATGTTTTATAACTTTTTCTGGATTCTTCATATCTAATGTTACAAGGTCTACATTCTTTTCCTTTATGCCTTTTGTTATATCAGAATTTCTAATAACAACATTTTTCAATCCATAATTTTTCAAGTTTTTTTTGGCTATATTAAAGAACCTTTTTTCTTTCTCGTAACTATAGACTCTACAGCCTAGATTTCCTAGGAACAGTGTTAAGAACCCTGAGCCAGTTCCAGCGTCAACGGTCTTCCATCCAGGGGAACAACCAGTTACCGATACTATTAAACCCAGGTCTTTAGGAAGAATTATTTGTGGTCCTCTTTTTGCTTTTCTTAGAAAATCAGTTACATTAGGTTCAACAACAGTAAAACCTTCTTTGCCAATTTTTATTTTTCTTCCAAATTTTTTGCCTACCAATTTTCTTAAGTCTGTTGTTCCAAATTCACAGCTGAATTTAATCGGTCTAACTAAATAATTCTTTTTTCCGAGCAGTAAAATCAAACTGTTATTAGTTATCTTCGCCATTTTTTTCACTTTTATATATTAATTATCAAAATATAAATTATGCTTGAGTTGCTATTAGTCGCAATTGCATTGGTTGGAAGCTTTGCTGCAGGTTTGTACGATCTGAAAACAACAAATGTTCCGGACAAACTTTGTATAACCATGATAATTTTAGGCTTGATAGTACATATTCTAACAGGAATTTTCACTAATGATTTTACATATTTTATAAATTCTCTTTTGTATGGTGGTCTGTTTCTAGGATTCGGTGTGTTAATGTATTTTGCTGGTCAATGGGGAGGAGGCGACGGTGAGCTCTTGGTTGCAACAGGAGTCTTATTGCCTAATCTCTCCTTCACTGATACTTACTTTCCTTTTGCTCTTAGTTTTTTTGTGAACACATTTTTTATTGGAGCTTTCTGGTCTGTTATTTTTTCACTTTATTATGTATACAAGAATCAAAAATTAAGTAAAAAATTCTTTAATGACTTTAAAAACCCAATGACATTTTCAATTTCTTTGATTCTAATAATTCTTTCAATCCTTTCATTGAATTTTAATTTATTATTTTCCCTATTGTTTTTTCTATTTTTTATTTTATTCGTATTTTATAAATACTCAAAAATTATTGAACAAGTATTTTATGAAAGAATTCCAGTTAGTAAATTAAAAGTTGATGACATGCTTGGACAAGACATACCTAAATTAAAACTTTATAAAAAACATATAAAAGGTTTAACAAAAGAACAAGTCACAAAAATTAAAAGAACTAGAAAATATGTTATAATAAGAGAAGGAGTTAGATACGGAATTGTTTTCCCACTAGCTTTGCTGTTCACT
>WVXN01000036.1:22824-23595 GCA_011773475.1 Candidatus Aenigmatarchaeota archaeon
TTCCATATCTACTTTTGGTTCAAAACCCAATTCATTTTTTGCTTTGCTTATATCAAAAGCCCTGTTTCTCAACATTTTTTCTACATACTCTGGTATAAATTCTGGAGTTTTTCTTTTTAATTTTGATTTTATAACAGAACCATGGGAAACCAATTTTGCAGATAAAGCTGGTGTATGTTTTGTTGGTGCTTCAACCTCTAAATATCGAGAAGCAAGTTCTAAACACTGTTTTTGTGTTCTAACACCTTTTCCAGAAACAATGTAAATTTCTCCTTTTTTACCCCTATCTTTAACTAAAAGAAGAGCTTGAATTAAATCACTTATATGTATGTAATCAATAAAGTTTTTTCCATCACCAATTATTGACATTCTTCCCTCTAATAGTTTTGAAAATATAAGATCATAACCTTCTACAAATTTGGGCATCAGAACATCTGGAGATCTTATTATTATTCCATTGCTTTCTTTAACAAGTTTTTCAGCTTCCATTTTAGTTTTACCATAAAAATTTGATGGATTGTAAGGAGTTTTTTCATCTCCTGGTAGATCTTTTATTTTTTTACCCAAAACTGCTGTAGAACTTAGATAAATAAATTTATCTCCTTTAAAGGCTTCTAAAATATTTTTTGTACCTATAACATTTACTCTAAACATCAGATCTTCAGGTGCTGTATAATCAACAACAGCTGCTAAATGAAATACTGTGTCAATATCTTCAACAGCTTTTTGTAAAGATTCTTTATCTAATAAATCTCCATAAAAAGTTTCAAC
>WVXN01000036.1:23643-34822 GCA_011773475.1 Candidatus Aenigmatarchaeota archaeon
CTTCCAGTCGCACCTGTTACAAGTATGGTTATACAATCACCCAGCTATTATTTTATAAGTTCCAGGCAATCTTTTTGAGGCTCTTTCAAAAGCTGTTTTTACAAATTTTTCAGAATTACTTGGTACTTTTACCATAAAGATTTTTTGGTTGATTTTTACTCTAGCTGTTTGTCCAATAGGCTTTCCAAAACTTCTTCTCATACCCTCAGAGAATCTATCTGCTCCTGCTCCGGTTGCCATTGGATTTTCCCTCATTATATGATGAGGATATACTAGCACTTTAAAGAAAAAGTTTTCAGGGCCTAGATTTTTGGTTAAATGCTTTGTTACAGTAACTCTCGAAGCTTCTAGTGCATTGGACCTTATTTGAACATTTTCTTTGCTTTGTAAAAAGAATTTAAAAGGATAATTTTTGTTTTTTCCTGTTTCAAATTGATGTATTTTTGATGCAGGAACACCTTTAACAAAGCTTTTTCTAGGTTTTCTTATAGCTATTCTTGTATAAGGCCTTTTTTTAAGTTTATGATAACATCTTCCCGGTCTTAGTCCCATAAAATCACTTTGAGAAATAAGTTTCGGAAGCTTATAAACTTTTTCATAATAACTATTTCTTCTTTTTCTTTTCTTCTTTTTTCTTTATATATTTTTTTAATCTTTTTTCTAAACCCTTTAAGTCTTCAATACTATTTCCTACGCCACATGTATTTCCAACACCAATTATCAATACTCTCTCTTTTTTCTTATGTCTCTTCAATATTTCTTTGATATTCTCAATAGCGTTTGGAACAGAGTCCCAAATTTCTTTTTTCATTGGTTCCAGAGCCTCTTCTTGAGAAACTTTTATTGCAACAGCATCAAGGGGGATATTCTTTTTAACAACAATATCTTCTATTTCATATCTGTCAACACCACTTCCTCCCATTGCCACTCCAACACCTTCTGCTGTTTTTCCTGTTTTCTCACCTTCTAATCTTAATGCAGCATCAACTGTTATTATTCTATCAATTTTTTGTTTTTTAAAGAAATTTTTCAAGAATTTTCCTGGATATCCAGTGGATGCTCCAGGACCTTCAGCCTTTGATACCCAAACATCCTTTCCATTTATTTTTGTTCTAGCTATTATAAACTCATATTCTTCATAGACTTTCACTTTATCTTTTTTAATAAGGTTTGCTGCTACTAAAGGTCCAATGCTATCTCCTATTGGTATTCCTTCAGAAAATGCCTCAGTTGCTCTCATTGCAGCTTTTGCAATCCTTGATATTAACGGGATTTGCATTTGTATGACCATTGCTAACTGAAACATTTTGTACTTTTTTATAAGTTCTAAGTAGTGTCTAACTATTTTTGCTATTTGATGTGTTGTTATAGCACCTTGTAGAGCATTCTTTATGTTTTTCTGTTCTTCTTTTGAAAAACCAGGTGCTATTTGTCTAGTAAAGTAATTAAACTTCTCATCTGCATTTCTTATTATATGATCCAGTTTTTTAATAACTCCATAAGGATCAATTGAAACAGGAGCTACAGCAAAGAATTCCATGAATCCTCCAATAGATTTTTTTAATGCTGGGCTTGGCTTTTTTGAAACAGTTTTTATTATATAATTTTTAGATTTTTCTGCCATTTCCTCTAGTTCTACTACTTCTTTTTCTATCTTAAGTATGGTTTGTGTTGTCATTAATCTTGGTCCAAAAAGAAAAAATATTATTGCTAATATAATCCAAATTATTGTTGATACTAAATCTGTTCCAAATTGCGCTAACGTAAAAGACATAGTTATTAATTGTAATTACAATTTAAATATTTAACTTATACTGTGCAGCTTGCTTGAGTTGAAGAACAGATTGAGTTTCCTCCTATTGATCTGCATAAGTTTGCAAGGTTTTTTAGAATATCCATATTACAGTAAGACGAAGAGAAACCTTGCATATTATAACAACCTAAATCATTTGACGTATCTATCCAATTTCCCTTAAATTGATTTATGCATAGACTTCTTGCTTGAGACAATTCTGAAGAATAAGTTCTTTTTATGTAATCCAGACCTTCTTTTCCTCTGTATTCGGGGGGTACTTTATAATCTTGTTTGTCTGAAGAACTATCTTCGGTAAAGAGAAAATATGCAACTAAAATTATTATAATGATTATAAAGATAGTTCTGTCTCTCATTATAGAATTTTGGTTTTTCTATATTTTAAATAATGATCGTCATGGTAATTCCAACTACTATTGGAATTATAAGGTTATCGTCTATCTTAGGTAACATTTCAGCAAGTGTTGCAAAAATAGCTATTATTATAGCTTTTAATGGGTCTATAAAAAAGAGTAAAATAAAAATAGCTGTTATAAAAAAAGAAATACTTCCTTCTACTGTTTTCTTTTTGTTTATAGGTAACTTGTACTTTCCATGATAACTTCCTATTAAAGTTGATATAGCATCTGCTAGTGATAGAACAGAAATAGCTGCTATTGCTATAATTGGTTCAAATAATACTGTAGCAAAAAAACAACCAACAAAAAATTCTGTAGCACCCCTGAATGGCAAAGTGTTCGGTCTCTCATATTCATGAAAACCATTTTCAAGAAGATCTTCAAATTCATCCAATTTTTTAAATTTTATTATTTTGTATTTATCTCTGTCTTTTCTGTATTCTCCTAGAAAAAGAAATGCTAAAGCTATTAAAAGAATATACAAAGCCGCGTTCCATTTTCCTAACCACATTATTAAAAAAATTGTGAAAATACCAGCTGCATGCACAATTTTTCTTCTTATTTCTATCATTTTTTACCCCCTTTGCCTCTAAATGGCCATGTTATTATTTTGAAAAATTGAACTATAAAATGGAAAAATTCATATATGCAAAATAGTATGAACCCAGTTATAGCGAACATAATACCAGTTTCTAGGTTTGCTGTTATAGAAAGCCCCAAATATTTTGCGACCCAAGGAAAAACAAAAGAAGCAGCTACTATTAAAGAAGCTCTAACAAAGAACTTTAAGAGTTTGTATAGAATGAAGACTGTTAGTACAAATCCAATAAATATTAAAATAGTTGTTAAGCTTAACTCAATAGCCATATAAATAGATTAGACTTACATTTTTAAAAAACTTTTATCATGTTTTTAGAAATCTAACTATTCTATCCCAGAATCCCAATTCTTCTTCTCCTATGATAAAACCAGCAAGTTTTCTCAATTCTTTGCTTGCTGGTGTTCTTGGTTTGTGTAAAATAACAGGAATTTTTTTTGCTAAGCTTTTTGGAACATTCTTATCATGAGGTACAACAGCTATTACTGGAAGGTCAGTCATTATTTCAACTTCCTTCTGCGTCAGTTCATGGCCCCCCCTAGTTACCATGTTCAGAACAATTCCAATTGGCTCTTTTTTAATCTTGCCAACAAATTCTTTACCCCTGATCACATCAGAAACAGACATTATATCAGGTCTTGTAACAAATATCAATTCTTCACTTGCTTTAATTGTTGCGACAGCTTCTTTTCCTAGTCCTGGAGAAGAATCTAAAAAAATTATTTCTGTTTTTCCTTTAAGTTTTTTCAGATGATGACCTAATTTAGATATGTCAGTTTTTATTAAATCTTTTAAGTGTAATGATGCTGGTATTATTTTCATTCCACTTGGATGATCATAAATGGATTCATCAATATGTTTCTCCCTTCTAAGAACGTGATTCAATGTTACAGGATGATAGTGCATTCCAAGTGAAAGACCTAGATGAGAAGCAGTCAAGTTACAATCAACTATAGTAACATCTTTTTTAAACCTATGAGCTAGAGCTGCTCCTAGATTAGCAACAACAGTAGTTTTCCCAACTCCTCCTTTACCCGATATAACACCAATAGTCCTAGTCATTAATATCCTCTCAATTTTCTTCTTCTAGCCTCTAATTCTATTAACTTTTCTTGATATTTTAATCTTATTTCTTCATAACTTTCTTTAGATAACATTTGTCCTCTGTATTCTTCTTCAATTATTTCTTGAGATTCCTTTATTTTTTCAATTTCCTGCTCCAATTCCTTTATCCTTCTACTTTCAATAATAATTTCCTTTAATCTTAGATTAGGTAATCTAACCCTGTTTTCTCTATGAACCTTCCTAACAATATAAATTAAAGATACAAGCAATAAAACAATTCCGATTCCAGATGAATAAAACATTAAATTTCTGCTTAATACGTCTATTTCGTCCTCTTCCTCAACTTCTATTTTTGGCGGGTTTTCTATTTCAAATCTAGCTTTTATAAACAATTTCTCGACTTCTTTAAAAGATTCTGTTACTTGAGTGAACATTTTGTTGTAAATTTGTTCTTCTGTTAAATCTAGTTCAGATTTTATTTGTTGAAATATGTCTCTAGCAGAACTTAAGTCTATACCACCTATTTCAATTCTTCCAGCTTCATTCTCTAGCTTGCTTAGATCGGCCTTCAGAACCTGGACTCTGTATAATAAAAGATCCTCTCTTGTTTCAAAAACTCTGACTGTGAAATCTGTTTTATAATTGATTTCATCAGATTCTATATTTAAAGAAAATTTATAGTTTCCAATTGGCATATTGAAAGGAATAGAGATTTTGCTTACATATTCTACCTTCTCATTTATTTGAATAACAAGGGATTCGTTATTTTGGAATTCAAACCACTCAGGAAAAATACCCTCTATGGAGATTTTAATATTGTATAAATCACTCTCACCAGTATTTGTCACTGAGATACTAATGTATTTTGTCCAACCTTTTTCAATTAAAATTTCTTGTGGATATTCAACAGTCATGTCTGCCAAATCTATTTTTTTAAGAGAAGTTTGAGCATTAGCATTAATAGAAAAAATTAATAAAAAAAATATTATTAAAATTTTTTTTAAAAAAGAAAAATTCAATGGACCACCTATTTTGCTGTTATTTTACTTACATTTATTTTTTCTAAAAAATCTTTGAAAACTTTAGAAATATCATCACGGTCATGATCATGCCAATGTTCAGATAATTCCATTAAAAGTGTTTCTGTTAACTTTTGTTTTTCTTCATTCCATATCTTATCCAATCTCATTTCTAACATAATTTTTTCAAGCTCATTCAGATAAACTGAAATATCATTTATACTTCTCATCCTTATTATTATATTTAAAACTTCAAAGAATCTTGTTCTGTTTTCGTAGTCGCTTAAATTTACCTTTGCATCCATTAGTCTTCTATTGACCTCCTTTAGTTTAGATAAAATATCGTTTACAATTTCAGTTTGTATGTCTATAGCATTTGCCATTCTAACCATTTTTTCAGGATTTATTTGTTTTAAGTCTCTTTTAATTTCTTCAAGTGAATTTTCCAAAACATAAGTTCTGCTTTCTAGATTTTTAGAAGACTCAATTTCTCCTTCTATGTTTGCTGTTCTCTCTTCTAGAATTTTTATTTCATCCTGAATATCATTCATTACAGTAGGTAAGGATTTTAGCGAAAGTCCCCTCTGACCCTCTAATCTTTTAACATCATTATCCAACTTATTAAGCAACATTTCATTTTTTTCTCTCACTTCTTTAAAGGTTTCCTCTTTTATGTCGCCTTTTCTATATTGCTCTTCGACACTACTTATTAAATTTAATATACTTTGTCTCTTTTTTTGTAATTGTTCTAACTGGGAAGTTAATTCTTCTTTGGGTATGTTTAAAGATTCCTCAATATCTTTTAATTTTTTTTCCATCTTCTCTTTGTTTGCTATTACTAAATCATTAATAGTGTTTTTAAAACTTTCAATATCTTCCTTTTTTGCAAATCCAACTGTTCTAATGTTAATAGCATCAACCGATTTGGTTAATTCTTTGGATAAATCATCTAATTTTTCTATATCTGTTTTTAATTTGGAAAATTCTTTTATTCTGTCTTCTATTTCCGTATAAATCTTTTCTGTTTTGCTCGAAAATCTTTCTACTTCTGCTTTTGTTTCTATGGATTTAGAAACCATGTCTTCCATTTGTTTTATTCTTTCTCTAAGATTTTCAACGCTTTTAATGCCTTCGAGTATTTTTTGAGAATCTTCAACTCTTTTCACAACATCTTTATACATTCTTTCTATTTTTTCTGCTTCTGCTTCAGCTCTTGCAATTCTTTCTTCTTTTTTTTGCAATTCTTTTTCAATTTTCCTAGGTTCAACATCAGAAATATTATCTTCCATTAATTTAATTTTTGTTTCCAATTCTTTTACTAGACTATCTTTTTGAAATACCATAGACCTAATTTCTCCTATATTTTCTGCAAGCTCTTTTATTCTTTCATCAGAACTAAATTTTATTTCTCTTAATCCTTGAACTTGGGCTTTAAGCTTTTCAAGATCCATAACAAGTTGCCTGATTTTAATTTCTCCGAGAAAACTAATTTTTCTTTCTTCTAATTTTTCTTTCTTCTCTTCCTTTTTGCCATCTTCTGCTCTTTCTCCTGTTATTCCTTGTTCTTTTAAAATTTCACCAACAGTTTTCCCAGCCATTTTTATTTCCTCTTTTTAGCAGTTTCTATTCTTGATCTTACAGATTCTATATATGTTTCTGCCATTCTTAATTGTCCTATTTTAGTTTTTTCTTCAGCTAAATTAATTTCCAACTCTATATCATAAGTATCTATTTTCTTCTTCTTTAAAGCTTCTATTTCCTTTCTTAATTCTTCTATTTCTTTCTTGTAAGTTTCATATTTTTCTAATTCCTCATCACTGATTCTGAACGTGTCATGTAATAATGGTCTGAATGATATGAACCATGGTTTACCATTGTTATAAGCTGGGTTTTGAATTAAACCTGCACCAACCTCGAGCTTCGGAATGCTTGTTGAGTATTGCCAACCATATTTAGTTTTTATTCTGTTTATATCACCTGCATACTTGGTTCTCATCTGAGCTTCTGTTGCTATAACAGCTCTTATTGCTCCCTTGAAATCTAACAACACCTGTGATATCATAATTAATCCAATTCCCCATTTTCTGAATTCTCTTACTGCCCTTTCTAATGCAAGATAACCTCCGCCTTCGAGGGCAGACACTTTTCTCTTTACATATTTTGGTAGAAGTCTGTGAACCTCATCATATACCATCAAAACTTTTAATTTTGTTGATTCTGACCATGAAATTGTGAACATGTAATCTATGGTTTTTCTTACAAAATAATCCAACTGTTCAGGAGTCAATTTGTTTAGTACAAATACAGTTATTTCACCTTTCTTTATGAATTTTTCTATTTCAACTTTCATGAAAGGATCTGTTACTTGAATAATCGTTCCTTTGAATGCTCTTGCTTCTTCTCCCTTGATTCCGAATTTATTATAGATGTTTAGCATTCTTTTATCAGTGCATGGTCTTATGAATCCTGTCCATTGAGCTGTTGGGTCAAAAACTATTACAGGTACCCCTCTTTTCAAAAGCTCTTCAGCAATAACCATTGATGCTACTGATTTTCCAGAACCAGTTCCGCCAGCCACTATTAAATGGGTCATCAAATCGTTTGGATCAATGTAAGCATTAACTTTTGTTTCCGATATTCTACCAACCAACAAACCTTTCTTTGGAAGCTTCTTTAGGTCCACAGGCCTTACATATCTTGCTCTGTAAACCTTCTTCAATCTTGTTTTTTCATATAATTTTTTAATTAAATACAATCCAGGTATTAAAATAAACAATATTATCCAGGTTATCCAATTAGTGAAGATAGCCCATAGCCAAGGTACTAGCCAAAAAGGCTTTACAACATTAAAAGATTCTACAGCACTAGCTCTTTTTTCCTCTTCTTTATCTTTATACATTGCAATGGCTTCAATAATGTAAATGCCAGGTTCAGTATCATTAGGTATCAAAATACTTCTGTCAAATGATAGAGAAGTTTCTATTGCTACAGTTTCACCTGTTCTCGCTATTACAGTATCATTCTCAACTGATCTTATCGTGTAATTAATAAATATGTCTACCCTCTTAGTTAAACCAAGATTGTATAAAGTTACCAAGTATTTTAAATTGTTACCCGGATAAACGTTTTTTGTTATTGGATCAACTTTTATATCTAATAATTTTTCAGCTTCGTATTCAACCCTTAAAATAACAGCTACCATTTTAGTGATATTTCCAGATTTAATTGTAATTCTTCCATTGTATACTCCTGGAAGGGTTGTTGGTAGAGTAAAGAATTTTATATTAGCATAATAAGTTTCTCCAGGATCTACATTAAATTTATCTTTTTCAAACAAGGTGTAAGGCCATATATCACCCTCTGCAGACATTTGAATAGTTGTCCGATCATCTTGATAGTTAGTAATTCCCAAAGAAACTACTTGATATTCCCCAGGATAAAGCCATACTTCAATTGTGTTTGTTGAGAGAAGTAAAGAAGGAAGCACTCCTATTCCTTCTTCTTCCTCTTCGGGTGTAATAAAGGCTCCTCCTGGACCTCCTCCAGGTGGTGGTTGATATGGTGTTGGACATGGACAAACTTGACAACCAGCAGTAGCACCAGAAGTACACCAGCAACAACCTACTGCTTCACAACTCGGTTCAGTGTAATAAAGAGAACAAATTATAGGTCGTGTTGTGTAATAAATATTTCCTTGAATCCATTCTAAATTTTGTGCATATACTATTGGTGAAAATAATGTAAACAAGATTAAAAAACTAAAAAAACAGATTTTTTTCATTACAATCAGCTAATAAAGTTTTGTATTTATCATTTTTATTATTGCACTTAATTAGTATAACTTTGAATAACAGAATATAAATAAAAAATAAAAAACAAGAGATTATCATATTATTTCTATGAACAACCTGAATTTGCTAGGGCCTCTATAGATTCCTATGTTAGGATCTACATAACCCAAACCGTATTTAAGACTCTGGCTTTCCTGATATTCTCTAGAAGGTGCTCCCATATCAACCTGAACTATATATTTTCCCTTTGGAATATCTTTATCTACTTCAACTTCAACCCAAATTTCTTTTATATAATCAGGTTGTAATTTTGGCCAATAAGTTCCAAAGTTAAATTCTGTTTTACCAGATTCTTTTTCATAAACCACTGTTTTTATATGTTCTTTAGCTACTTCTGGATCCTGTTCTACCATCTGTTCACTTATACCCCATTTAGCCTCTGATAAGAGTAGTCCCTCTTCCGGATAGCTTGTTTGAAGTCCAACTCCAAAACGTTTCATTGCTCCAGGAATTGCTCTTACCCAGAATCTATGTCTTACTATCACGCCGTTTTCTTTTATTTCAAACAAACCATGACCAGTTGTTGTGGGCTCTGTTGGATTTTGAAGCCAATTCTGATTTATTATTACGTATTTTTGAACGGGAAATGTTCCTAAACTCCATATGGGTTCTCTATCTCCTGCTTCTACAAGATCTTCTAATATATCTACAAAACTTTCTTTGTATAGTGGAAGCCACTCTGGTTGCTTCCAATAAGATTCATTCACATTTTCCGGATTATCCCTGATTATCCCTCTTTCCCACATATATTTAATTTGGTCAAAATCAGCTGCTTTTGGCGGTAACAAACTATAGTACTCAGGATTTCCGCTTCTTGAGTAATCATATTTTGGTTTCGATTCTATGATGGTGCTGCCTGTTACTGTAAATTCTTCATAGTTGTCTACATAGTATAATACAGATATGGCTATTATTGCAATTATTACGTATAAAGCGGTTCTTCTAAATTTATTTTTTTTCAATTTTTTCACCTCTATCTAAATCTCTTATTTATTGGTTTCACATGATGTCCAAGATCGTCTATCAAAAATTCTTCTTTTAGAAACTTCTTAACATTCTTTATGATTTCCATTTCATCTAAAGTTTCATCTATAGTAAAAACTATACTAACCATCTTTTTCAATTTTTTCACCTCTACTCAATTTATGGGAAATCTGCGAAAACGTAAAGCTTTTCTGCATAAGTGCCTTGATTACAATTCGAGAAATTACCCCATAACCAAAGTTCCCAATTATTACTGGCAGGACTAAAAGTAGTGCCTCCAGCTAAAGTTACGTTGGTTGTATTTAACTGAGGTTCGCTTGCTGGTGTATCAGCTGTATATACAGCACCTGTGGAATTGTTAGCAAAGTAGTGTAAGTCTATACAACCTGCTGGGCTTCCTTGGGTACCCCAATTAGAAACATTTGTTGATATGTTAAGTGTGGTTGGAGTAGTTGTACCCGTGTTATCAATAAGGATTATTCCATTACTATTGCTTTGGTTATTATTAGCAAATTTTACTGTTGCATTTGCCCAAGCAGTAGTTCCAGTAGAGCTGTTAAAATCTATGTTATAAGATGTTGCAGTACCTGTTGGAGACGATGCGTCCCAACCCTGACCAAGTAGTTGAACGCTAATTTGATCTAATTGTTCAACATTAAAGTACAAGATTGTTTCTGTCCATTCAACTGCTGCTAATGCTGGTATAGTTAAAACAGATAAGATAACTAGTAAAACTAATATCAATTTTTTATCCATTTTTTATTCCTCCAATTTAAAATTTTAAATTTTGTGTTATTTTAAACTTTATTGAAGTCTCTAAAGGACCTTCTATAACTATGTAATATTTGCCTGCTTCATTTTTATTTATATCGAAATTACCTGAAAAATTGTCTGTTTTTCTTTTTTCATCGCAACATCCGGTTCCTGTTTTTATAAATCCACGAACACCATTTTTCCACTCATTGAAAGTAGGTTCATCATATATCATTGCCCAAACTGATTCGTCCGATATCATTTCGAAAGTATATCTTCCAGGTTCCAATTCTAAAGATTCATAATATGGAAGAGTTTCAGTTATGTCTCTTGCTATGACTTCATTTCCAGTAACAGTAAATTCCGAGACTACTCTTTCTCTAGTTTCTTGAGCTTCAGTTTTTTCTGTTCCTGCTACTAAACCTGTTGGTACAGAGAACACATTGAAATAAAGACCTGCTGCTACTATTACAATTATTATTAGAATAATAGCCGCAAACCACTTTCTACTCCTTGTTTTCTTCTCTTTTTCCATTTTTTACCCCCATTTTTCAATTTTTTCAATAATCTCTACTTATCTTTTTGATATTTCTCCCATATATAATTTTCTATTCTTAATATTTATCATAAATTTTGCTTTTTTTAGTTTTTTCTTTTAAAAAACAAAGCTTTGCAGGTCCCACTCTTCTTTGAAAAAC
>WVXN01000036.1:34884-60943 GCA_011773475.1 Candidatus Aenigmatarchaeota archaeon
CTCTATTATTTTTTCTCTAAAATCATTTTCCTCCATGTTTTCGCCTCATGTTCCGGATTCCGTAGAGTTTATGTATAATTTTCTTTCTGTTGCATCATTAATAGACACATCAGTAAAGTTGGCCCAAATCCAAAATTCATCCATAGCATTAATGGGCAAGGATGAATTGGCAACCCAAACACTGTCTGAGCAGTTTGGAATAACATATAGACTAGCATCATATGGGTCAGCAGATTTTGTTCCAAATAAAACTATTGATGATGGCAAGCTTTCATTTATACACATGGTAATGTTTTCATTAACATCTCCCGTGTTATTAACTCTGAAGTTAGAAACATTAGTGAGGTCGCCAATGATTGTTGAATTTTGGCAATCCGATGTCCCTCTTATACAAACAGTAACATTTTTATCATTCGAAGTTGTTGCATTTATATCCTCATCTAATGTTGATGCTCCTGATACTGATGAATAACTTGTTGAACCATTCGGTAATATTACTTTGAATGAAACATTCACTACACTAAATGTCATCTCGCCAGTAACATTCTCATTGCCAAAAGAATCATTAGCATATATCTTCCAAGCAACCGCTCCAGATGCAAAAGTATCATTGTCCCACGTGAAGTTAGACCATGTCTGACCTGCTGTTAGATTAATATCTATTGGAGAACCGTAGGTTCCGTCTGTATAATTGAACCAAGCACCTGTTTCATTTGTTGATAACCAAGAGTAATTTAAATCATTATCATCAGACCAGTTAGCATATATTAAAACAGGTTCTCCTGAATTTATTGAACTTGTGTTAGAGTTATTGTTATTAAAGGTCGGTGGGTTGTCTGCTGCTCCAGATGTTATTCTCACATACGCATCACTAGTGTTATTAGAAAGAACCTGACTCTCATTAGAAGTAAAATTAACATCTATCATATAAGCATTATTTATAGTACCAGTTGCATTCACCAACCATTTTATTGTACAATTTTCTCCTCGAGATAACGAACCACAGGATTTTGGGTTTTCCGGTTCAGATACTGTAATAGTGGGAGAAGAACCAGTATGATTAATCTCTCCTGTAGAATTAACAGATTGAGCAGTCACATTTATAATATCAGAACCATCATGAATGGCCTTAACTAGCCAACTTGTGTTGGTTTGGCCAACAGACAAATTACCTAATTCATGCTTAGCAGTTTCTCCAGATGCTAGCTCAAACAGGTTTGGTAGAGTAATGGTTGCATTTGTAAAGTTACATTGTTGCAAAACACAATTTACTACTGCTGTCAAATTAACATAATCACCTCTTGTGACAGACGTGGTGTTTGGATCCACGTTTACGACAGAGATGTGCGGTTGTGAAGGAATAATTGTTAAAAGAAATCTATTTCCCACTTCACAATTAGTTGCATTCGTTTTGTATGTTGAATCATTAGCATAAAAACACCAAGCAACAACAATTCCAACAGTATCATTTAAAATTGTAACATTAGTAGCATTTTCTGGCGTAGAACTAAAGGTTGTTGAAGTAGAGTTTTCCCACGTTCCCGTGTTGTTTGTTGAAAAAATGTATTCGCCATTTGGTTCTAATTGTGCATCATCATCCCACTCTAATTTAAACTCAACAGGTGCTCCTGCTTCAGTTGTATTTGTTGTGTTTTTTGAATAAGTCGGAGGGTTAGGACCATACGTTACTATAAGTTTGACAAAATTTGTTCTAACCCATAAAACACAACCCGTATCTATATCAGTACAACTATAACCAGCAGTGGCTCCCATTTCAAGTATATCACTATCATTCACTACATTTGAAGCATTAGTAAAGGTTTTGGTGCATGTAATATCACTGTCATAACCTAATGAACAATCATCCTGCCATCCAGGAATAGGTTCTACTCTATACCATTTCACCTTGTTGTTTGAAGAAGAACCAGTACCAAAATAATCATATTGTCCTTTATAAACATATGTTATATTTGCAATATCGTTTTTACTACTAATGTAAGATAGATTAAATAAAAACCTATGAGCAACTGTTTCACTATCACCATTACTAAGCGATTCACTCTGCTCCTCCAAGTTACTATCACTCACGTTCACATTATCGTATTGATTATCCTCAAATGAGTCTGTGGCAATATCTGGATCTTTATTAGCACCGGTCTCGTCTGACCCATTATATGCTATATTACTGGTGTTCGGCAGCAATTCGTCTGTGGGATCTATCATAACTGGATAAACCCTTGCCGCGTCATTCAACCAATCATAAGGCGTTTTAACTGTAATGTATAACTCATTACTTGCTTTTTTGAGTTGATATTCCAATGGAATAATATTCAACAGGGTTGTGTTTGAATCATATGCATGAGCTTTTGAAAAATAGAAAATTGTTTTATTATTTTTTGTCCTGAATTCTATTGGGCCAAAGCTCGTATAAGTTGTTTTTTTGTCCCACGGTTTATTATCAACATAAACATCAACATTACTTGAATGGTCAAACACAACATCCAGATCCAGAGTGACATTTCCACCAGAGATTATATGAGTTTCAGGTTTTGGTAAAATATTACTGCTCTCTAATTTTAAGAGCTCTTTGAAGTATGTTGGATAATAGTAGTAAGATAAATTAAAACCAGGACCAAAGATTTCTGGATAGATAAACTCGTTCTCCTTTGGTGTCCCTTTTACATTTTGAGCAACACTAATTTCTTGTGACTGGTTTAACCTGTTCCTGTAGTTCAAGGATATGGGCTGGAAAGTGTTGTAACCAACTTTCTGTGATTTGTCTCCTGCTCTTGAAGAGTCGTGCCAGAATTTAATAGTTTTAGCCATTCTAGAATCTTCTTTGAAATAAACTTCATACAACCCCTCTTTGACCATGTAATCATAAAGAACATCATCTGATGCTGATATTGTTGTGTTTATTGGCAAAAATTCTGTTCCATTATAATAATTTATAAAACTCAAGTATATTTCATCTGTTCTTGATCCATCTGGGTTGCAATAAGTAACACTTGACAGGCTTCTTCTGTCGCAGAGGTATGGTTCGTCTGAAATTGTTGATTTGGTTACGGAATCTGATTCCAAGCCTAAGTTTTCTTCATTCACCCATTTTTCAAGAGGCTCTTCTACAACATAAAACGGTGTATCACCTTCTGTTGTGCTTATGTCAACCATACCATAGCTTACAGTCAAATTCACAAAATCAGTATAAACAGTTGTATTAGTAGTAGTGCTGCTATATGTAGCCAGTCCCCTTATTCCGAATTGGACAATTTTATCTGTTGAATTTATAACATCATCCACCTGCGAGCCTGTAAGAACTGTACAGTTCGTTGTTTCAGTATTATTTACTTTATCTGCATCATCATTCCAACTAGAATCTGACACATTGTAATAATACAAATCTGTTTCCCCAAAGTCTCCTAATATAAGTTCATACCCTTCATGACAGAATTTTAGTTGATATATGCTCCCCGGGTTTAATTTGGACAAATTAAAAGTATATTTTTGGTAACTATATACATTAGTTTCAACACCATCTGTATCGTTGCTATATGTTGCCATCCTGCTATCATCACTTATGTTGGTTTTGTTATATTCATTCTCTGTGAACTCTGTTGCAGCGTCCCAGTTATCTTGAGTCGTATCATTAATTCTATAAGCCTTATGAGTTGAATTTGGCACCAACTCCACTGTTGTTGAATTGTTTAGCATGTGCCTAACAACCCCCTCCACTTCACCACAATAATCTCCACCCAAACATTCAATGGTTGCATTGACCCAGAAAGTGTTGTATTGTTGAACTTCCAAAGGATCTGAATTGTTGTATATGACTGGATACGGGTCTGAGAGATTAACAGCCAATATACCATATGGTTTGTTAGCAGTAAAACTGAATTCATTGCCTGATTCACAACTAGTAGCATTCATGTTATTATTACTATCATTGGCATATACACACCACTTTATTGTTGTATTGTCAGTATCATTAATAACATAAGTTTCATTGCTCCAAGAACTTGTGGTTATATTGTATTCAACATCAACATGGAACGCGTCTATATATACGGTTGTTAAATCATCTCCTGAATTTCTTTCTTGTCTGAATCTCCAACATGTGTTGTTTACTTGTGTCCATGTTAAACTCGAATTTGTAACATTGTCCCAATTAAAACCAAAAGGACATACATCTGTTGAATAATTAGCAACTGAATACCATGTTGAGACTGAAGAACAATCGCCAGGAGTTGATGCAAAACCATATTCTATCCAATAATAATCATCAGCAAAAGTTCCTGTACAGTTCCAATAAATACCGAATTTAGCATTGATTATTGGTCCTAAATAACTCTGTGATGTATTGTTATACCAAACTGTTGATGAGTCAGCTCCATTTCCTGGGTTACAATCTGCAAAATTCGAATCATAATCATAAGCTTGGTCTTCATTATTACAAATAAGACTCGGGTCTGAGAATGTGCTTGGTCTTCTTTGATATGTGGTAGTATCAAATAAAAATGATTTTAGAGTATCATTCCACCAACTAACTCCTGTTCCATTTTGTATGCTGAATATATAGCCATACAAGATGTTGTCATCTGTCCATTTCAAACTGAATTCAACAGGATCTCCTGATGTTGTTGAGTTAGTAGAATTGTCTGAATATGTTGGTGTATTTCCATCGTATTCATCACTTAAAGGCAAATAGTCTGTGTTATTTCCTGTCTGACCTGGATCAATGATATAGGGGGTGTCACAAAAACCATCCTTATCATTGTCATCACAAGTATCAGAGTAGTTTCCATCGGGGTCTGTCCAGTAGTTACCTCCTATGTATTGATTATCCGAATCATAGATGTTGTTTCCTGTTTGTTTGGTGGCGTTCCAGAAATTGCTATAAATAGTTCCAGTAAGATTGTAATTGATTGTATTGTTGAAGAAATTATTGTATATTTTTTGATATTGAACACCTATTATTTCAATTCCAGATCCTGAATTATTTTGTATAATTGAATTTTTGACAGTGTTGTTATTAGAAGATATTGAAATACCATCATCACCATTATTACTAACTGTTACATTATTTATCGTGTTGTTTTCACCACTAAAAATAAAAATACCATCATTACCACTATTATTAACAGTCACATTAATTATTGTAGTGTTTGTAGTAGACTGCAAAAATATACCATTAGTACTATTAATAACCGTTACATTACTTATTGTTAGGTTATCATTACCAACAGGAAAAATTCCATAATCGAAATTAGTGATATTACAATTCTTGATGATATTATTTTTTATATTAGCGCCATTTGAGAAAACACCATAGGTACTAACAGTATTGTTGCTGTTCAAATTATAGTGAATACAGTCTAGGGTAGAATTCTCAGTAGGATTAGTAAAGTTTATAGCATTTTGTCCCGGAACATAAAAATCTTTGGCCAAACAATAATAAGTGTTATTATCATTAATTAGGTAAGGAACACTTTGTATTGATACATCACAATAAACGGGAAGAGTAACCAGAGTAAATATGGGAGTGTCATTTCTCAACCCATAAGTATCATTGGCATACCACCTATAACCAATTACCAACCCAGCAGTATTATTTAATATGGTGGTATTGTTTGCCCACTCAGGTGTGGAACTCCATGATGTGTATGAAGAATTATCCCATTCTCCAGTATTGTTGGTGGAGAATATCCATCCTCCATTAGGTTCTAAACCTCCAGTATCATTGTATTGAATATAGAATTTAACTGGTTGACCAGCAATAGTTGTATTGGTTCCATTTTTAGAATAAGTAGGTATTACTTGAGTATTGAACACATACTCCAGAGAAGTGTTCCACCTATTGTTAGTATTATTGGCATAAACCTTCCACTTAACTGTACATCCACCAGTATCATTGATAACATAAACTGCAGACGTGGATGAATAGTTAGTCCAGTTCTGGGTTCCCGTCAAAGATACCCATTCACTGCTTCCACCAGAGGGGGTCTGATTCACAAAACTGCCAGTACAATTGTCTAATGATAATATGAACCCAGACAATCCTATAGCATCATTCCATCTCAGTCTAAATTCAACAGGAGTTCCAGCTAATGTTGAATTAGTTGAGTTATCAAAGTATGCTGGATAGAGAGTTGTATCTACAGTCAAATTTACAAAATCAGTATAAACAGTTGTTTCTGTAAAATCATCTACAAAAAACGTTGTTCCCTCTATTCCAAATTGTGCAGTACTATCTGTTTCATTTATAACATCATCCACCTGCGAGCCTGTAAGAACTGTACAGTTTGTTGTTTCAGTATTATTTACTTTACCTGCATCAGCATTCCAACTAGAATCTGATACATTATAGTAGTACAATGTAGCACCGCCACTATCTCCTGTTGTAAGATGATATCCTTCATGACAAAAACTTAGTTTAGTTATGCTATTAAAATCAAATTGAGACAAATTAAAAACATATTTTTGATAACTATATGTTTCGGTTTCACCAACACCATTTCTGTTGCTATATGTTGCCATCCTGCTATCATCACTTACATTGACCTTATCATATTCATTCTCTGTGAACTCTGTTGCAGCGTCCCAGTTATCTTGAGTCGTATCATTAATTCTATAAGCTTTATTGATTGAACTTGGTATTAGCTCCATAGGATCAATAACTATAATAAATTCATTCCCAGCCTGACAACTAGTCCCATTCATATTGCCAGAAGTGTCATTTGCATAGAAACACCATCCAACAACAGTTCCAACAGTAGAATTCAGAGTTGTAACATTCCAAGAAGTATTTGTTAAACCTGTGAAACTAACATAAGAAGCATTAACCCATGTCCCACTGTTGTTAGTGGAGAATATGTATCCTGCCAAAACACCGTAATCAGTCCAATTTAAAGTGAAATTACATGGCTGTCCAAAAATAGTCGTATTGGTCTGATTATTAGAATAATTTGGAGATGTTTCATCATTTGTTGTCAATATAAATTCATTCCCAGCCTGACAACTAGTCCCATTCATATTGCCAGAAGTGTCATTTGCATAGAAACACCATCCAACAACAGTTCCAACAGTAGAATTCAGAGTTGTAACATTCCAAGAAGTATTTGTTAAACCTGTGAAACTAACATAAGAAGCATTAACCCATGTCCCACTGTTGTTAGTGGAGAATATGTATCCTGCCAAAACACCGTAATCAGTCCAATTTAAAGTGAAATTACATGGCTGTCCAAAAATAGTCGTATTGGTCTGATTATTAGAATAATTTGGAGCAATGTTGTCACTAACGCTAAATGTCATCTCGCCAGTAACATTCTCATTGCCAAAAGAATCATTAGCATATATCTTCCAAGCAACCGCTCCAGATGCAAACGTATCATTGTCCCACGTGAAATTAGACCATGTCTGACCCGCTGTTAGATTAATATCTATTGGAGAACCGTAAGTTCCGTCTGTATAATTGAACCAAGCACCTGTTTCATTTGTTGATAACCAAGCATAACCTAAACCATAATTATCAGACCAGTTAGCATATATTAAAACAGGTTCTCCTGAATTTATTGAACTTGTGTTAGAGTTATTGTTATTAAAGGTCGGTGGTGTTGTTTCAGATGTTGTGAATTGCCATGTATCGGACTTAGTATAAACAGTATAATTAACAGAATTTGTTGCTGATCCATTAACAGACCAGTTATGATTTCCAAGGCTCAAACCAGTAACAGTACAATTCTGTAAAGTTCCATTTGAATATGAAGGAAAGTTGCATTCTACAGCACCATCCATGAGAACAGTTACAGGATAAGACGAGTTAGGTCCTGTATTAGTTCCTGTAAAATTTACAGTAAAGTTCAGATCTCGGGTTGTTTGTGTTGAAGAGTTTCCGTTTGCAGGGGTTTGAGGAGTTGCTATTAAAATTGCAACAGTTCCATCACTTCCACTATTTCCATTACCTCCACCAGGTTCACCGACACCACCACTCCCACCAATTCCTCCTAATACATCTATTGTTCCTGTTTTATAATAAAAAGTTGCAGAAATGTTGACAAAGCCACCATCTCCACCATCTCCACCTTCTCCACCTTCTCCGTCTGTGCTAGAAGGGTCACTACAAATTCCGCCGTTCCCCCCTTGGCCACCCGACCCTCCCTTTGCATTTACTGTACCAGAAACATTAACTGTGGATGAAATCAAAGAAACACCACCACCTCCTCCTCCACCGCCACCGCCACCGCCACCGCCACAAATTACTCCAGTTGAGGCACTATTCCCTCCACTACCACCCTTGCTAGTAGCACCACCACCTGCAGTTATTATTCCAGTAATATTTAAAAAATCAGTTACATTGAAAACAACATAACCTCCTCCACCACCTCCAACTGAACCACTTCCACCCGATGTAATGCCACCAGCTCCTCCACCTCCTCCACCTCCACCGCCCGAACTAATTGCCTCAGCTCCTCCACCTCCTCCATTATTACTTCCACTATCTCCACCCCATCCACCTTGTCCACTTGTTCCACCGTAAAGCCATTTTCCTGCATTTCCCGCTGATCCTGGAAGACCAATACAATTAGTCCCACAACTTCCTCCTCCAGCACCTCCACTTGCATTATTGGCTATTGTAACAGTTACTCCTGATATAATGTACAATGATTTGAAATTGTACTGAATATTATCATCTATTGTTTGAGTTGAACTAACAACACAATTACATGTTGGATAATCACATGTTTCTCCTGCTCCTGCTGAACAGCTGGTATCAGTAATTGGGCATGTTCCAGAGCTTCCTCCTCCGCACCACAGATTACCAGGAGGGTCAGATACTATCACAAGCCAATCATCACCTCTTATTCCAGAAAATTCAGAAAAGAAATAATACTTTGTTGGGGGAAGTGTCCTTTGGGGGCTTTCTACTGTATACCAAGCAGAAGGCTCATCAAATTCTATCTTTTTATAACTTTCATTGTAATCACTTATCAATCCACCATTACTATTAACAATTGTCCATTCTACAGGATAATAATCTGTCAAACCCCCTGTTTCATTAGAAATCCAAATGCTCATGTTAATATTAGTTAAGGGAGGAGCCTTGTGCTGGCCACATTTGTCACAATCTAACCTTCTATAAAACCTTACTTCTTCAGATTCAATAGTCTCATTTATTTCTTCTGTCATATTTGTTTTATTTTGTGTTACTTCTTCAGTAATTCCAGTTATCCAATCAATCTCAGTCTCAGATGGATTAAAGAATAATGATGAATCGCCATTAAAAACAGCTTTTAAAATACCTTTCTCAGAAACAGGAAAATCAACAAAACCTTCAGAATTAGTTAAACCAGAGCCAAGAAGAGTATTATTCAAGTAAAAGTCTATTTGCTGATTCTCAAGCAAATCTCCATTATCTAGAATTAGAGTGGCTCTAACTAGATTTTCACCGATTTCAAAATTTATTGAGGTATTGGCCCACACTTCTATAGGAAAGCTCTCTTCAATTGTCTGAGGTATTCCTATAAAATCTCCTGTTATGGTAGAATTAGTAGCATTCATTGTAGTGTTTGCAGCAAGTGCTAAGACAGATCCTAGAATTATGATTATAGGAATCAATAACTGGCTTTGCCCTGATTTATTTTTAAATTTCATAACTCACCACAATCTTAATTTCATTTAATCCAAGAACTGTTGAAACATCGGTCTTAACACTAATTTCTGACATACAAACATCATTTTGCTCTAAAATTCCGCAGAATTCTCTATCATTCTCAGAAACTATTTCAAAACCATCTGGTATTTTCCAAATGAGAACAACATTTTTAGCTGTTGAAGATCCAAAGTTAATCACACTTGCTCTCAGTATTATAGTTTCTCCTCTTGTTATTTTTTCAGAACAATCTAGATTAATATTAAAAATAGGTTCTTGAGGAATTTCTGGCTCTATAGATGTTTCATTAGTTTTATTTTCTTCTAAAGTTTCATTTAATGTGAAGTTTTCTTGAGATGTCTCATTAGATGTCTCATTTGGAATTACAGTTTCATTGCTTGTAATATTTTCTAAACTTTCATTAGCACTATCATTTAAAGTTATATTAATTATTTCTATAATAGTTATATTTTCAGTTAAATTAGAAAAATTCTCATTTCTCAAAGTGAAATTTTCAGATATATTGCTTGTAATATTAGATAACACATATCCAGTTATGTTAGATTCGTTCTGGGCCATTACAATTTCAGCTTGTTTTAAAACTAGAATAAAAACTATAAGGATCACTAAGAAAATCATTATATTTGTTGTTTTCTCTGACAGCGATTTCATTTTCTCATCTTAAATAGCATAATTTTGCAGGTCCTATCCTCCTCTGAGAGATCAAACCCTCAGAAACTAGGCCAAAAACATACTTGGACACAGTGATTCTATTAATTCCAGTGTTTTCAGCTATGCTAAGTATGGTTAAGCCTTCAGGATGTTTTTCCAAATTTTTTATTATTCTTTTTCTAAAGTTATTTTCTACCATGTTTTCTCCTCCCTTTTAGGTAACATAATTTGGCTGTTCCAACCTCTCTCTGAAAGATCAAACCTTCTCCTAGAAGCTGGTAAATATACTTGGTAACAGCATGTCTGCTCATCTTAATTTTTTCAGCAATCTCTACAGTTGTAAGACCCTCTGGGTGTTTTTTAAGAATTCTTATAATCTTTTGTTTAACATTATTCTTTTTTTTCATGTAAACACATCAGGATAGCAGATCTGCTAAACAGCTTTGATTAACATAGATGGATACCTTAATTTAAAAATATTTATATACAGAAAAGAATACTTTAGTGAATTTTTCCATAATTTTTTTGAAAAAAATCATGTTCCATAAGAAATCAGAGGGTAATAGAAAAATTTAAAGGCAGGTTAAACTAATTTCTATAATGGAAGATCATTGGAAAAAATTTAAACAAGAAATGCAAGAACATATAGAAAAAATAAATGAATTTTTAAATGAGACATCTTCAAATGAGAAATCTCAATTAGTTAAACCAGAAGAACCCGTGACAATTTCAGATAATGAGAAATCTCAAATACCTGAACAAACCCAACAAATATTTTTAGAAGAAAATAAGAAATCTGAAAAATCATCCAGAAAGAAAATCTATGGTAAATTAAAAGATTTAGTAAAAGAAGTAATGGAAAAGGAAAATATATCGCGAGCACAAGCTTATAGAAGAGTCAAAAAGAGATTTTCTGAGAATTCTCAATAGTTAATAATATATCTTTTTAACAAGCAATTATTTCTATGTTTACAAAAAATGAGATAAGAGACTTGATAATATCAGTTTTTGCTTTAGCCTTTATCTTTAGTTCATTTGATTATTTATTAATACCAATAACTTTGTTTGTAATAATAGTTGTTTTCTTGTCTCATGAGTTGTCTCATAAATTTCTCGCACAGCATTATGGATTTGATGCTGAATACAAAATGTGGTCTTTAGGACTATTATTAGGCTTAGTAACAGCTTTAATCCCAGGAGCAATAGTATTTGCTGCTCCAGGAGCAGTTCGAATATCCCCTTTTAAGAAGGGATTTGCCTTTAGAGTAGCACATTTAACAAGAAAGAAATATGCATTAATAAGCCTAGCAGGACCCTTAATCAACATAATACTAGCTATTTCTTTACTTTTACTGAATTTTTTCTTTCCCTTTCAATTATTTACATTAACAGCTAGCATATCTTTTTTGCTTGCATTTTTTAACTTACTACCAATACCACCAATGGACGGTTCTAAGATCATGGCTTGGAACCTGAAGATATGGTTATTAGTAACTGTTGTAGCTTTCATTGGTTTGTTTATATAAATCACTTTTACTAAATTCTTTTCATGGTAGTTGAGGACATAGTAATAGGAAGAGAGCCAGAAGACTTTGTAGTCTATGATAAAAAAGCTACTGTATTTTTAGGAAAACATATTGTTGGAAAAGGTTTTAATTATCATTTAACAAATCCAATTTTAATGGATGTTCTAAGACCCCATGTTATTCTTATTGTTGGTAAAAGAGGTTCGGGAAAATCCTATTCATCAGCAGTTATTGCAGAGGAAATAACAAAACTACCAGACAATGTAAGACAGAACTTATCATGTTTATTGATTGATACAATGGGAATTTTCTGGTCAATGAAAAATCCAAACGATAGACAATTAATGCAATTAACAGAATGGGGATTAAAACCAAAAGGCTTTGATGTAAAAATTATTATACCACTTGGAATAAAACCATATTATGAAAAATACGATATTTCTTATGACGGAGTTTTTGCAATAAAGCCATCTGAATTATCGTCTGCAGACTGGGCTCTGACTTTTAACATAAACCTTTATGAACCATTAGGAATCTTATTAGAAAGAGTATTAAGAAGACTAAAAGGAAAGGATTACTCTATAGATGATATAATTAATGAAATTGAAAATGATAAGAGATCTGATGAGAAAGAAAAATTATCTTTAGAAAATAGATTTTTATCAGCTAGAGGATGGGGCATTTTTTCTCAAGAGGCAGTACATATAGAAAAATTCCTTGAACCAGGCAAAGTGACTGTTTTAGATGTTTCTCTACAAGAAATAAATGTTAGAAGTTTGATGATAGGAATTCTTTGCAGAGAGATTTATCAGGCAAGAACATCTGCTAGAAGAGAAGAGGAAATTTCATTAATGGGAGGGGAATTTGCTAAAGGAGTTCCCATGACTTGGATAACAATAGACGAATGCCATACCTACTTACCATCAGAAGGAAAAACAGCAGCCACCAATGACTTGCTAACTCTGTTAAGACAAGGAAGACAGCCTGGAATAAGTCTAGTTCTAATAACACAAAGACCAAACAAGATTCACGAAGATGCAATGTCTCAGGCAGACTTGGTCATAGCTCATAGACTGACTGCTAAGCCAGATGTCGATTCTTTAGCTGCTATAATGCAAACTTATCTTTTATCTGATATAAGAAAATTGTTACAAGATCTTCCAAAATCGAGAGGTGCAGCTTTAATATTGGATGACAATTCCGAGAGGATTTTCAATGTTCAAGTTAAACCAAGACAGAGCTGGCATGCAGGAGAGTCTCCAGTGTCTTTGAAAGAAAAAACTACTTAAATTTCTAAACTAATTATTCTTATGTCTTTTATTGAACATCCTTTAATAAAACCTAATGCTATAGAATCCAGAGCATATCAAGAAGCTATTTTAAACACTTCCTCTAAAAGAAATACTCTTTGCGTTCTTCCTACAGGTTTAGGGAAGACAACTCTAGCCATTCTTTTAGCAGCTCATAGACTGGAAAAATATCCAGATTCGAAAGTATTAATAACAGCACCAACTCGTCCTTTATGCGCTCAACATCAAAAAACTTTTCGAGAATGCATGGATATTCCTGAAAACGAAATAATACTCTTAACAGGAAAAATTGCTCCTGGAAAAAGATACGAATTGTACAAGCAAGCAAAAATCATAAGCGCAACTCCGCAAACCATAGACCATGATTTAAAAAGTGGAACTTTGGATTTGTCCAATTTCAGCTTGTTGATTGTGGATGAAGTTCACCGTGCTGTTAAAAGATATTCTTATCCCTTTGTTGCAAAGATCTACATGAAAGAAGCAAAGCATCCTAGAATTTTAGGATTAACAGCCTCTCCTGGAAGCGAGAGAGCAAAAATAGAACAAATATGTAAAAATCTTTTTATTGATTCTGTTGAAATAAGAACAGAGCTTGATAGTGATGTTAAGCCCTATATTAAAGGAATTGATACAGAAATTGTGAAAGTAAATTTACCTGAGAACTTGGAGAATGCTCAGATATTATTGAAAACTGCTCTAAAGGAAAGACTGGAAAAATTAAAAAAATACAATCTCTTTATTAAAACCAAAAGAGAATTGTTACAAGCCCAGAAAACAGTAAGCAAACAAATTACAACTCAGAGAAAACCTTACATGTTTTACTTGGTTTCTCTGATTGTTGAAGCAATTAAGATCTGGCATGTTTTAGAACTTTTAGAAACCCAAAGTGTTGAGGCTGCTAAAATTTATTTGGAAAAAGTTAAAGAAAAAAAAACAAAGTCAGACAAGAGAGTTTTGGTTGATAATAATTTTATTAAAGCAATGAAAACTCTTGAAGAAGGAGAGGAGCATCCAAAAATAACAGGATTAAGAGAAGTTCTGAAAAGAGAATTTGAGGAAAATAAAAATGTGAAAATAATTGTTTTCTCTCATTTCAGGGATAACATTCATCATATTCATGGTTTAATCCAGGAGATCTGTAGGCCTGTTATTTTAATCGGCCAGGCCGGAGAAAGAGGATTAAAACAAAAAGAGCAAATAAATGTTATCAAGGATTTTAATGCAGGATACTACAATTGTCTAATCACAAGCCCTATTGGAGAAGAAGGTCTTCACATACCTTCTGCAGACATTGCAATTTTCTATGATTCTGTTCCCTCTGAGATAAGAACAATCCAGAGAAGGGGAAGGGTTGGAAGAACCAAAGTCGGAAAAATAATATTTCTCTTAACTCGAGGAACAAGAGACGAAGGCTATTTCTGGACTGCTCACAGAAGAGAGAAGAAAATGAAATCAATTCTAAGGGAAATGCAGAACAAAGGTGAGAAAAAACAACAAAGCATTGATGACTTTACTTAATTAACATTTATTAATAGTCCACTGCTATAAAAATAATATGGGAAAAATACTTGGTAAGTCTAGAAAGGCTCAATTAAAATATTCGAGAAAAAAGAAAAAGAAAAAGCGATAAAATGGTAAAGCTTAAATTCTGGGAGAAGGATGAAGAGAAAAAAGAGTCTAAAGAAAAAGAAGAGGAATCTGAGGTTAAAGAAATCAAGAAAAAAATGGAAGAAATTAGAGACCTTTTTGAAAAGAAAGAAGACGAGGACGTATTTAAAAAAGAAACAAAGGTTGAAGAAAAAGTAGAAATCAAACCTGAGCCTGAGGAGAAGATTGAAGTTAGGAAAGAAGTTAAAGAACTTGAAATTCCAGATATAAAAGTTAAAAAAATTGAAGAACCAAAAATAAAGATCAAGCCTAAAAAAATCGAGAAAGTTAAAATTGAGAAGCTGAAGATTAAACCTAAAAAAATAAAGAAAATTAAAGAACCTAGAAAAAAGAAACTCAAAAGAAAAACAAAGGAACCTAGCATCGAAAAGAAGAAAAAAAGTAAAAAAATAGTTCCTAAACAAATTCCTCAAGAAAAAGAACAGGTAATCCCAAAACAATTAATAGTGCAGTTAATGAAAAAACAATCTATCAAACAACAGCAATTATTAAAACAAGCTATTCCAGAAATAGAACAAGCAATTGCCGAACAATCTAACAAACAATCAGAGCTAATTTCTAAACAGGTCAGAAATGTAGTAGAACAATCAATTCCTTCACAAACCACTAAAATAATAGAAAAAACCTTACCTGAAATAGAAGGTGTGATTTCTAATCAATTATCATCACAATCCTCTAAACTAATAGAACAATTCAATCAAACTATCCCAGAATTAATGAAAGAACAAGCTATCAAACAATCAGAATTAATTTCTAAACGAGTCAAAAATGTAATAGAGCAATCAGTTCCTTCGCAATCAATCTCGACAATAGAAGAAGCTATACCAGAAATAGAGCAATTAATTTCTAAACGACTCACACAAGTAATAGAAAAAACTATTCCTTCGCAATCATCTGAAATATTAGAACAAGCCATACCAGAAATAGAGAAAACAATTTCAGAGCAATCTACTAAGCAGTCGGAGCTAATTTCTAAACGACTAAAAGAATCAGTGAAAAAAACAATTGTCGAACAATATGCACAATTAATAGAAGAACAATCTACTAAGCAGTCTCAACTAATAGAAGAGATAATACCTGAAGTAATAAGAAACCAATCGGATAAACTGTTGGAAAAATCTGTTCCAGAAATAGAGCGAGCAATTGCCGAACAATTATCATCACAATCCTCTAAACTAATAGAACAAGTCAATCAAACCATCCCAGAATTAATGAAAGATCAAGCTATCAAACAACAGCAATTATTAGAAAAATCCATCCCTGAAATAGAAACTTTGATTTCAGAGCAATCTACTAAGCAGCTAGAGCTAATTTCTAAACAGGTCAGAAATGTAGTAGAACAATCAATTCCTTCACAAACCACTAAAATAATAGAAAAAACCTTACCTGAAATAGAAGGTGTGATTTCTAATCAATTATCATCACAATCCTCTAAACTAATAGAACAAGTAAATCAAACCATCCCAGAATTAATGAAAAAACAATCTATCGAACATTCAGAATTAATTTCTGAGCAAATCAGAAAAGCAATGGAACAAAATAAGCCTGGACTTTTTGTCAGACTTTTTGGGGGAGGAAAGAAAAAAGATGAAAAAATTGCTTTGGATCAGAAAAGCTTGATACTAGAGCAATCTACAGGAGATTTGGAAAAAAAATTCGACAAATTATCAACAGCTGTGGGCCAGTGCTTCATAGCCTTAGACAAAAAAATAGACACTTACAAAGACAATATATTAGTAATACAAGATGGAATAAGCAAGCAAATAGAAGAGCAGGAAGCCTTGAAAGTTCAGTTAGAGTCTTATGAGAACAAAATAATAAGGCTACTTAGGAATATCAGATTTGAAATAGAGACTGAGATTCATGCTACTAAAGACGGAGAAACTAAGAAACGACTAAGTAAAACTGTAGAAAAGATTGGCGACTCACTCATTCTCAGTCTCATAAGAGATAAGGGTCCGATTGAAACAAAAGACTTGGAAGAAGAGGTTTTGAAAAAAAACATATGTTCTAGAGCTACTCTCTTTAGGAAACTCAAGTCACTGCGAGAAAAAGGGCATGTTGAAAAACAGGAAAAAGACGGAACAAGTTTTTATTCAATCTCACCATTACCTGAGAATAAAGAGGAATCTCATGAGATTTCAGAAGATTTTCAGGAATGATACTATTCTCAATCATCGATATTACTAAGAAAAAAATAGAAAAAATGATACTAAAAGTTTTTTGATAAATTTTCTTAATTTTAAGACAAAATAAAAACCTCATTATTTTCTTTATTTTACCAAAGAAAATCAATTATTTTTTCTGAAAGACGAATTTTTATTTTAAAATTTTTTATTTAAGAAAAATGAGATTAAAATTGAGATTTTAGTTTAGAATTGTAATTATAAATAATATAATTCAATTTCTAAAAGAAAAATTGCCCAGTTCAAGGTTCAGACTTCTTTGAAAACCGTACAAGACGGCATGCTGAAATCATGTCCGAAGACTTGAAATCTGATGTCTGAACTTCCTTCTGGGCAATAATTAGTTTTAAAAAATGAGATTATTTAAATATAACTGTATTTCTAATCTTCTAAAGTTTTTTTCTTATGGTATTTATTAAAGACAGTCGTGATAATTTTTTTGCTCTGACCTACGTATTCAAATGGGTCAGTTATCTTTCTTAATACTTTTTCCTCAATTCTACTCTTTACTTTTTCATTTTTTAAAAGAACATCAATAAACTGAGTTTTGCTGTTCCATGCTTCTGTTGCAAGTTTTCCCATGAGATTATGAGCCTCACTTCTCGACATTGGTTTTGAAACTCTCCTTGGGTCAGTTAGATATGTCATAACTTGCTGTGATGTAACAACACCAAAGCTTCTTTTAACTCTTTCTCTACATCTATCTTCATTTAATCCTGTCCAAAATACAGCATTTGCAAGTCTCCTTATACCATGATCAAAATATTTAAATCCATACTCAAGATTAATCCTGCTGTTTGACGATGCTGCTAGATTTCTGGCATAAGGAAGTTCGCAATTTGCCAAAGCTGTAACCATATTTCCCATAACGTAATTTCTTACAGACATATCCTGCTCTTCCGCTGTTGGGTTTCCACCTTTTAGATCTTTATGAGGCATTGCGGAAGATCCTTTTCTCTTTCGAGGATCTGCATTGAAAAAAATGTTTACATCATCACTTTTTCCCCATGCAATGTATTTTGCAATATTATTCATCGTTTCTCCTGTTCTTGCCATAACGTAAAAAACATCTGCTTCAAATTCTAATCCAGGAATTTGAGCAGGAGCGTCCATGAACTTTAATCCCAAATCTTTACAGTATTCTTCCTGTAGTTTCATTCCGTCAATGCCTAAAGCAGTTGCAGAATGATGACAACCTGTTGCATCTCCCCACTTACACATCAATGAGTTATCATATACAAATTTCAGGAAATTAAGGTCAGACTGAAGCATTTCTCCATAATGGGCAAAAGGTCTTCCAGCAACAGTTGGTAGTGCATCATATAAATGTGTTGTGTCCATATGGGGAACATCAATCCATTCAACAGCTTTTTCCAGAACTATGTCTCTCAAGTTCTCAATAGAATCAGCAACAACTTCTAATGAATCTTCTATTTGTAGAACTCTTGCAGGTTGTGTTGTATCTGCACTTGTTTTTGCTTTGTTGACATGTGGTCTTGCTTCTGGGCTTAAAATCTCTTCTAAAGCAGTGTTTATGGCAATAACATCATGTCCAGTCTGTTCTTCCAATTCTCGTATTCTATTAGGATTAATATGTTTGAGGTTTGCTTTTTCTGCAATTTCTTTTGCTAAATTACGAGCAATAATTGGAGGGTAAAGTCTTGACATAGTCAAGGAAGATTGTCCTTGAGCCCGCAAGCTGTATTCAAAAATTCTTTCATCACCCCATATCTTTACAGTCTCTAATGTTCCATATCTTCCTGCAGTAAGTGTTGAGGGGTCAACTTTATAACCTTTAGGAAATCTTCTTTTAGGTAGTGTTTTCTTTTTTATTACAATATCAACCATGAATTCACCTATGAGCTCTAATAGAATCCATCACTTCTTCTAATGGTGGGACATCGAATACGTTCCTTTCAGTGTATTGGTTACATGCTGACATGTACATTTGAGAAACTAAAGAACTGATTGTTGGTTTTAGATGTATTGGTTTTACAGGACATCTTTCCTGCCATCCTTTCCCTGTCTTTTTCCATTCATCACAAGCAGTTCGAAATTCTGGCTGGTTTTTCTCGTACCATTGTCTCATGACTTCTTTGCTTACTTGCTCACCTCTAAATCCGAATCTGTTTTCGTCTAATGTTCCTATAACATCAGCAACAACTAGATCATTATTAAACAACATTTCAACTTTTCCATCACAATGAACAAACCCTGTTTTTTTTGCTTGCTCTGTTATGACATCATTTACCTTTAAAGTTGTAGGAGCTACTTTCATAAAATCATTTATTGGTAATCCAGAAATTTCATATGCCTCTATCCAATTTAAACTTCTATCACCAGGTTCAAGTTTTGTTGTAAAGTTTATTACAGGTTTTGGAAGCATGTCTCCTGGTTTTGGTTCAGATTTTAACCCGAGTTTTTGATATATGGTTTGCAATGTCTGTTCTCTTTCCTCAGCATCTTTAATTTTCTTGGCTCTTGCTATTTTCTTAAAAACAGAGCTTCCCTTTGGTAGAGCATTTCTAAATATTATCTCAAAACCAAGTAAGTAATTATTTAATTTTCCTCTGTTTTTTTCAAAAAAAGAATAATCATACTCTACTCTAGGATTTCCATCGTCTCCCATAATCTGTCTTGCAACAGGACAATATACAACACCCATATCAATTTGCATCATGTTTGAACCATTACTTCCCTCTTTTAAATCAGAAAAATTTATTACTTTTCCTTGAGGTGTAACTAATCCTCTGTAATGTATTTTCACTCCAATATCTTCTAGTTTTTCAAAATTAAAGGCAGCCATAACAGCAAGTGCTTTCCCTTTTTTCACTATACTGTCCGGCATTTTTCCCCAATCAAAAACACTGTATCTGTCAGAAAAAACAAAATGTCCTAAACCTGGTCGATTTTCATAAGCAGATTCCGTTATTGTCAAATCTTTTACGCTTCCCATTTAATATCACCAATTTCCTCAATAATATTCCTTTCATTATAACTTTTTCTTTTCTTTCTTTCCATTTCTTTTAACTTTTCTCTAATATCTGCATTTCTTAATGAAAGAATCTTTGCAGCATAGATTGCAAGGTTTTCATCTCCTCTCACTTGAACAGTAAAGGGTGCTCTTGATATTTTTTCTTCTGATTTCTTTACACTTATTACACTAGAAACGTCTAACGAAGAGTTAGCCCAAATTTGAATATCATCTCTTTCTATTTCTATAGGACACCTTTTGTAAGTAAGTATTAATTTGCTTTCATCTGATGTTTTTATTCTAAAGTCATTTAATTTCCTTTCTAAGTTTTCTAAGTTTCCTTCACCTTTAAGAGCTACAGCATCTTCTTCTAAATCAAGGATTTTTTCAGCAACATGAAGTGCTTTACCTCTTTGTTTAGTAAAATATTCATTTTTTATTTTTTTTCTTTCGAAACCTACACTAGCAATAGCAGCAATGCCAGAAGGAACCATAAATGCTTGATAAGAAGGAAAATCTAATGGACAAGAGATTATAGGAAAAGTAACTTGAGTTGCTTGTATACTTGGTAAAGCAAAATATAACCCGCCTTCTAATACACCCACAACTCTATTTCCACATTCCACAATGTCTTGCATTTGTTCACTATATTTAGTCATTAAATCAGGACAGCCATGACATGATTCTATTACTGTCGGTTTAGTAATTATTATTCCTTTTTCCACTTGCATATATTTTATGCCAGGAATATTTTCAAAGTTAGGATCTGTCGGTGAACCAGCTCCTAAAAACAAGATTTTTTTCATTATTTCACCTTTGTATGTTAAATTATTAGAGAAATTAAAAATTTAAACCCTTTGTCTAAGCCATTACAGAAAAATCACTATTTAAATTTATAACTTTTGAAGACTAAGTATAACTGATGAACGAAGTTCTTATTTTTGTAGATACCAGAGAAGATAACAGCGGGATAACAGAATACTTCAAGCAATATGAATGCGATATTCAAAAGAAGATGCTGCTTTACGGTGATTTTGTTGTTTCTGATAGAGTTGTTATAGAGAGAAAACTTGTAAATGATTTTATCCAGAGCATAACCGACAAACGTCTATTTAAGCAGCTAAATTCAATGAAAGAAAATTTTGAAAAACCAATTCTAATAATAGAAGGAGAAGAGTCTCTGTATGGAGTTCTCCAACCCAATATAATTAGAGGAGCTTTGGCAGCAATAACTGTTGATATGTCAATTCCAATAATATGGACAAGAGACATAGCTGATACTGCTGGTGTAATTTATTGGATTGCAAGAAGGGAACAACTTCTAGAAAAAAGAGAGATTGTTTTAAGAAACAAGAAGGTTCCAAAAACCATAGAAGAAAAACAAGAATACTTAGTATCGAGTTTGCCTGATGTTTCTGTGATAAGGGCTAAGGCATTGTTAAAGCATTTTAAATCCCCTAATAATGTTTTTAATGCGTCAGAAGAAGAAATAAGAAAAGTAAAAGGCATAGGAAAGGGAATAGCTGAAAAAATTAAGAAAGTTCTAGAAAAGAAATACAAATAGGTTCAGAGATTTGATAAAATAAAATTTATTCTATCTTCTATTGGCATGATAGGAACATTTATAACTTCATATCCCAAATCCATGTATGCTTTTTTAATCAATTCACTCAGTTTTTTTGCTGTTTTCTCATTTTCTATTCTGACATGGTCTTTTTCAAAGGACAATGGTTCTAATAAAAATATTTTTTTATATTTTTTTATTTGACAAATCTTTAGAACTTCATTAGTATCAGTCCCATAAAGTTGGTAATAAGCAATGGTGTCAGGTATTGCTCTATCAAGAAAGACTATTTTATCTTTAGGTAGCTTACTTTCTAGTTCTATTTTCAGTTCTAATATTTTTCTTTGGAATTCTATTTCGTTTATTCTGATTTCTTCCAAGGATTTACCTTCTGAAATTTCCTTTTCTATTAATAATCTTGCTGCTTCAAAAAGCGTATGATAACCCATTTTAGATAACCGAGAAACTATTGTTGTTTTTCCTGAACTAGGAGCTCCGGTTATCACATACCATTTAAAATGTCCCATAAGATAAATATTTCACTTTAAGCTTATAATTATTCTTATGAAAAAGCCTCTAATCGTTGGCTTAGATGTAGGAACAACTACAGGATTATCAATTCACGACCTTAAGAAGAGTCTCTTGTATCTGAAAAGTAAAAAACACTTCTCAACATCCAACATAATTAAAAGAATAATGATTTTTGGAACACCTCTAATAATTGCTACAGACAAGCAAAAGGTTCCTAATAAAATTAAAAAAATAGCATCTTCATTTAATGCTAAGATATTTCATCCAGACCACGATTTGACAGTTGGAGAAAAAGATAGAGTTGTTAACATTTCTATGAAAGATGATCATGAAAGAGATGCTCTAGCTGCCTCCCTTTTTGCTTTTAAATTATACGCTTCTCAATTCAACACAATAGATAGAAGCCTAGAAACTCTGGCTTTGGAAAGATATAGTGATAAAGTAAAAGAAATGATTGTAAGAAAGCAGGCGAAAAACATTGCTGAAGCAATTGAAAAAGTAAGACCAAAGGAAAAGAAGGTTAAGAAAGAAGTTCCTTTCAAAGAAGTTGAATTAGACTGGAAAGAAAAAGCAGAAGAATTAAGAAAAAAATTAAAAGAAGAAAAAAATAGGTATGAAATATTAAAAGCATATACAGAAAAACTCGAGACAAGAGTCAGAAATCTTGAAATCCAAAAACAAGAATATTTGGAAGAACAAATGAGGAAAACTGAGGAAGGTAGAAAAAAAGTTTTAAAAGAAAAAGAAATAAGATCAAGAGATATCCTCATAAAACAATTAAAATTTGAACTAGCTAAAGGAAAAAGCATTAGAAAAGTTTACGAGGAAAAACTAGAAAGAGAACAAGAACTAAATAATATAAAGGATGAAAAATTATTACCAGTAATAGTAATTCCTGATTTTACCAAAGAGGAAATAGTTAATGCTAACAGAGAATTTGATATTTCTAACAAAATTATCTGGATCCAGAACTTTAAATTCTCAAAAACAAATGCAAGGATTTTAGCTTCTATAAAACCTAAAGTAGTTATAGGAGAAGCTGATAAGGAAATAAAAGATATCCTAAGAAATTCTAGAATAATTGTGGTTGATACAGTTAAACCAGAAACCAGAGAATATTATGCTGCTATTTCTCCTAGAGAAATTGAAAACGAAATGAGAAAGATCGAGAAAAAAAGTTTCCTGAAATGGCTGGAAGATTATAGAAGAAGATAATATATAGGAGTTTCTAATATTTTATTATGAGAGGAGTATCAGCAATCATAGCAATCATACTGATTCTAATGATTGTAGTAGCTCTAGCTGCTTTAACATATACATGGTTTACAGGAATATTCATATCAACTACAAATACAACAGGAGAGGCAATAGAAAGAACAACGACCAGCTTTAAAGGAAGACTTTTAATAGAAAACATAAATCCTAAAGGAATAATAACTTTAAGAAATTCAGGTTTAATCCCTCTTAGTAATTTCAAATTCTATGCTAATGATGAGGAAGTACTTTCAGACAACAGAGAATTGAACCCTGGAGAGATTTTAAATTTAAAAATAGCACTACCTGAAAATACATATAATTTTTTTGTGACTTCTGATCATGCTGAAAGCTTTAGAAAAATCGAAAAAATAGATAATGGGTTGTATCAAGAACATGCTGAAGAGACAGATTGTTCAGACGAATGCTGTGATGGTGATTGGAATACAGAAGGTACTGTAGCTAGACCTGAACGTATTAACTATTCTGTTCCTGCTAATGCAATTGGTGCAGAATGGCAGGTAAAATGTGCCAGTAATAATAACTATACCATTCCTAGTAATTGTTGGAATGATACAAAAATTATTTTAGAAGTATTTTCTTCTCCTGGAATAGGTTGTGATATTAACTGTTGGAATTTTGTAACTTCTACTTTTGTTCCCATAACAAGTACATTTGCAAACACCGGCCTTTACGAAGAAGCTATTTTTTGGATAACTGAATAAGAACTTTTAAGTCAAGGTTTTTCCATAATCTTTCTATGAAAAAAACACTGGTTTATTTTTTATTATCTGTTTTTTTTGGAATATGTGCTTATTTAATACCTTTAAACATTCCTCAACAAGCTCATCTCGTTCTTGCAATATCAGTAACAATAGGAATGCTTTGGTTAACAGAGGTTATACCCATATATATAACTTCATTATTAATTCCCTTGTCATTAGCTATTTTTGCTGATTTTAATGTTAGGGATGTTTTCTTTCCTTTTTTTGATCCTGTTGTTGTTTTACTAATGGGAGGTTTTGCTTTAGCATACTCTTTGCAAAAATATGGTTTGGATGAAATAATAGCTAATTTTTTTACAATGAAAATAGGAACAAGCCCAAGAAGATTCCTTTTGGGAATGATGCTTGCAACAGCATTTCTTTCAATGTGGATGAGCAACAGTGCAACCTCAGCAGTCATGATACCTATAATGTTAGTTGTTTTAAAAGACACTGGACTAAAACCCTTTAAATCATCTTATGCAAAAGCTGCTGTTTTAGGAGTGGCTTTTGCAGCAACCATAGGAGGTTTCGGGACAATTGTTGGAACAACACCAAATGCAATGGCTGTAAAATTTCTTGCTGATGAAAACATAACAATATCTTTTCTTGACTGGATGTACTATTCAATCCCTTTTACCATCCCTTTCATATTCTTTGCTTGGTTTGTTTTGCTTCTAGTATACAAACCAGAAATAAAAGAACTGCACGTTAAAAAAAGAAAAATCTCTCTAAATAAAAGCCAGTTAAAGACCTTAGCAATTTTTTCAATTACTGTTCTTCTTTGGCTAACATCAGGATTGCATAAAATTCCTATAGCTTTGGTGGCTTTGATTCCTATAGTTTTATTCTATACTTTTAAAATGTTTAACAGAGATGATTTTGGCAAGTTTGATTGGGACATACTTATTCTAGTAGGAGGTGGTTTATCTCTAGGTTCAGCCATAGAAGCAAGCGGATTGAATGTTATTATAGCAGAATTCATGAAAAATATGATTATAGGAAATCCTTTGTTTATTATTCTGTTTTTAACATCTTTGTTCTGTATTTTCATGACTTTGTTCAGCAGCAACACAGGAACAGCTGCTTTTATAATACCAGCAATAATACCATTATCAACAGCGCTTGGAATTGATACAAGAATTCTAGTGATCATAGCAGGTATAAGCGTATCCCTTGATTTCTTAGTTCCTATTGGTACTCCCCCAAACGCAGTAGCATATTCTACAGGTTATATTCACATAAAAGACATGATAAAAATAGGAATTATACTTGCTCTGTTAGGAGCTTTCCTTCTCAGTTTCTTTGCTGTCCTCTACTGGTGATTTTTTTCTTCTAAATCTAGGAACTCTGAGTCGGGATCTAAATCTTCTTTTCTTAATTTTTTCCTCTTTCTTAGTTTCATCTATAGGTTTTTCATTTCTTTTCCTTTTTCTTAGTTTTTTAAGTTTTCCAAGCTTGCTCTGTACATCTGATAATTCTCTTACTAAACGACCACGCATTGTATCAATAAATGAATGAGTACCATTCTCATATATCGTATTTCCAACAACAATGGTTGCCCATTGGGACATTTCCTCTGCTTTTTCCTTTGTGTTTATTCCACCACCATATAGAAGATGTGCGTCTGTCAAGGATTCTTTTACAGTTCTAACAATATTAGGGTCTCCATACATTCCAGAATATTCAATATAGATTATTGGGAAGTTGAAATATTTCTCAGCACAAACAGCTGTTGCGACAGTTCCTTCTATGGTCATTTGCTGGGCCTTAGAAACTCTTGCTGCAGCACATTTTGGATTTAGAATTATGTAGGCTTCAGGAACAACAATATCCCAGTTTATTTTATCCTTATGCAATTTTATCCACATTTTATGTAAGCCATTTATATAATGAGAATAGTATGTGTTAAAAACAGACGGGACAAACAACCAATCAATATTTTTATAAACTAAACCAATAGG
>WVXN01000025.1:0-602 GCA_011773475.1 Candidatus Aenigmatarchaeota archaeon
GTTATTAGCTTTTACCCACATTTCAATTGTGAAGCTATCACTTACATTAAAATCTAAACTATCATCATCTGGAATTTCAACATAATCATCAACTTTATCAAACTCCAAAGCTTTCCCAAATTTTCCATCAACCCTTTTTGGTGGAGTATCACCATCTTCATTTGTTATATTGCTATCTTTTAACTCGCCATCAATATAACTTTCATCATAAAATTCACCATCATGTCCGCTATGTCCAGCAGTATCATAAGCTGTCTCACCAGAACCTTCTTCCATTTCTAAACATAAAACAGCATCATCACATGGATCAGGAGCTATTTTATTAAATGTTATTCCTTCAGCTGTTGTTATCTCAATATCATCTCCCTCTTTAATAAAATCAGTAATAGTAACAGTTACTGTTTCTCCAGGTTCAACAGTATCAGGAGCATTAAAATCAGCAGGTTCACCATTGATATAAACAGCAAAACCAGTCAAAGAAGATTGACCAACATTTCTCACATACACATTATTTGTTGTCATTGATTCAATCTTCATGTTAGCTAACATACCACTTGATGTTCTTCCTATTGCTTCTTCTGTTGTTTCTGTTGTTGATGTTA
>WVXN01000025.1:664-1132 GCA_011773475.1 Candidatus Aenigmatarchaeota archaeon
TTCATAATTGAATATATAATAGTTTTTATAAATATTATTATGCATAAAAGGATTCTTTTTGTAATTCTTGATGGCTATGCAGATGATATTGAAAAAACACCTTTAATGCTAGCAAATAAGCCGAATCTAGACATGCTAACAAAAAACGGATATGCAGGTTTAATAGAAAACAGAGAAGGTCATCATCCTGATTCTGGAATATCAAACTTTGTTTTATTAGGTTATCAAAAAGAAGAATATCCTGGAAGAGGCTATTTAGAAGCATTAGGAATGAATCTGAGAATAATTCCTGGAAGCATTTATGTTAGAGCTAATTTTGCAACTGTAAAAGAAGTTATGGGAGATAAATTCAAAACAGGAAATTATAAACCTCAATTAATTGTTGAAGACAGAAGAGCTGGAAGAGATAATAGTGGGTTGTTTGAAATGTCTAAATCAATTAAAGAATTTTTCTTAGATGGTGTTAGA
>WVXN01000025.1:1192-5502 GCA_011773475.1 Candidatus Aenigmatarchaeota archaeon
GGAACAGAAGGAAAAGAAGTTTTGGATATAAGACCTTTAAGAGATGATGATAGTGCTTTTAAAACTGCTGCTGCTTTAAATAAATTTTCAAAAGAAGTTCATAGAATATTGAAAGATCATCCTTCAAACAAGTATAGAAAAATTCCTGCAAATTATATTTTGTTAAGAGGTGCAAGTTCTTATCAATATGTAAAAAGTTTTAAGGATAAATATGGTTTTAATGGAGCATGTGTTGCCGCATCTCCAGTCATAAAAGGAATTGCGAGAGCAATGGAAATACATGTTGAAAATGTTCCAGGTGCAACTGCAGACCTTAAGACAGATCTTAGAACAAAAACTATGAAAGCTTTGGATTTGTTAAATAAACATGATTTTGTTATTCTACACATACTCGGTACTGACATTACTTCTCATGATAGGAAACCTAGGTTAGGGGCCTTGTTTATAGAAAGACTTGATAGAGAGGTTTTTAGAAGAATCTTAGAATATGGAAACTTTGATAAAATATTGTTGGTTGTTTGTTCTGATCATCCAACATCTTCTAAAACAGGAGAGCACATTCCAGGTTTCATGCCGTTTTTAATTTATACAAACGGAATTAAATCTAATAAAGTTGAAAAATTAGATGAGAAAAGTTGTAAACAAGGTCCGGCAATAGATATTGAAGATTTTATGGAAAAAGTTCTATCTTTTTTTAAGTGAAAATATGAAATATCAAGAAATCATGAAGAAATTAAAATATCTTTCTAATCCAAAAAATGTAGAAGGTATGGTAAGATTCGGAATTAATCCAAAAAATACACTTGGAATTTCTGTTTATGTTATTAGAAAGATGGCTAAAGACATAGGAAAGGATCATGAGCTCGCATTAAAACTTTGGAATTCTAAAATTCATGAAGCAAGAATGTTAGCAGGTTTTTTAGCAGAGCCTGAAAAAACAAATGAGAAATTAATGGAGAAATGGGTAAAGGATTTTGATTCTTGGGATGTTTGTGATCAGGTTTGTGGTAATCTTTTTGATAAAACTGAATTTGCTTACAAAAAAGCTGTTGAATGGAGTAAACGTAAAGAGGAATTTGTCAAAAGAGCAGGATTTGTGTTAATGGCCACATTATCGGTTCATGATAATAAAGCAAACGATAAACAATTTGAAAAATTCTTCCCTTATATCAAAAAAGAATCTACTGATGAAAGAAATTTTGTTAAAAAGGCGGTTAATTGGGCATTAAGACAAATTGGAAAAAGAAATTTGAATTTAAATAAAAAAGCAATTAAAGTTGCCAAAGAAATTAAAAATATTAATTCTAAAAGTGCTAGATGGATTGCTTCTGATGCAATTAGAGAATTAACAAGTGAAGCAATTCAAAAGAGATTGAAGAGATAAATTTTTTCTTAATCATCTTTCCCTTCATGATATCATATTTTCTTTTTTTCAAATAACCAAATGATAGTAAGATTAATCATGTGGTTAAATAATAGATATACTGTAATTGGAATAACAGCTAAAGGATTTAACCCATAAACAATACCCAGTGAAAGCGATTGGTTCTTATAACCACAAACAATAGCTAAAGTTCTTTTTAATGATTTCTTCTTTACAGCTAGATATCCTAATAAAAATCCTACAATCGAGACTAAGAACATCACAGGTATTGTTATTAATACTTCATTTAAAGACGACCATATCTCATTAGCATTTATAGAAAAAATTATCCAAAGAAGAAGTGGTAATAGGATAAGATTCAATTTTTTTGAAAAATTTATTATCTTAACACGTTTTTCTTTTAGTGCTTTTGTAGTTAAAATAGCTAAGAATATAGGAACAATTATCAGACTAAATGTTTTCATTAAAATTTGTTCGTAAGGGATCACGATCTCTAGTCTAAGAAGGATAAAAAACATCAAAGGAACATAGAGAATATAGATTAAATTCATTATAAAAGTTGAAAATACACTTAACTCTTTATCACCGTCTACTAAATTTACATAAACAGTTGAATTCATAGCTGTTGGAGCAAGAGCTCCTATGACAACTCCGAATAATAAATATGGGGATAAGAATGAACCAATAAAATATGCGAAGAGAGGTAAAACAATAATATTTACTAATATTGGATAAATAAGTTCCCTTCTAAAAAATTTCTTTAAAGTTAATTTTAAACCCAATACATTAAGATACATTAAAATGAAAATTATTGGAAAAAATAAATCTTCTAACAGGATTCCATATGGTAGAATTAATCCAAAAACAATCGCAATGAGAATGAAGAGACTTATAGGTATTTTCATATACTCAATTTATAATTTCTGACTTATAATTCTCGTCCCTGTGAAGAATTATTTTATTGTCAATTGTTTGTCCAAAGGCGGGTTTGAAAAATACGCTCTTACATTGAATTTTGAATCAATTAACTCAATCATTTCAAAATTTTCTCTTACTATCAGTTTGAAACCTGTTTTTGATAAGTAGTTATTTTTGAATTCAGGATAATTTTCAACTGTAAAATCAGCATCACCAAGTTCTGGTCTTGTTGGATCTGGTTTCCTGATCTTTAATAACTTAAGGTTTCCTGAGACTGTTTTCAGAGGTTGAATATGGAATAATGGACCTGTTGGAGTTTCCTTAATCACACTGCCAATTTCTTTAACAATCATTATTAGATTATTATATTCTTCTTCACTTTGTGCAAAAATACAAGCATAATTAACTAGTGCATTCTTTTCAGAAGTATGTTTATTCTTCAGATCATTTGCTTTCTTTACTATTTCTTCAACCAACTGAATTAAATCTGTCGTATTCATGGATATACCTTATTTAACAAATGATATGGGCCCACAGGGATTCGAAACTAGAACATATCATTATATTTTTTCTTTCGGTTTTTTTTCTTCTAAATATTTTATAATCTCTTCTTTCATTTTCTTATCACCTAACATTTCCTTATCACCTAACACTTCCAAAAATTCTTTAAATAGATATTCAAGTACCGAATACACGATTATACTTAAAACAATAAACTTTAAATAGTCTCGCGTGATATAATTTTTTACTAAAGTGATATTATGTTCGCCTCAAATTAACATTGGAAATTTGCTGATTAGGCGACTATATGATGCTCATTCTGACAACATAATATTGTCATTTAAAACATACTATCAAGTGTGTTTTGCCATATGAGTTAATTAAAATATGTTGAGCCAAAAGCTATGAAAAACCCACGGGGAAAATGATGGCAAGAAACTTTTAAAAAAGTTTCATCAAAAGATGCGCACTGCAAAGATGCTTTTGTGGTGTAAGGATTGAAGACAATGAATATTTTGAACACCTCTTGATGCAAATGCAAATGAGAATAAGATGGTCAAATGAGTCTTTAGATCATTTATGATCAATGATATCAGCAGAAGCAGAAGCTAGGGTTTAAGCAGGAAGCCAATAGGTGGATAGCTCAGTTTTCGAGATCGATGAAGGGCGCAGCAAACTGCGATAAGTCTTGGCTAGGCGTAGGCAGCCTTTGAACCAAGAATTCCCTAATGTGAATTCATACTAGCTTCGGCTAGTGATTCGAAAGAATCGATAACCCGCTGGATTGAAGCATCTTAGTAAGCGGAGGAAAAGAAAACGAATGTTATTCCGTTAGTAACGGCGAGTAAAAACGGAAAAGAGTGAACCGAATTGCTGTAGAAATACAGTTAAGATGTGGAGCCTGGTACAACTTCGCTAGTTGATTTGAAGTCTGCTGGGAAGCAGTCCCATAGATGGTGATAGGCCAGTAAAAGAAAACTAGAAAGCTGATTCAGGAAACGAGTACCATTCCTTGAATGGGGAGTGGAAAGGTGGTCGTCATCAACGACTAACTCTAAATATCTCGAAAGTCTGATAGCGAATAAGTAAGGTGACTGAAAGCTGAGAAGTATTCTTCACCGGAGGTGAAAAGATCTTGAAACCTATTGGCGATCGTCATCCATGGTCTGAAAGGTTCTCTTGCGAAGGAAAACTGCGCAAGCAGTATATACGAGCAAGAGATTACAGGATTATGGAGTCCGTTTAGAAACACGGAGCAGGGAGTTTGTTTTTGTGGCGAGAGTAATTTGTTAAGCAAAGTATTCGTAGCGAAAGCAAAAGTGTGTAGCGCAAGTATGACACTAGGTCTGAAAGGGCCTGAAGTCACAGGGACAAGACCAGAAACCGCTTGATCTAATCCCAATCAAGATGAAGCGTAGCGAAAGCTGCGTGGAGGTCTGAACCGATGTTGGAGAAACCACTCGGATGAATTGGGGTTAGGGGTGAAAAGCCAATCGAAAGTGGTGAT
>WVXN01000034.1:0-2646 GCA_011773475.1 Candidatus Aenigmatarchaeota archaeon
ATACAGAGGTAGAATTATAACTGTACCATATTTATCTAATCCTCGCCTTCCTGCTCTACCACTCATCTGTTTATATTCTTCAGTACGGAGCAGTCTTCTTCCTTCATTCGAATGCTTTTCTATTTCTGTAAAGACGATTGTCCTTGTTGGCATATTTACTCCCACGGCAAATGTTTCAGTTGCAAATAATACTTTAATCAAACCCATCTGGAATAGGATTTCAACTATCTCTTTTAGAATAGGGAGTAATCCAGAATGGTGGAAACTTATACCTTTCACTACAAGATCTTTAATAGTATTATATTGAGGGATTCTTCTATAATCCTCTTCATATTTATGCATATATTTTCTGAAGATTCTTTCAATTTCAATACTTTCTTCTGGCGTAGTGAGATTTATTTTTATCATTTTCGCATATTTCTGGCAATTCTTCCTTGAAAATGTGAAGAAAATTGCTTGGAGTAGATTCCTGTCTTTCAAGAATTTTACTGATTCATTTATTAAATATGTATTTCCTGGCTTTTTCCTATTCTTCTCTATCTCCTTTTGTACTCTACATGCTTCATCAAAATTATTATCATAAAACTGTTCTTTTTTACTTAATATTTTGTAAAGATTATTATCACTATACATAAAATGTTCAAGAGGAACTACACGATGATTTGTTGGTATTAGATTTACTATTTTCTCATTATTACTACCTATCCAATTAGCAAACTCCTTTGCCCTGTCTATAGTGGCAGATAGCATAATAAGATTTATACTAGAATCAAGAAGTATAATAGTTTCTTCCCATACATGCCCTCTATCTTTATCATTAATATAATGAACTTCATCAAAAACTACACATCCGATACTATTTATAAAATTATCTTCAAAATATTCATCCTTTTTTGTTCTGCCTTTATCTCCAATATCATATAGAGCATTCCTTAAAATTTCAGTTGTCATAATTACACAATCAGCATCTGGATTTATTTTATTATCTCCAGTCATCAATCCAACAGAAACTGGACGTCCAATATCTTCAGAAAATTTAACTTCAAAAAGTTCTTTGAATTCTTTATATTTCTGATTTGATAATGCCTTGATCGGTGAAGTATAAACTGCGCGTTTCCCTTTTCGAATGCAATGAGCTATTCCATACACAGCAACAGCAGTTTTTCCAGATCCAGTGTGGGCCGTAACTAAAATATTTTCATCTTTTGAAATGCAGTAAAAACTATGCCGTTGAAAATTATCTCCCTTAAATGGAAATTTTATTGCCGGATTTTCCACCTCTTTATTACATTCACCATCAAGTACTTTGACATACTTAAATTTGCTTTCCATTTCTAATATTGCTACTAATAAACATAAATTGATGAATATATATTTATCAATTTTTTATTTAAATAAATACCATTTATTTAAATAAAAATTGAAATTTAATATGCTTGAATGCTTCTTTTTATTTTGACATAGTATTCAGCTGTTTTAACAAGAAACAATGGCTGCCGGTTCACCAGAAACTATGCAAGAGATCCGTCTTTGCCTAGAAGATCTGAAAAAATTTAACAAATTCCAAATTCTGGATGGAGAGGTCTACATTTTCAGTGAGGAGCTTGGAATCACTCTTCCTTTTGATCTGGATGATGAAAAGCTAGTAAAGTTGTTTGACATTAGTGAACGCCAACTTCAGTTCATTCGAAATTATCAATCGAAAAAATCGATTGTTCCAGAAGAGATGAAAGACAAATACTGCATTTTGTTTGGAGGTCGTGTTTTAGATAGTACCGATACAAAGGAAGATTTTGAAACTTTAAAGAAAGAGTATGAAAATCATCATTTGCATTGCTCGTACTACTATCCAGAGACAAAACCAAGTTCGCCTGCAGAGGATGTTACGGAAGCTGACATTACAGTTGAGATCTAATTTTTTTATTTTAATCTTCCCGTCTTAAAATAAAATATTTCCAAATTTATAATATAAGAGCATGTCTTCAGATGCTAATAATGGTTTAATAACTAAGATATGGGGACCACCTGCATGGGAGTTTCTACATTGTATAACATTTGGATATCCATTGGAACCAACTGAAGAACAAAAAAAGAAATATAAGCAATTTTTTATTAATATCGGAGATGTACTACCCTGTAAATATTGTAGAGAATCATATAAAAATTTCATCTCAACTGGTAATTCAGTATTATCAGATGAAGTGATGAAAGATAGAGAATCATTCACAAGATGGTTCTATAATGTGCATGAGAGGGTAAATGAAAAATTGGATGTTGATTATGGTGTTACATATGAAGATATTGTTAACAAATACGAATCTTATCGAGCAAAATGTTCAAAAACAAAAAAGAAAGAAAAAGGTTGCATAACACCACTTGATAAAAAATCACAATCATATAAAATGGCTTATATTAAAGATAGTCCAATAATTCCATACAATCTAGTCCAGAAATTCACAAAATATGCTAAGATGAGAGGCTTAGAAAGTAGCGAGTTTAGATATCTAGATAAATGCAAATGTAAAAATGATTATAAAAATATAATAAGTGATAAATGTTGTGACTTTTGGTGTGAAAGAAATAGAGAATGTAATGAAATAATAAAAAAAATGAGAATTCAAGGAATACCATCCTTAGAAAGTGACG
>WVXN01000034.1:2672-3037 GCA_011773475.1 Candidatus Aenigmatarchaeota archaeon
GAAAAATATACAAACTAGTTAGATGATTTTTTTGAATTGTTTACAACAAGCTTCGACCAATCGCTTTCATTACAATCAGTAACCTTATAACTCCATGGAGTGGTATCAATTGGGCAAATATTTGACCCCTCACTAATCCATCTTGAAATACAATGATGATGGAAGGCATGATTACATTTACCTATACTGACACTACAATTTTCTTCAACAATATTTCTACTATTCTCAATACATTTTTGACATTTCATATTGAGTGGAGAGTGACAAATCGTGCAATTATCATTTGGTGCCTTTGGAGCATGGCTAGCATGAACTACCCATTTTTCCATCTGAACTCTTGGTTTTACAGTTTCAACATCAGCCAT
>WVXN01000052.1:0-25601 GCA_011773475.1 Candidatus Aenigmatarchaeota archaeon
TTTGGATAGTCACTAATCCGAGATTGGATGGTGCAAGTGTCACTACAGATGATCAAGGAAGTCTTAATCCTTACAGCTGGGGTGCTACATGGACATTCTCTGTTACTGTCACTAATCCAGATGTGGGTGGATACACATTTGATGATATGAATGTTAGTCTCTGGTTGAACATGACTGGTGATTGGGAACTTGCTAACTCTACAATAGCTGATGCAGATGATAGTGATTATGCTACTGGAAAGAGTGTTAGTTTTATACATTACTTTGATTGTGGTGATATTGGTAGTAAAGACTATAAATTCAATATTACTAGTTTCTGGAATTATAACAACACAACATCTGATATTGGATTTAATATTTTAAAAGACGATGTCACTATTATATCTAATTCTGATCCAGCCAACATTGATAGAGAGTCTGGATTCGGATTATTTGTATTTAGAATAAGGGATGATGATAATTCATCTTCTTTTGTGACTAATAGTAGTACTAATGCTGCCATATATTTCTCTTACAAGAATGTTAATGAACACAACATATCTTATAGTGTTAATCCTAATTCAACTGGATATTTGAATTACAGTTTGGATCCTGATTGTAATTACTCGAATGGAATACATTATTGGAAAGCTGGAACTACTACTGATGATTGTTATTATGCTGTTAATTTCTCTTCTAATCCTACATTCAATATTACTGGGCAATTGAAAAACTTTATCATACAACCTTCAGAAAGTTCTCAGTTTGCAGTAGGTACCTTAGTAAATATAACATCAAATATAAGTTCTGATTGTCAAGAAAATTTAAGCAGTGCAACTGTAACACATGAAGCAAGATTATCTCCTTCGGGAACTTGGGAATGGGCTAATATAACAGCAATAGAAAATCAAGAATTTGGAAAGTATAATGCTACTTGGAACACCAGTTTTCACCAAGGAGGAAATTGGAGCTTTAAAATAAATGCAAGTAAATTAAATTACTATTCTAATTCAACAATATTTACTAATTGGACTTATTTGAACAATACTGCACCAACAGCAGAAAATGCTTCTGTATCACCAGAAGCTAATGGTTGGGGTTCTAACTACAGTTTTAAGATTAGTGTAGATGACATGCAGTATGATAATGTTACATGTAAATTGTTTACTTATACTGCAGGTTCTTGGACTTACAGGGGGAATGATACTGTTGAATGGGGTGTTGGGAACTGTACAGTTAATGTTAGTGACTTTAGTTGTAGTGATATTAATACATCATCATTAAACTGGTTCAAATGGGAAATAGATGATGCTACAAATGTGTTCAATACTTCAAATGTTTCAGCTCCATCTATAACAAAAGATAATGTGACGATATATTATGAGTACGGTAATAATAGCACAGCAAATAGAAACATGTCTCAAACAGACTTATTGATAGTGAGAATATTTGACAATAATTCTCAGAAATATGTTGGTTCAGATATTCCTAATGCTACTGGAAGAATATTTGTAACAACTAATGGAAATGATTTTGATTCTGGAACTCAAAACATAACCAATTCTTCAGGTTATCTAAATATTTATTTTGATGCTACTGGTGATTTTAGTGTTGGGATACAGAATTGGACTGGAGGAACTTATGGTGATGGTTGTTATTATGATACTAACTTAACCCAGAATTATACTTTGATAGTCAAGGGAGATTTAGCAAACTCTATTAGTCAGTATATTTCACCAGGTGGTAAAGGCGAATCTGTAATTAAACCTAATAATGTTACTCTTCAGCTTTTAATCGAGGATGATGAAGAACAAGGAATCAGTGGTGCTTCTCTAAATATTACTTTTATTAATGTTTTATACGGAAACAATTTCACTTGCGATACTGTAATGGAAATTAGTAGTGGTTATTACAATTGTACTATGAATACTACTTTGATGAGTGCAGGTTGGTATAATATAACTATTGATTCAAACAAAACTTATTATAATGATGGACACTTCTTTGATTATGATGTTTTCTATATAGAAACCGCACCAGAAGTAACCTTACCAACAATATTATCTCACAATGGAAGTGATATAGGAGGTTGGGGAGAAACTTGGACTGCCCTAACAAATGTTACTGATGAAGATCAAGATAATGTTACACTAAAGGTTCAAGTAAAGAAATATACAGATCCTGATGTTCCGGCTAGTTGGGTGGATGAAAATCAGTCAAGTTATTTCGATAATCCAGATTTGAGGGGACCTGTAAATCAAAGTATGAACTTAACTTTCCAGGATTTGAACTTCCAGAATGAACAAGTGGTTTGGCAAGTCAGGTTCATGGTTAATGATACTGATGGTTATGGTTCTGTTTCAGGTTATACTAATTTCACAATAGATAAGGATGATATTCTTATTGAATTAATCTTTGGAGACGATGAACAAGTTTGGAGAAATGGAACAGAAATCTTATATCTCATATTAAATGTAACAGATATTGACCAAAACCTACCAGCAGATGGAGCGAATATAACGTTCTTCATAACAACGAATAGTAGTGACTCTGATAGTTTTGATAGTGGGACAACATATCCTGCTAATACAAGTGGAATTTCTGAATATCCGTTTCAACCGGATTGCCTTTATTCAACAGGTGAACAAATATGGTATGCAAAGAATGAGCCTGATCCTTTCTATAAATATAATTTCACACCAAATTACAGTTTAATTATAAAAACTTATATTGCTTTAGAAGTTACTCATCCAAATGGTGAATCCTATCTTGTAGGAACACAAATACCATTTATTGGAAGGGTCTTTGATGAATGCTTCAATATTTCTGGTGCTGAAGTTATTTTTTATGACAGAAGACCTGGAGCAAGTGAAAGGTTTTACACATGTTCTGGTACCACGGATTGGGGTAACGGAACTTATAATTGTACGTGGGACTCTAGTGCCAAACCGCCTGGTTGGCATGGTGTAAAAATAGAAGCAAGAAAAGAGTACTATGGAGATTATCCAAATTATAATGAAACAATACGTTATACTCCTGAAGTTGAAACCCACCATCTTTCAACACAACCTTCAATATCACTAGGTTGGAGCAGCTATCCTCCTGTTGATCCGAAAGTTGATGGATGGGGCAAATTAAGAACCTTCCAAGCAAAAATAACTGATCTTGATGCAACTTTAAATAACATAAGTTTATGGAAGAGTTTCGATAATGTCACATGGTATTTGATTAATTCAACAAATATGACACCTCAAGGTATAGATGTACAAGTAAGATATAATTTGAGTGGAACACTAACTGATCCATTTATGAATAGATTCACTTGTGGTGACCTTTCTAATGCAACGGGTGGAATAGTTTATTTCAAGTTCAATACAACAGATGTATTTGGATATACAGATGAAACTCAAATTGATAACTTCACTGTACAAGTTGACAATGTTACTGTTACAATAGATTCTTCTAGCAACTCGACTGTAAGAAGAATAGGAGAAAATAAGGCATTCCTAAGATTCACAATAAGAGATGATGACTATGGTAATTATTATCCTAGCAATGTAAATGGTAGTGTATGGATTACGTTAAATGGAACAAATTATAGTCATAACATTACAAATAGTTCTTATTCAGGAAATCTTACAGTATATTATAATGCCACTTGTGATTCTGATGTAGGAATTCAATATTGGAAAGGAGGAACAATAGACTCTTGTTATGAAACAGCAAACACGACTAATGAAACTTTAACTGTTTATGGTCAGTTAAATGTTTCTGTAATAAGCCCATTAAATGAGTCCGTAGCGAATCTTGATAAAAATGTTAGTTTAAATTCAAGTATAAAGGATGAATGCGGTCAAATTATTTCTGGTGCAACAGTTAGTTGGTATAATTCTAGTTTATATTCGTTAGGAAACGATTATAATGTAACTTGGCATGTTCCAATTAATTACAAATTAGGTAATGAAACAATTATAACAAATGCAACAAGAACTTATTATGATTATAATAATAATAATACAACTGTGTATGTTTATGGTTGGAGTGATGTTAGCTATATAGAACCACTAAATGAAACGTTCTTTGATTCAGGAGATGATATTGAAATAGAATGTCGTGTTACAGATAGTAATAACACACAACCAATAGCAAATTATACCGTGTTTATTTATGTAAATGACAATTATCTAGAAAACTTGACTACTGATTCAAATGGTTGGGCAAATACAAGTTGGGATACGAGTGGTGAATCAGCAGGATGGTATAACATAACTTGTTCAATAGAAGATAATTCAACTTTATATTATAATAGTTCTTTTTCACAAAATGAAACTTGGATAATGTTGGAGAGACCACTTAAAATAGATATAATACGCATGGATGGTTCCATATGTCAACAAGGACTTGTATGTGATTGGATATATAGAAACGATACATTCAGCCCATATAAAGTAAACATAACTGTTCATGTTAAGGATGCTAATATAGGAAGTGCGAACAACTCAACTGTAAGATTTTACAATTCTACAAATCTATTAGGAAATTGTACTACAAACTCAACAGGTTGGTGCTATTTAGAAAATTACAATCCTTATGATGATATGAATCCAGCTGTTATTACTATTTACATAAATGCAACAAGACCTGAAAATGAAGATTCTGTCACTAACACCAGTTTATTAAGGGTAAAAGGAATATTAAATGTTACAGTTATTTCACCTCCTGACACAGTACGTTGTGGTGCAAGTGGTTTTGACTGTAAAAAATCTGAAGCAATTAACTTAACCGTTGTTGTTTTTAGTGAAAATGGGGAAAATGCATCAACACTAAATCCAACAGTAACATGGTATAATGAAACTTCACAAGTAATTACAGGTAGTGTAAGTATATTATTGCCTCAATCAGAGGTTAAAAAACAAGATACTGGAAATCATAATTTCATGGCTGTAGCAACTAAAAATAGTTATGATAGCGGGTCAGCTAATGTTACATTTAACATAACTGGTACTGTTACTGTTACTTGGACTTCTCCAACTGTAGAAACTCCTTATCCTTATGATTTCTATCCTACTTGCTATGTAGAAGATGAAGATGAAGAAGTAGGGGTTGATGAATATTTAGTTAATTTCTCCTATAGATGGGAACCCTCACCAGATTTCATATTCAATGGAACTTATTTAACAAATTCAAGTGGTTATGCAAATTATACTTTCACACCAACTCAAAAAGGAAATATATCGTTTAATTGTACAATAGGAGATAACACAAGCAGATATTATTCGAAAAGTCCTACAAATTATGTAGACGTGGAATATAATATTTGGGTGAAGGATTTATATCCTCCACAATTTTATAATGTTTCTATAGTACCTAATGAAAGCATAGAAGCAAATCTTAACTATACAAATATAACTGTTTTTGTTAATGATAATTATCAAATAAAAACTGTTAAGGTTTATATAGAATATCCTAATACTACTACTGAAAACAAAACAATGACGAACTTAACTCCAATACAATCTGGATTTGGATATTATAATGCAACTTATAATCTTACATTTATTCCTCCAATAGGAGGTATTTTTAATATAACTATTTATGCAATAGATCAAGATCCAGAAAACAACTATAATTCCACATCAAAATACAACATAAGTGTTTGGGGAGTAATAAATGGTTCTGTTATTCAGTGTGTTAATAATACAAACGATGGTAATTTAACAGATTGTGATTCCGAAATAACTGCTCCATTTATTTCTCAAACTAATAGTTTTACATTTGAAGTAAAATCAAACTTTACAAATTTGGGTCCAGCTGGTGCATATGGAGTTAATTTAACTCACTCAGAAGATCCACTTGGATCATTAAATTATAGTGATTCGTATCATGAATGTGGTATTTTATATCCAAATGATACTTGTTCATGGGACTTTAATGTTACCGTTCCTGCAGCTACAACTCCTGGATTGTATTTAACTCGTGTAAATTCAACATGGCAGAATCCTGATAATACATATCAATCAATATACAATGTAACTTATATCAGTGTTGATTCTAACCCAATGATAAATATAACTGAAACCGAACTGATAAGTGATATATCTCATAATCGAACAACGAACATTGGAAACGTAACTATCGTTTCTGCTGGTAATGATGAAGTAAGAAATATTAATCTATCTTGGTATGGCATTAGCGGAGTATCAGGTTCTTACAATTTAGCACTTAATTGTCCACTTTGTATTGTTAGTATAACGCCAAATCAAGAAACCATTTTATTTGCAGGAAATAACTTTACTTCAAATATAAATATAACTGTACCAGCTGGCCAAAATCCTGGAAATTATCTTGCAGATGTAATTGCAATAAGTGAGAATGCAGGAAATGATACAGCATTATTAAACTTAACGGTACCTTTGAATGATTCATGGATTAGAACACCAACATCGGGCACATTCGGCACTATCTTAGCTCCATTAAATACAAATGCTTTAATAGGATATGTAAACGTAACAAATATTGGAAACATTAAAATGGCTTTTGAAGTGGTTAAGGTTGGAGATCTCTATTCTTATACAAAAATAGAGAATCAGAACTGGTTTAGTTTTGACTTAGAAAAATTAGGAACTAGAACGATGAATGTAACATATTCTATACCAGCTGCTGCCACTACTGGAGTTTATGATATTACTATTTATATTAGAAATTCTTCTTTGAGTGTAACGCAAAGAACTGTTACTCTTAGTTTAAATGTTACTGACATACCACCAAATATAACAGATGTTCAGATTGTTCCAATATCTTTTGAACGGAATTATGAAAATGTTACTATACAAGCTAATGTAACAGATAATTTCGCAGTTGATATGGTCTGGGCTAATATAACTCCGCCAAATGAAAGTAGTTTTATATTGTGGATGCAAAACTATACAGGTTTCATATACAATGTTACATATCTTTATCCTGTAGCAGGAACTCATGAAATTATAATATGTGCAAATGATACTTCGTCTTTATTAGCATGTACTTCACCAACCAATATCACAAGTTCTGACACAACTCAATTAATAATAACACCAAATGCCACTTTATTAAATGCAACAAATATAACAATTGATTCCGGACAAAGTTTTGCAATTAACTTTTCTGTAGATAATATCGGGGGTTCTAGAGCAAACAATACTAATTTATCTATTACATATCCGAACAACATAACAGTATCTTATGATTATTTCTATTTAGGAGAGGTTTTGAAGAATACTTCAGTATATAATCAAACAACAATTACTGTAGTGAATTCTACTGCCCCTGGAATTTACATAGTTAATCTTACTGTTAATTGGACTAATCTCAATAACACATTTAATTCAAGTATATTTAACATAACTATAAACGTTACAGCAAATGCTGAAATTGATATTGTAGAAAGTGTTATAAATAAAATAATTGATGCAGGCGATTCTGATAATTCTACACTTACTTTAAGGTCTATTGGTAATGATAATGTTACAAATGTTAATATAAGCTGCTCTTCAGGAGAGATTTGCAATAACTTTATAGTTGACATTGATCCTTGGAACATATCATTAATGCCGATAGGTAACATAAGTTATATTAATATAACATTTACAGTACCTCCAAATTATCCAACTGGGGACCATAATGGTTATATAAGAGTTGATTGGAATGATAGCACATCCACACAAAACTTCTCAAAAGAAATTCCTGTTTATATATTGGTACCAGCAAATATTTCATGGATACATGATCTAACAAAAATAGAGAAAAGGGTTTATGATAATGAAACAGGAAGTTTTGGACAAATAAATATAACGAATACTGGAAATGCTAATGCCACATTAAATCTAACAATTAATGGAACTATAGCCAATTTATTGACATTAAATGAATATAATATAACATTGTTTTATGGTGAAACACAGACAATTTATATTGATTATTCATCTCCAAACAACATAACTTATAACACAAATTACACTGGTTATATAACTAGCAACATTACTGGAAGTTTGAGAGAAAATGCGAGTGTAAAAGAAGTATCAACATTTGTAAGCTTGTTTGTAACTCCTTACAGTGTGAGCATAACATACCCAACACAAATCAATCCTATCTTAGATGTTAATCCATCAGACACTATACAATCAAAAATTAACATAACTGAAAATGGAACTATAGTGTCTTCTGCTGCCATGTTTGAGGTTATATTATTTAATGATACTATTTCAATTTCAGCAAATATTACAAATTATTCTTTCAATGCTTCAGAAAATCTTTGGTTTGTCAATTTCACAGCTCCAAATATTAGCATAGGAAGAATTTACAATCTAAACATTACTGCAAACCATACTGGAGTTTACAACAGTACAAAGTATGATATTGAATATGGTTCTATAGTTTACAATGATACTACAGCACCTATTATAGACGTTATCCTTCCTATAAGGACACCTGCAAACCAAACTGTAAACATAAAAATAAATGTAACAGAATATGGTGGTTTAAAGAACATAACATCGAACATTACTCGTCCTGATAATTCATCTGAAACTCTTAATTTAACATCCTTATCAAATATTTCTAATGTTTATTCATATGAAGCTAACTTTTCTAACACATCGGAGATAGGAAATTATAATTTAAATGTAATAGTATGTGATTTATCAGGTAATTGTAACTCGGAATCTTCATCTTTTGAAATTTATCCAACTGCATACTTTAGTGGTTATGCAATTGATGCAGAATCAGTAGATGATACTCCTATATACATTAATTTCACATTTCATGATTCTAACACAACTAACAAAAGATTTAATTTTGGTACAAACTTAACCAATGGTTATTATAATGAAACTATTGATGTCAAATTATATGATTTGAGAGTTAAAACTGTAAATCAAAGCTTCAAACATACTATTGAATTTGATTCTATTAACATTAGTACTAATTATTACAATCCCATAATACTTGGTAATATTCCAAACGTTAGAACTACTACAACTGCATTCAAGGGACTTTACATCTACAGTGTTCTGTCGTCTTCTAATATGAAAATTGTAATGGACTTTTCAGAATGTTTGAGCCTTGGTTGTGGTCTTCCTATTTTTGATCCTCAACGTTTAGCAATATATAAATATAATGGTAATTGGACACCTAAAGTCACTTCTTCACAAAACACTTTGTGGGATAGAATAAATAATGAAGATGGTGATAATTCGGACAATTCTGTTAATTTAACTAGTCTTTCTGTTAGTGCCACTGTTTCATCGCTAAATGGAGCTTACATATTAGCTGAGTTTATTTGTGGTGACGATGAATGTGAAAGAAGTTTTGGAGAAAGTAGTGATAATTGTCCTATAGATTGTCCTAGTTTACCACCAACGCCACCGACAGAACCGACAGAACCCACACCCGGAGGTGGGGGTGGGGGAGCAGGAGCAGGTACAGGCGCTGGAGTAGGAGTGGGTGGCGCAGGAGGTGCAGCTGCAGCAGTAACACCTGTTATACCAACTCCTGTGCCATTGGAAATAAAGTCAACTTTGTTAGAAACCACTTTAGCTCCAGGTGAAGAAAAAATATTTTCAGTAGATGTAACAAACAATCTAGAAACTTCTACTACTGCAACACTTATTGTTGAAGGTCCTGTATTCGCTTTGTTAACTGTTCAAAAACCATCAATGTCAATAAGTGCAAAATCAACAGAAGTTAGTCAAATAAGAGCATTAGCACCATTAAGTGCTGTGCCAGGAATTTATACAGGTGATTTGGTTATTAAATCTGGTAGCATTGTACATAGAATTCCTGTAACTATTACAGTAAGAGACGTTCTAGTACCATTGTTAGATGTACAAATAAAAGCCTTATCTAAGGAAATTAATCCTGGTGCAAATCTAAGTTTTGAAATATCTTTAGTGAATATGGGTGAAACAGCAGAAGTAGAAGATATAACTGTTACATATTCTGTTAAACCAGTAGCAAACCAAACACAAATAATATCTACTAGTTCAGAAACTCTGGCAGTAGAAGATAAAATTACTTATAGAAGGGTAATAGAAATTCCACAAGATACACCTGAAGAAAAATATATCATTGAGGCTAACGCAAGTTATTGGTATGGTGCAAAGTTTGCTTTATCTGCTGATAATTTTGATGTAACAACATTACCATGGCCTTTATTGTTATTAAGAGCAGCATTCATGAATTGGATAACTTACGTTATCTTACTTGGAGGAGTTCCTGCACTAATAATTGGTATAAGATGGTATTCTGCTTATAGAGCTTCAAAAACAGCTAAAGCAAGATATATAGCACCTCTTGACTTCAAGAAATTGCCACAACGTGGCCCAGATTCATTATTAGTTGGTAAAATTGCTGAGACTGATGTAAAAGCTTACATGAGTATTCCTCAACTTTTGATGCACTCAATAGCTGCAGGTGGGACTGGATCTGGAAAGACAGTATCTGCTATGGTATGTTCAGAAGAATTAATGAAGAGGAAGGTTCCAATAATTGTGTTTGATCCAACAGCACAATGGACAGGTTTCATGAAACCATGTAAATTAAAACCAATGCTTCAATTGTACTCAAGATTCGGATTAAAGCCAACTGATGCAACAAGATTTAAAGTAACTATCATATTGGTTGAAGATTCAGATATGCCAATTAACATAAAAGAATACATGAAACCTGGAGAAATGACTGTATTTGTAATGAACAGACTGAAAGGAGCAGATTTGGACAAGTTTGTTAGAAGGAGCATACAAGCAATATTTGACATGAGACCTTCAGAATCTAAAGAAATAAAATTACTTGTTGTATATGACGAGGTTCACAGATTATTACCAAAGTATGGGGGAAAGAAGGGATACGTTGCAATAGAGAGAGCATGTAGAGAGTTCAGAAAGTGGGGAATTGGAATATTCTTAATATCTCAAGTTTTGTTAGACTTCAAAGGAGCAATAAGAGCTAACATTGCAAACGAAATACAATTAAGAACAAAGTATGAAGGAGATATAGGAAGAGTTAAATCAAAGTATGGTTCTGATTACGCATCAAAAGTAACAAGACTTACAATTGGTACTGGTTTGTTCCAGAACCCAGAATATAACCACGGAAGACCTTGGTTCTTAAGCTTTAGACCATTGTTACACTCGCCTTTTGCTTTGACTGACAAAGAAATTGATACGTATATGACATTAGACAAGAAAGTAAAAGAGATTGAAGACAAAATTAAGAAACTGAAAGCAAAGAAAGTTGATACTTATGACATAGAAGTTGAACTAAACATTGCTAGAGATAAAGTTAAAACTGCTGCTTTCAGAATGGCAAAAACTTATCTAGAATCAATTGAGAAAAGACTTGAAAAAATGGGAGTTAAATGAAAAAGAAAAAAATAAAAAAGAAAAATAATAACAACAGAAATAAAATTAAAAGGAAACGGGAAACTGAAAGTGATGTAAAGGAAAAACTGGTTAACTTAGAAGACGAATATAGAAAAGCAAGTATTTCAGAGAAAGATTATAAGGAACTAAAAGAAAAATATTCAAAGAGACTTAATAAGATGAATAACATGGCTAAAAAAGATTCTAAAAAAGAGGAAAAAAAGAAAGATACATTAGAGGTTGGAGAAATAGAAGAGGTTACCCCAGAAGTAATAGAAAAGTTAGCAACACAGTTAAGTCAACAACCTGGAACAGAAGAGGAAACAGAAGCAACAAAGAAAAAATCTGGATTCTTCAGTAGATTATTTGGAGGGAAGAAAAAGGAACAGTTAAAAGAAGTCGAGGATGCAGGAATCCAAGAAACTTCAGCTCCTCCTGCTTTTGAAGATCCGGTGGAAGAACCTCAAAGATTAAGAGAGCCTTCAGAAGTTTATCAAACTCCTCAACCATCACCTCGTTTTTCTCAATTAGACAAAAAAGTAGCATTGTTTGAAGTAGAAGTTGAAAAACTGAAAACAATGTTAGAAACTGTAAAAGAGACTGGCCATGTTACAGAAGAAACCATACAAACAATTTCTGAAAGTATAGGAGAATTAAGGTCCTTGATATTTCAAACAGATGCTAGTTTAAAAGAAACCATGATAAAATTGGAAAAAATAGAAGATGATATTTCTGAAGTTAAACCTAAAGAAATTATAAAAAGATTCAGAGGATTTGATGCAAAAATTGAAAAGCATGGTTTAGAAATTGAAAAACTTCAAAAGAAATCAGAAAGTGCTAATGAAAAATTAAATAAAATGTATGAAATGCTTAAAAGTATAGAAGGAATAGAGAATTTAGTTCATGTAAATAAAAAAATACAGGAAAAATTAAAAGATGTTGATGAAGCTGTAAAATATATAGGAAGAATAGGAGCGAAAACCGAAAGACAATTCATGGACTTAAGTAGAGGATTGGAAGATTTAGTCTTATTTAAGGCTAAACAAGAGGATCTTGATGAAAGTTTAAGGGATATAGTAAAATCTATTGATGGTTTAAATGTTAAATTTGAGACCTATGTTAGTAAAAAGGATTTAGGTGTTTTTAGAGAAGACATATTATTAATTAAAAAGCAATTAGAAAACGTAAGTAAGGTTTTACCATTGGTGGAAGTTAAGTTACCTGAAAACATAGTTGACTTAAGAAAAGAAAGGGAAGATATACTATTAATTCTTGATTCTCTTCGAGAACAATATGAAGAGAAAAAAATCACTAAAGCAGAATACAAAAACTTTAAGGAAGGTAATGAAAAGAGGTTGAAAGAAATTGAAAAAGAATTGGAAAAAGAATGGAAGAAAGTTGAAAAAATAATAAAACGTGGCGGAAAGGAGACACCAACCGTACAACCAACGGAACAACCAAAAGAAGTTGAACTCGAAGAAGAAAAACCATCGCAACTAGAAAATGAAAAGAAATTAGAGGTTGAAGAAGAGAGTGAAAAAAAGAAGCTTGATAAGAAAAGTGAAATTGTTAAGGAAAAAATAGAAGAAGAAAAAGAAGTTTTTGAAAAAAAGGAAGTACCAGAAACAAAAATTGAAACTAAAGAAGTGGTTGAAGCTAAACCCGAAGAAAAAATTAAAGAAGAAGCTCCCGAAAAAGAAGTTGAAAAAATCGAAATACCTAAGAAAGATTTTAGAAAGAAGAAGAGGGAGAAGAGAAAGGAAGTAGCAAAAAAGAAACCTAAGTTTAAGAAGAAGGTTAAAAAGAAAAAAAGAAAATTAAAAATTTTGGACGAAATTAAAAAAATGTAGATAAAGTAGATAAATCTTTAATAATGAATTAAGGAAAATTTAATTATGGCAAAAATAATTAAGTTAGAGGATATACAAAGAAATACTAAAAAATTTTACGAAGTTTGCTCTGATATAAGTGTCTTACAAAAAGAATTGGATCAAATGTTAACTGCCATAGAAAAAAATTCTATAGATTTTGAAAAGGGTAAAATTTCAAGAGAACTATTTAAATACAATGATGGCAGAATGAAAAAAGAAAGTGCAAAAATAATCAAAAAAATAAATAATTTTGCCGACTTAGGAATTGATTTAATTAATAAAATTAATAAAGAAATTAAATCCCAAAAAACAGGAATAAAGAAAAAGTCAAAGAAGATAAAAATTGAGAATGGAGGAAAGAAGATAAAAAAGGTATCCAAAAAGAAGCCAAAGATTAAAACAGAACCAACTCCTGCCCCTTCAACAGGTCCAACACCTCCAGAATCTCCGTCCCCTCCACCACAATAAAAACAAGATAAGGTAGTAAAAGTGGGAATAATAAAAAAAATAAACTTAAATTCAATTGAAGAGATTATAGAAGAAATAGATGGTTTAACATTTCAAACAAAGTTTCTACAAGAGCAACATAAAGTTGTGATGGACCAGATAAAACTAAATAAATCTAGTTTTTCTTCTGGTAACATTTCTAAAGATGTTTACAACAAAAACAATATTATCTTAGAGAAAGAGGAGAAAAAACTAACTAAAAAGATAAATAAAACTGTTGAGAGGGTTCAAAAAGTTAGTGAATCTATACAGAAAATTATGAAGGAACATAGAATTTAGTGAGATTTTGAAAAAAACATTTTTAAGTATTGTATTAGTAAACATCATGATTTTTTTTGCTCTAATCGCTATTCACGAAATTAGTCATGTTATTGTTGGCTATTGCCTAGGCTGTGAATATGAAAAAGCAGTTCTTTTTGACAGTAATTTTAATGGTCCCCATACTGAGCTCATTTGTAATAATGGAATAAATGAATTTTTTGTTTATATGGGAGGTTTGATGATTACTTCTATTTTTAGTTTAAGTTTTCTATTACTAGACACTATTGAAAAAAATATGTCTTTCTTATCATTGGGTGTTTCAGTAATTTTAAGCTCTCTGGATATTAGTCATGTCTTAAGATCACAGTCTATTTTTTATCCTCTGTTAACCTTTGGATTTTTATTTATTATACTAGGTGAGTATTTTTTGACTTCTTCTTACATTAAAGAGGGTTTTTCTTTCAATTTCTTAAAAAATAAGGAAATTCCATTGGAAGATGAAGTGTAGTTTAGCATATTAATATAACTTCTATAAAATTATTATGGAAAAAGCAGTAATTTTATTAGTTTTACTTATCTCGTTCGCACTAATTTCTAGCTTATACTTCTTAAATTTAAGAGGACTTACAGGAATGTTCATTGGATTCGGTCAACCACAAAATGATGAATGGTGGAATGTTTCTTGGCATTATAGAACCAGACTTGAAATTAATTCCACTCAGTATGATAGAGAAGATTGGCCAATAGAACAACAAATAAACTTTACAGATTTATTACCTTCTGGAACATTTGACATAAATTCTACTAGAGTTTTTGAATATTTTTCTGGATCAGTATTATATGAAATTCCAAGTCAGTTTGAGGTAGCTGAAAATTATGATGCAGCAAGCAATGCAATAGGTACTTTGGTTTTTCTCATGAATGGCACGACAAATGCCAATACTAACAGAACTTTTTATGTTTATTATGATACTATAGAGAACGATGCTAAAGAGAATCCAAATTATCCTATTAATATAAACTATACTTGGGATGGAGAAGAAATTAATGTTAATAATTCATTCTTAGTATTTCATATTGACACCAACAGGTCGGAAAACACTTCTGGTATTTATCGTGTATATACTGGTGAAGATTATTTACTTGATGTACCAGACAACTCTAACAGAACTGCGGAATACCTTGAGTATTCAAATGGATCACATAATTTTAGTTTTGATTTAATAGGCAATGCTAGTTTTACAAATGGTAGCGTAAGACTCATAATAGAGCAAATAGGAGATGAAATTATATTTGGAAATCCCAGCCAGAAGACAAATGAAGGTCAAATAAATAAAAGATATTATATATATGATAGAGCAGGACCTCAAGGTCAAGGTACTTTTATTAAAATCTGGCAGAGATTTTCAAATAATGCAGATTATTCTATAAATAGGAATTCTACATTTTCAGGTGCTTTAGCATTTGATATAAAAAGGACTTTTGATTCTGGTAATGTATATAGTTATGAAACTAATACAACTAACCCATACTCTTGGTCTAGGACCACTGGTGGAACTACTGGAGCTTGGGAAACCCTTGGTGTGATTAATTTAAATCAAACAGGAACATCAAACTATTTTACGAATTATACCTCAGAATTGGGTAGAGTTGGAATCCAACTTAGTAACACTAATATAGAATCTGGATCTTTCATAGAACAAACTTCTGTTATTTATCTTGCCCCCACTGGTGGAGGTTTGGCTATAAGTGAATTTGAAAATATAAGAGATAGATTTATCAATCCTATAACTATTACTCAATATCTTCCAGAAGTATGGTATGTAGATATTGACGCATCGACAAACGAAACTGTTTATAATAGAAATGAAACAATTTTGATTAGAGGCAATATTTCAGATGGAGATCCTTATAATCTTACAGAATATATGAATGCTACTCTTGATATGGGTACAGGTGACAGTGGTGATGATCAAACAATAATATTATATGATGATGGAGCTCATGAGGATGGAGCTTCTAATGACAGTGTTTTTGCAAATAATTTCCAGATACCTAATTATGGTGAATTAGGTATATGGACAATAAACTTTACCGCGTACTCAAATAATTCAGAGTTGTTAAATTCAACAAATTATACTTTTAATGTAACTGACATTTTAAATGTTACTTTAAATGTAACTAATCCTGTAGGATTGGCGGGGAGGGTAGTGCTTGCAAATATAAGTGTTAGAAATTACAGAAATGATATTTGGATACCTGGATCTACATTGAACTGTAGTTATAATTCTACTGAAGTTACTAATAAAACTGATTGGGGAAATGGAAACTATTCTGTCAACTTTACAGCCCCCGCCCAAGAAGATGATTATAATCTAACTTGTAATGCAACATGGAATAATAATACTGGTAGTGATATTGATAGTTTTACAACCGAAGCTGCAAAAATTAATGTAAGTATAATTGCTCAGCCATCAAACTTTACATTAAATAATGTTGGATTATACGAAAATGAAAGTTTTGTAACTGCAATTAATGCTTCAAATTTAGGAAATGGTACTGCATATAATTCTAACATAAGCTTAGATATTTTAGCGGGATGGAATGCAAATGAAACAATAGAACAATGTGGAAACATAAATAAAACTGAATTTTGTATAAAAAGCTTTAACATTACAGCTCCAAATGGAACCAGTCCTGGGAATTATTATATGAATGTTACTGTGAATTGGACTAATCCTGACTATACATTGGGAACTAACTATACTACTCTAAATGTAACTGTTTCTTCGAATCCAAAAATTAATAGCTCTGAAGAGACTTTAACAGGAGAAGTTGGTGATGGAGCAAATATATATGTTTCTAATTTTACTGTACTATCAATAGGTAACAACATATTGCAAAATATTGGATTTAACTGCTTTGAAGGCGATATTTGCAATAATTTTATTGTTAATTTCACGCCACAAAACATTTCAAATTTAAATATAGGCGAAAATTATTCTGTAGCTGTGAATGTAACTGTTCCGTTAGGATATCCTGTTGGAACATATAACGGAACTGTTAATATATCTGCTGGAAATGATGGTTATAAAAATTTGACGTTGAACGTAAGTGTAGCTACCGAAACTAATATTACTATAACATTAAATCCTTCAAATTATACTACATGGATTTTAAGTCAATCTAATAATGAAAGCTTTATTTTTAATACAAGTCTCATCAACATAGGAAATGGAAGTGCGAAATATGTTAATATAAGTTTGGCTATTCCTTCTAATTTTACGTCAAATTCAACATTTGAAAATTGTAATAATTTGACAAAAGATGAAAATTGTCTTAAAGATTTTAATATAACAGTAATAAATGGAACTGCAATGGGAAATTATTATATAAACATTACTGTGAATTGGACTAATCCTGATGGAAGTCTGGGAACAAATAATAGTTCTTTGAATGTTACAGTAGCAAGTAATCCTTTAATTAATGTAAGTGAAACTGTTTTATCACAAAATGTCAATGATGCAGCAAACAATGCAATAGGTAACTTTACTGTGCTATCTATAGGTAATGATGCTTTGCAAAATATTGGATTTAACTGCTTTGAAGGCGATATTTGCAATAATTTTATTGTTAATTTCACGCCATCAAGTATTGCGAGTTTAGATATGGATGAAAATTATTCTGTAGCTGTGAATGTAACTGTTCCGTTAGGATATCCTGTTGGAACATATAACGGAACTGTAAGTGTGTCTGCTGGAAATGATGGTTATAAAAATTTGACGTTGAACGTTACTGTAAATTCTAACAGAACTTGGACAATGGATCGAACAATATGTGAGAAAAGTGAAAGTGGTAATGAAGGAACTGTTTGTGAAGTAATATTAATGAACTTGGGAAATAATATAATTAACTTTACGATAACACCAGAAGAAGGTAATTATACAAAGGTTAATATAACTAATTTTTCAGTAAGCAATTGGACAAACTATACATTTAACGTTACTTACAACATAACTCCTGTTGGTCAAGGTGTTTATAATTCCATATTTACAGTAGATGCCAACCAGTCTGATTCTAACCCCGACAACATGACTTTAAATGTAACTATATATCCATTTTTAGCACCTTTAATTAGTTTTACAATAACACCAAACTTAACTGAACAAAACAGTTCTATATTAATTTTAGCTAACATAACAGAAAGATCTGAAACTGGCATAGAATGGGTCAATGTAACTATTACAAAACCTGATGGAACAAGTAATCAAACAAATATGAGCTTAATGAATCTGAGTGGTAATTTTTCTCAATGGAACTTTACTTATCCTGATGATGGTTTAGGAAATACTAGTATTAGAGGTAATTATAGCATAACAATAACCGCAAAAGATAACATAGGCAACATTGATAACTCGACTCAAAACTTTTCAATTTATTCAAAGCTTTTGTTAACATCAACAACATTATCAAGCACTTATTTGCAAGGTGACACCGGTTCGATATACTATATAGCGAAAAATGATAGCGGTGTAGGTCTAAGCGGAATTAATGTAACGTTTACTATAAGAGACTCTAATAATAATATTACTTATTCTTCAACAGATCAAACAGATAATGATGGGGCAATTTATCCAATACCTACTTTCTCTTTAGCATCTGATGCTCCTACAGGAAATTATACTTTATTCTCAAACTCTACCTATTTTGACGATGTTTTAAATCATAGTGTAGTAATTCAAAGTAATAGTACATTCCTAGTCAATCAAAGAACAATAACTGTTACTGGTTTGTTTGCTGATATAGAAACTGTTGTTGCCTGGTATCCAGATAATATAATGAGATTTGGGATCTTGATTTACAATGGAGAAGGTAGGCCTGTAGATCCTGACGATATGAATTTAACTGTTTATGATCCTGCTGACAATATTTACTTTGTTGCTGGTATTTCCGATATGACTAAAGAGAATACTGGATTCTATACCTATTCTTATGCTATGGGAGCCAGTACTGCTGTTGGAATGTATTTAGCTGTATTAAATGTATCTCAAGATATTTTCAGCACCATGAAACTCAGAGCTTTTAGAGTTTCTCAAGGAGGACCTTACGATGTTAGAATAAATTTATTTGAAAACGAAGTTCCGCAAGGTGATTATCTAGATTTTGCATTAATAATTGAAAACAAGGGAGAAGTTTCTCAAGATGTTTTTGTTGAGTATAGAGTTTCTTCTACTGACAATGTGACTTATTATACTGCCTCGGAAGCTGTTTATACACCAGCAGTTAGTAACCAGACCTTTACAAGAACAGCATATATTAATTCTTATCAACCTCTTGGTAATTATATATTAAATGTAAGAGTAACTTATTCTGCTGCACAACCTCCTATTAATGCAAATACAAGTTTTACAGTAATAACTAGTGAAGGTTTTATTTTCCCACCAACACCACCAGCACCGCCTCCAATATATCATTATGCACCTGTAGGGGGTTTTGTAACAACTTATCCACCTGCTCCAACTGCAAAAATACGATCTAGTATTATAATAACGAATTATAAAACTAATATAAGTTTGGCCAGGGGCCTTGCTAAAATAGAGAGTGTAACTGTTAAAAACAATGGAATATCTAATTTAACTAATGTAAGTCTTTTCATAATAGGTATACCAACCAGTTGGTTCAACATAACTCCAGAAAAATATGCAGAGCTTGAACCTGATGATTCTTTGGTATTTTTAGTCGAGTTTAATGTTCCCAAAAATGCTAAAGTAGATTCATATGATGCAAACTTAATAGCAAGCTCTGGTGTCGTTACTGATCAAAAAGCAGTTAAAATAACGGTTTTTGCAAGTTTAGAAGATTTAATAAAAGAGGAAATTAGAAAACTGAAAAGAGACTTGGAAGATTTGAAAGTCGATGCTAGAATAGCAGAGATGGAGGGTAAGAACGTTTCAGCTGTTAATCTTGTTATTAATGAAACTGAAAATCAAATTTATGGAGCTGAAATTGATCTTGAAAACAATGATACTGAATCTGCTATGGATAAAGTGCAGAATGCTATTGATTTAATTAAAAAAGCTAGAGACTTGTTAGATGGTTTAAAAATTGAGCTGGTTCCAGAGGCTTTACCAATTTGGATAATTTTTGTTTTTATAATTATAATAGCTGTCATTATATTTGTTATTCTTTACTTGAAGAAGAAAAAGAAATTGGAAAAAATAAGACCTTATATAATCAAATTAAGTAAACTTGTAAAAACTGTTAGAGGAAAGAAAATTGATACAGAAAAATTGGGAAGAGAAAAAGATAAGATAGAAAGGATGCTAAGGGTTTTAGAAAGAGAGAAAACTCAAGGAATAGTAAGTACTAGAACGTATGAAAAAATGAAAAAGAATTTAGAAGAAAAACTAGAAAAAATTGAGAAAAAACTGAAATAATTAATATTTTATGATATTGCGTAAATTGTTAGTGTCGCTTGGCTCATATTTCCACTGGGAACTCCGTTTGGAACCCATGAATCAACTCTAATTCTGACTGTATTTCCTGTAGACAAATTGCCATTGTAAAAGTATTCTGTGTTTGTGCAATCTGTGTAATTGGCTGTTCTATCATATTTCATTATGTATATCTTGTCACAATTGATACTTGATGCCACACAATGTCCGCTCAATGTGCCAGTAGTAACTGCACCATATGCCCATTCTGAACTGCCAGTACTTGTAGTCAAACTAATCATATTAATTGGTGTTCTTGTTTCCGTTGTACCTAAATCCTCTTCAGTTTCTATAGCAAACTGAGCTGAGTTATTGCAGTATACACCATCAGGATCGCCAGCTGGAGAAGTTCCGTTTCCTAACACCCATACATAATCTTTGCTAGTGTTTCTGTGATATCCCCAAGCCACAGGAGAGGTTACAGCAGACCAATCACTATCGGCTATGTCTTCTGTCCAGTTCCACTCTAGTCTTCCTACAAAGTAATAATTTGTGCTATCATTTGACAATGTTATAACACCGCCTGCAGCAAAATCTGCTGGATCACCGCTTTGATAAGGTCTTGTTGTTTCATCAGTTAGTGTATCCACATATGCTGAAAGATTTGACACGTTTAAGGACCCCGCATTTTTTATTGTTAAGTTTCTATATCCTCCTGCACTTCCTGTAGCAACTTGTGTCCAGTTCAAATATGTGGGTATTACTGATATTGATGCTGTTTCTGAAACATTGACATCTAAAGCTACTGTATCAGATGTATCAGCTATAGTAATCACTACGCCCATTAAAATTGCTATAAATAATACAAATAAAGCTTCCAAAACTAACAAATTCCGGTTCACTTATATTCCTCCTTATAAGAGTAATAATATTTGAATTTTCTGGATATATAAATATTATTATATTTTTGTAATCATAATAAAAATAATATGAAATTAAGGTTTCTAATCATATTTCTTTTTGTATTCTTTGCAATTTTTTCTATTCCTTCCCTCTCAGAAAGTGTTGGCGTATCTCCTGTAAGAATAAATCTAGGAGAAGTAGAAAGAGGTTCGACAAAATTAGTAAATTTTTATGTAATAAGTCCTTCAGAAAAGACTTTATTAGTTAAACTGGAACCTGAAAGATCTAGTTTAGACTCCATTGGAAAATATCTTATTACTAACTTTTCCGAAGAGGATATAAGCCCGTGGATAAAAATAATAAATAATCCCGTAGAACTTAGACCTGCTAATGAAACTCTAAAAACAACAGGTGGACTAATAAGAGGCCAAAGAGAAATAAGCTTTCTAATTGAAATTCCAAATAATAGCGAATCTGGATATCATGCAATAAATATAAAGCCTGTGCCTTTAGAATCTCCAGAAACAACAGCTCCTGTAGGCGGTAGAGTTGTTGCAGTAGTCTCTGTTAAAGTTTTATTTGATATTATTGGAAACGCTTTGAGAAGGGGAATAATTTTAGATACTGAAACTGGAAACTATGTTGGCGATAGATTAGAAATAAACAATTATTTTCAGAATACTGGCACAGTTACTATTTCTGCAACCGGTACTCAAAAAATTTATGATAAAGGAGGGAACTTGAAAGAAGTGCTTTTTTTGGGTAAAAAATATATAAAACCCAAGGAAATAAAGGTTTTCAAAGGATTCTTACCAACAACAGGACTTTCTTTAGGAGATTATGATGCTTATACAGTTATTGATTACACAACTGGTAAAGCAGAAAAAAGTTCGATCATAACATTAACTACTCCTCCACCAACAGCTCTAGCTGTAAAGGCTGAAGAAGGGCTATTTATTCCTTTGTTAATCATTATTATAATTGTTATTTTTGTTGTTTCAGTAATAATTTACAGGAGAACTTAATGAAAATTAAAACATGGATAATTTCAATAATCTCACTGCTTTTCATTATATCTTTATTTATTCTTATCAATGTTCAGGAACCTCCAAAACCTAAAGAATTTGCAAAAAATCAGACCTCTAGCAACTACTCTACCTTATTTTTTAAATATGAAATAAAAAGATATCCATCCAACGTTGAGATAAGACCAACTGAAGATATAAACGAAACAACGGTCTTGGGTTTTGTTACTGAGCCTTGGAACATTAACTTCGGGATAATTCCTGCTAATGGAAGTTTTGTAACAAGAAATATTAAAATAGGTAATTCGGGGGAAAGAAATAACAAAATAATATTAAAGGTTTATGGAAACATATCTCCTCTAGTTGTTTTTAGTAAAAACAATTTTATTTTAAAACCCAATGAAAAAGCTTCAATCGATATCTTTTTATACAGCAAAGGCTTTGGTCCTGGAAAGTATTTTGGGGAAATTGATGTAATCGCTCAGAAAGATATTTATAATTTTCTACCTATAGCATGATTAATGAAAAAATTATTATTAACATTTATAATCTGTTTCTTAATTTTAATGGGAATTGTTCACTCTTCGGCAATAGAAGTTAGTATAGCTGAAGAGATAAAAGGAAAAATTAGCTCAATAAATTATGACAATTTCTCAAATATTGTGAAATTTTCAATAGAATTCTACAATACTGGTAGTGTTCCTTATAAAGCTAGAGTCAAGAGCGAGATTTTTAATGGGGATGAAGTGGTTTTCAATGCTTGGAGTCAAGAAAAAGATTTTATGCCTGGAGATAAAAAAACTTTTGATATTTATTGGCATACTAATGATCCTGGAAAGTATTATACAAAATTAAAAGCATATTTTGGCAATGAGATTAAAAAATATGAAAAATTTGAATTTTTAGTTAATAATACTTTTGAGACCAAAAATATTTTTAGTATCAAAGATCTTAGAACATATGACAATTACATTATTTTTGATGTTCAAAGTGCAGAAGATGTGGAAAATGTAATAGTTATGCCAACTAATTATATTTATGGTTGGATATTTGAACAAAAGAAAATAGAAAAAATGGCAAAAGACAGCTCAAAACTTGTTATATTACCTTATTATCCAAGCTTATGGAAACCTTCAAATGTTAAATTAGTAGTAGTTTCTGATGGTGGAAAATACTACACAGAAAAATTAGTAAGAATGGAAAAGAAAGGAAGTTTAGCAGGATTTTTCTATTATATTGTAGATAGTATAAGAATTGCTATTTTTTCATAAAATTTAATCTGTTCTTCCAGTCAATATAGCAACTATATTGTTTCTATATTAAAACATAAAAATATATATATGAATTCTATATGATATCTATATAGTACAATACCTAAGAGGGATTTTTTGGTTGAAAATGGGATAACAAGTGATGATTTAGAAAAGAAAATTCTAGAGTTGTTAAGCAAAGAATTATTGTCTGTTTCTCAAATTGCTAAAAAACTAGGCATGAGAAGAGATGTTGCAGCAGGATATTTAGAAGCATTAAAAAACCAAGGAAAATTAGAGTTTCACAGAGTTGGTAGATCTAATATCTATACAATTCCTAGGAGGCCAAAAAGATGAAAAAATCTATATTCTTAGCAATAATTCTATTTTTAATCACAATTCCTCTAGCTTTAGCTACACCTACAATTGAAAGTGTTTCTGTACAACCTTCATCTCTTTGGATAGGAGAGGATGCATTCATTTCATTGAACTGTTTTGATGGAAATTACACTGTAGAACAAGTTTATGCTGATATAACAGGCCCTTCAATTACTCTTCCTACAATGTATTTCACAAAATCTGGTGATAATTATTCATTGTCTATTGATGAAGAATATCTTGACAGAACAGGAAATTTTGATGTAACAATATCTTGTGAAAATAATATTAATGAAATAACTTATACTTCTGTAAATTTTACAGTTTCAGAACTTACAGGTCATATTAATGAAATTAATCCTGAACCCGCTTATATTGGGGACATAATAGAAATAGATTTTATAGTCAAAAAAGATGATACAAAACTGTCATCCAGTGTTGTCTTTAATGTTAGTTTAAACAATAATTTAAAGAATCTAAAAGTTCTTCCAGCTTATGATATTAACAAAGGTTGGATACTGAAAATAGATTCTCCCACCAAATCTGACCTTTATGATTTGGAAGTAATAGCGTTTTACGATAGAAGTAGTGTAAGAGATTATAATAGTATTGATGTTAGAAACAAAATTGAGTTTGAAATTATTTCAATGGATAAAAATTGGGTTGAGACTAATGATAACATAAGTATTAAACTAAAGGCCTTAGAAAGAAACAGTGTTATTGAATTAAATAAAAATAATGTTGATATTAAAATAGGTTCTGCTGATGCCGAGATAACTAGTGTTTCTAGAGAAGGTGATTTGTTTAATGTAAAAATCATTGCTCCAAGTCTCTCTTCTGGAAGATATAAACTAGAAGCATATCTTAATTATGGAGGCTCTTCTTATTCTGACAGCGAATCAATAGATTATATCGTATCAATCACAGGAGTTCTAGTTGACGAAGATAACAAGGCAATGAATGTTAAAATAAACTTTATTCGAGATGATGTTACAAAATTAAGTATAACAACAGACGCTTATGGTCATTATTCTGGTTCAATACCTCCTGACATTTATGATGTTGAAATTGTTTTCCCAAAATCTACAATTACTTTATATGATGTCTCGGTTAGTGTTTTTGATGATCCTATAAAATATTTTCATTCAACTGGTTATCTTGTTCCAGGAATAAGGAATGCTGGATTACATAGCTATGAAATAGATTTATCTTACTTTGAAGCTGACATAGAAATGAAATATGAAGAAAAGAATGTTATAAATGAAAATAATTTGAAAATTTTCAGATGTTCAAGCTGGAGTTCTGGAAGAAGCGTATGTAATGGTGAGTGGGAAGAAGTTACTGGTGAAATTGATATTATAAGAAACAGAGTTAAAATAGATTCTTCAACGCTTTCAGCTTTTATTATAGGCGAAATAAAGGGTTTGAATACAGACTTTAGCCTAGATAGAGAAAAATATTATCTTGATGATAAAATTGTAATAACAGGAATATTGAAAGATGAGGATAGAAACACTGTTGGTAATGCCAGCATAGATGTACGTATTAAAAATAAAGAAATAACTTATAAAACTACTACAGATGAAAATGGCGTATT
>WVXN01000052.1:25733-26479 GCA_011773475.1 Candidatus Aenigmatarchaeota archaeon
GGTATACCTGAAAATTATTATAGCATTGTTTCAGATAGCGCAGATTTGAAAATCGAAGAAAAGAAAACCTTTTACATAGATTTCTTTATTCCTGTATATGCTGATACTGGAATTTCTAGTGTTACTATGAAAATTGAAGATACTAATGTATCTGAAGAAAAGATTTTTGGTCTTAACATATTTGAAAAAACAGAAGAAAATGAAACTACAACTGGTCCAACTGGTTTTGCTCCGGTTTTTGTTTTTCCAGAAATTAGTTATTTAGAAGTAATTTATATCATATCGTTTGCAGTAGCTTGTTTTTCTATAGCAATTATTTTAAAGAGAAGGAAAGTTAAAAAAACGGGTGGAGATAAAACTAAAGAATTTTTATTTAATGTAAAAAACTTTATTGAAAAAGAAGAACCCCAGATACAAGAAAATAAAGTTCAGAAAAAATATCAAAAAACTAATTATGATAAAATAATTGTAACAGAATTTCCTAACTTTCAGAAGTTCTCTAAAGATCTGAAAAAAATAAAAGGTGGTGAATAAATGGTAAGAATAATTGGAATTGTATCAGGTAAAGGCGGTGTTGGAAAGACTGTTGTAGCTTCCAACTTAGGAGTAGCTCTTCAGAAATTTTATAAAAAAACTGCAGTTATTGATTTTAATCTCACTACTTCTCATCTAAGTTTGTATTTTGGTATACACTCTCATCCAATAACATTAAATCATGTTTTAAGAAACGAGGCAAAATTAGAAGA
>WVXN01000004.1:0-215 GCA_011773475.1 Candidatus Aenigmatarchaeota archaeon
TTGAAACGATAGAAGTTGATTATACATTTACTGAAGGGTGCATTGTGGAAACTGATTTGTATTGTTTTGAAGCCTGTTGTATTAAAAGAGATGATGGTACTTTTTGTGATGATATATCAGTTAAAGTAACAATCAAAAAAGGTGGTCGTGAAAATTGGACAGAAGAATATTGGGATAATATGAACTGGTTTGTTGGAATACTAAGCGGTAATAAC
>WVXN01000004.1:387-1538 GCA_011773475.1 Candidatus Aenigmatarchaeota archaeon
TACATAGTTGAGTTAAAAATAAGAAACAAGTACTACAAAGAAAAAGCAATTCAGATAGATAAATTATTCAACTTGATTCATAATTCAAGAGCCTTAAATAAAACACCCTTATACATTGTAACAGATGATAAAGGTGTTTATGTGTTCAACATTAATAAAATTAATTTAGGAAATAAAAAGATGGTTGAAAAGCTATCACCAGTACAAACAGAATTTGAAAATAATAAAATGATAAAAAAATATTTCTTTTTACTTGGTGAAAATGAAGCATCTAAAATTATTAATTATCAAAAAAAATAACTAAATTTGCATAAATAAAAAACAATAAATTATGGAACTAAAGACAACAGGAACGATTAAATTAATTGGAGAAGTTCAAGAATTTGATTCAGGTTTTAGAAAATTAGAATTTGTATTAACGACAAAAGAACAATATCCACAAGATGTTAAATTTGAAATAACACAAGATAAGATTAACAACTTCACCCAATACAACAAAGTAGGTGATGAAGTAGAAGTTAGCTTCAATTTAAGAGGTAATGAATATAACGGAAAATACTACACTAATCTCCAGGCTTGGAAAGTCTTTAAAGCTAACCAACAGAATGATTCGCTTCAAGACCAACCAAAGACTGAAGAAGTTGAAGAAGATTTACCATTTTGACAGAAGTACAAGATACTTAAACAACTAAAAGAAAGAGGATTTGAAGTGTTGAATGATTAAATTAAAATGAATGAATTATAATGATATTATCAAAGATAAAATGGACTGGTCAAACAAATATGAATACAAAGGAAAAAAGATTTATATCTGCCACGAAACAAACGAATATATCATCTGCTCATTCAATATTGATTTAACAGGTAGATTCAAACTTTCAAAAACAGAATTTAATAAATAATACTATCTTTGCAACATCTATGTTTTTCTTTGTTCATAGTGTTGTTTTTATCTAAAAGGGCGTGTAATTAATTTTGCACGTCTTTTTTTATTATATTTGCCAAAACAATAAATTATGAAACAAACAATTAAACTAATCGGCTCATTCGCTTTACTAATAGCTTTAATACTTGCAACACCAGTAGCAATAATCTATTTATGCAAGTATATTTATTGGCTATGGAACTTAATATTCTAAACTATGAAGATA
>WVXN01000044.1 GCA_011773475.1 Candidatus Aenigmatarchaeota archaeon
GTAAGGTCAGATGATGTGTGTGTAAATCAATTTACTAATTATGGCGTTTGGATAGATGGAAACATAAATCCACTAGAATTTGCTCTTCTAGAGTTTAATGATCAAGAACGATTTGAAAAAAGGGATGGTGACTTTTTCAACTATCTACAACCAGAGATGCATCATAGTAATACGCCAAGTGATGGTATAAATCTATATTCTTTCTCTCTTTTCCCGGAAGAACACCAACCATCTGGCACTGCAAATCTTTCAAAAATAGAAGAGATATTTTTAACTCTTTGGTTTGCAGATAGATCACAAGAGCCAGGTTTACCTGAAATAACAATAACAGATATAAATTCTAGATTGTTTGTATTTGCATTTAATTATAATATTATGAGAGTTGCAAATGGATTGACTGGTTTGGCATATAATGGATGATTGGAATTGTAGTAAAAAAATTATAAAATATTAATTATATAAATGACAAGGTGTCATTACTATGATATAAAAGAAATCAAATGGTGGCATTTTTTAATTCCACCAGTTAATCAAATATATAAATTGTGTGAATCTCATGACAAAACATATATGTTTTTAGTAGCATTTTGCAGGCTATTAATCTATATTTTACTATTTAACTTTCTAATTGAAAATGATATAGTAAAATTTTATACAGATGATAGCATAAAATACTTCTTATTTATAATGATGGTTTTAGCTTTAATAATTTCAACAGGATTCATGATTGGATCAATTTTTAAAGAACAGTTGTATGAGAAAGAAGAAAAACGGGAACTAGCAATTGTAGAAAATCCACCAAGATTAACAGATAGTACTGAAATCGATGATCCTAATTTCTACAAAACAATATCTCCAAGAGAATTGAGAAATGCATGGTTTTTATAAATTATTATAGCAATCAATTAATTCATTAAACTTTTTATTAATAGATACTTTCTTTGAACTGGTAGTTTGCCAAATTTTTCCGTTCAAAGATGGATGACCATCAATTATAAAATAATCACCCCTATTTTTATAAGCGGATCTATAATGGCAATATTTTGGTAGATCCATCGGTTTAATGCCTGAATCAGCTGGTAAATTATTTACAATCCTTCTTCTTTTTCCTACTGGTTCTAAAAAATTTCCCTGTTCATTTAGTAGTCTTTTTTCTTTTCTAGAGATATTTCCAGGCTTGAGATATTTTTTTGTATTATTTTTAGGAATTTGCCTTTTAATATTATTAAAACCGGCTTTTTCGATT
>WVXN01000015.1 GCA_011773475.1 Candidatus Aenigmatarchaeota archaeon
GTTGATGGGGTTACCTTGCCATACACGTGGGAATTTGTTGCCCCAAATGAACCCAATAAAGGAAAACGATATGGAAAAGTATCATGTATGTTTACAGAAAAAGATTGTCCAGAGTATGATAATTTAGGATCAATTAAAAAGGCAAGATTACAGTATAGAAATCCAGAAAAGGATTATTTGGGATGTTTTTCAAGTTGTGGATATCTTGTGAAAGGCGGTGCTTATCGTGATGGAATGGTTAATGACAAAGTTCCGTATCAAGGAAATGATGGACATCCAAATGCTAAAATGTATTGCTGTCCAGGCGACAAGGTTACTTCTAAACAGTGTAATGAAGGTCCAGTAAACAAAACTCAATATTGTAAGAGCATCCATAAAGTTTGCAAAAAGGTTCATACAGATACTCCAGCAGTATATTGCCAAGCCTATGATGACAAGTGGGGATTGGGTGCTGTGAATACCAAGGGAGCTAAATTTAAAGTTGTATTTTATGATGATAGCTTTAAAAATTATGGAATCAAATAATTTATTTTATTTATTATAAATATATAAAATGAATGTGACTAATGAAGAAAAGAAAGATCAACCCCCTGCTAAACCTCTTCCCAAATGGGCGATATTTTTATTTTTTGTTGTAGTAATTGCATTTTTGGTTGTAGCAGGTTTTTCACTATACAACCAGTTGTATAGATATAAAATGGCTGGGACTGCACTTAGAAGTGGTGATGTAAAAGGCACGGCAGTATTAATGGCTCCAGAAGTAGGAAGAGCAGTTAGAGAAGCCGAAAGAGGATTATTCACTTAAATATTTTAATTATGATTAAATTACATTTAGTAGTTTAATCATAAGATCAAAAAATGTAAGAAGGGTTGTGTGCCTTACACCGGGGATTGAACCTGGACAGTCTGATCCATATTCAGGTATTCTTCCAATTGAATTATATAAGATAACCTTCCTACGAACGGATCTTACAAAATAAGGCTTCACCGAGAATTGAACTCGGATTTCCTGTTTACTAGA
>WVXN01000058.1:0-3681 GCA_011773475.1 Candidatus Aenigmatarchaeota archaeon
CCCCTAACAATAAAGTTTGATCCAGTATTTCCATGAGAGGCTATGAATTCCTCATCCAAAGTTCCAACAAACGTGTTGGCTGTAGTATCAATTACTTTATATTTTTTCTGAGTTGGAATAACAGAAAGGTTCTCAAAATAATAATCAAAAACCTTTCTACTTCTTTTTATTTCATCATCAAAGTAAATTAGTCTTAATTGATTTGCTAAGAAATTCAATAAAGTTAAAAATTCATTTTCTTCTATACTTCTAAAAGGATAAGCTTTTTTAAAAGTCTCAAAAACCTCTTTTGGATACATTTTATAATTTTCTACTAAAATTCCTATTATCTGATGTGTTAAAACATCCCAACAATTCTCATGAATTTTTACTTCTTCCAATTCTCCTTTCAAAGCTTTTCTTCCAATTACAGCTGACTCGAAAATATCATCGCCATCGCTTGCAATTATGATTCCTTTAGAAACTCTTCCTACTCCATGCCCAGATCTTCCAATCCTTTGAGTTATTTTAGTTACCTGTCTTGGAGACATGTACTGTAAAACTATTTCAATAGAACCAATATCTATTCCAAGCTCTAATGAAGAAGTAGCTATCAATGCTTTCAATTTTTCTTTTTTAAATTCCTTCTCAGCTTTAATTCTGACCTCTTTGCTTAAAGAAGAATGATGAATCTCATGTGGAAACTTCTCATCTAAAAGTCTTAATCTTGATGAAAGTATTTCTGCAGCCTCTCTAGTATTAGTAAAAGTTAGAGCTGTTTTGTGTTCTTTAATGCTATCATAAATTTTTCTTAATCTTGCAACAACAGAACTTCCAATAAATATTTTTTCAGCAATTAACCTGTCTTCTTTATTCGGGAAAGGACTTTCTATTTTTAGTTGAATATCTTTTGAAGATATTGCTTTGACAATTTCATGTTTTTGATCTGAAAAAATGAATTTTGCAGCTAACTTTGGGGAACCAACAGTAGCTGATAGAGCAATTATCTGTGGGTTTCCACAATATTTTTTCAATCTTTCTAATGATAGGGTTAGTTGAACACCTCTTTTGCTTGTAACTAACTCATGGATTTCATCAATTACAATGTATTTGATGTTTTTTAGGTGCTCCCTAAGTCTTTTACCAACCAGCATTGCGTTTATTTGCTCGGGTGTTGAGATTAAAATGTGGGGAGGATGCTCAACCTGCAGTTTTCTTTCATATTGTGTTGTGTCCCCATGTCTTACAGAAATATCAATACCAATTTTATTGCACCACCACAACAATCTATCCATTAAATCCCTGTTCAGTGCTCTCATTGGAGTGAGATATAAAAGAGCAAATGGTTTATGTTCCTTTTCAATTAGTTTGTTAAATAAACCAAGCATTACAGACTCCGTTTTTCCAGAACCAGTTTCAGCTATTACAAGAACATTTTTTCCTTCTAGAACTTTTGGAATTGCTAATTTTTGAACATAAGTTGGTTTTTCAAATCTAGATACGGCTAGCTCTTTTATTCTATTATCTAATATGTTGAACACACTTGTCATTTCTATAGCCGTCTGATAAGAATCTGTTCTTCAAAATATTTAAAATATATATTTATCTTATACCCCAACAAAATAATAGATTAATGACAAGAAGTAAAAAGGAACTAAAAATAAAGAAAAGATTTAGTTTTTCAGACCTTCTTCTATCAGCCATAGGATCTACTATTGGGGCTGGCGTTTTTATACTTCTGCCTATTGGAATAAACATGGCAGGACTAGGTATTATTATAGCTCTTCTGCTAGCATCTTTTACAACAATATTAGTAGTATTAAATTACGGTGAACTTGCTTCATCTTTACCTCTTGAGGGAGGTGGGTATTCATGGGTAGCTAAAGCTTTTGGAAAGAATAGCAGTAGTTTTATAGTAGGTTGGTTGGTTTGGTTAGGTAATATGGGTTATGTTGCTCTTTCATCACTAGGATTTTCTATGTATTTCGGAATGCTATTTAACATATCAAACCCAATTCCATTGGCTTTACTCTCTCTCCTCTTTTTTATTGTGATAAACAGTATAACTATGAGAACATCTATTAGAATAGAAAAAATATTAACTATCGATATACTAATAGTATTTTTAATTTTTTGGATTTATTTAGGAACTGGTTTTAACCCAATTAATATTCAAAATGCTTTTTATCAAACTAGATTTATTCCAATTTTCACTGTAGCATCCTTACTTTATGTTCTTTTCATTGGTTTTGAAGCAGTTTCAACTGTTTCAGCAGAAGCTAAAAAACCTATAGATCTTCCAAAATCCTTTATCTATTGCATAATAATTGTAACTTTTATTTATGTTATAACTTCTTTGCTCATACTAGGTGTTGTATATCCTCTTGACATACAAAACAAAAACACACCCTTATTAGCTATAAGCGGTTCTTTAGCTCCATTTATAGTATTAGCTGCTTGCTTCGCAACTTTAACTTCTATGAATGCAGGTCTTATAGCTGCAAGTAGAAACGCATATGCTCTTTCTAGAGACGATATGATACCAAGATTCATAAGAAAATTAAGTCGTAAATTCAGTACCCCCTTTATTGCTTTAATATTAAGTGGTTTAATTTCAGGTTTATTCATAATGACAAACGCTGTAGAATACGTTGCTTCAATAGCTGATTTTGGTTATTTGATATGTATTTCCATGGTATGTTCTAGTGTTTTGTTTCTTAGAATAACAGAACCTAGACTAAAAAGACCTTACAAAGTACCTTTGTATCCTTACACATCTTTACTCGGAATCATTTTACCTATTTTTCTACTTTTTTTCTTAGAAACGAATGCCATAAACACAGGATTATTATGGATTCTTATAGGATTTTTTGTCTACAATTTTTATAAATTAGTAAAGACTGAAACACGAAAGAAAAATACGAAATTTTATAGAATGTTTAGAAGATTTCTATAATTTATCATTCCCTCTATTCAAAAAATTAAAAACTAATTCCTAAAATTAATATTTCATTCTTACTAATGCAGAAGCTATAAATCCCATGGCAAGACCCGCTAAGGCTCCTAGGTCATATCTTCCATAAAATGCTCCACCAACAAGTCCTAGGAAGAAAAATCCAACAAAAACATAACCAGATATCTCCTTACCTTTATCTTTTGCTTTTTTAATTTTTTTTACCATATCCTCCCCTCATTTACCAGATTATTGTTCAAAATATTTAAAATATTATGATAGATTTATAGATATGAATAAAGTCAAGATTATTCTTGATTACATAGAAAAGAAATATGGAAAATATATTGATATCTCTCCTATGAAAAATCAGGAAATATTCGAATTATTAATAGAAACAGTCTTATCACAAAGAACAAGAGATGAAAATTCAGAAAAAGCTGCTGATCAATTGTTTGCTGTTGCTAAAACACCAAAAAAAATTTTGAATTTATCAATTAGAAAATTACAAAGTTTAATAAGAATTTCTGGGCCTTACAAACAAAAAGCCAAGAGAATAAAAAAAATATCAAGAATCATTCTAAAGAAATACAAAGGAAGAGTTCCTAACAACAGAAAAGAATTAATAAAATTGCCAGGAGTTGGATATAAAACAGCTGACATAGTTTTAATGTATGGTTTTGGAATTCCGAGAATTGCAGTAGATACACATTGCAACAGAGTTCCTAAAAGAATAGGTTTAGTTAATA
>WVXN01000058.1:3719-6090 GCA_011773475.1 Candidatus Aenigmatarchaeota archaeon
TTGGTTTTGTTAGTTTTGGCAAGGAAATTTGTAAGCCCGTAAATCCCTTATGCATCAAACATTCTGAAAAATGCTCATTTTCAAAATTTTGTAAAGCCTACAGGACTAAAAACTTCAAGGTTTAAGCTGGCATTACTTCTATTTCAAATGTATAATTTCCCAATTCTGCATTTGGTTGAAATTTGTGTTCTATATAGAAGTAAAGATCTTCTGCTGGAACCATCACTGGGTTTGTTAGTGTTTCAGTTTTATTTTCATCTACTATAGAGAATTCTAAATCTTCTACACCGCCAGCACTTCCAACCATTATTTCAGATGTGATATTAACATCAACTGGTTCTCCTATACTATTTTTAAGTTTTATTTTCGGAGAATAAACTGTTTCACCCTGATGTACGGTTTTTAGATCGTAACTCTCATCATTTGAAGAACCATAGATATCAATGAAAATTCCCTGCTCAACTGTAGCATAACCTGTTATTGAACCATAACTTGATATGACAGCCATACCAACAACACCAATTGTCAATAATCCCGCCATTACTAATAAAATTTTTTTGTTCATGATATCTCTAAGAACGAATTATAGCATATTATTCTTTGACCTCTAGAAGTAGTTATAAATCTTATTTTCTCTTCAAGACTTTTCCATATTCATAAAGAATTGCCAAAGCTTTAACTGCTCTTTCAGGAGTTGGATAAACAGGAATTCCAAATCTTTCAAGCCTTTTATTTCTATCCAAAACATACTGACTTCCAGCAGAACAAACAGTTATTGGTTTTCCAAAAACCTTACAATCTTTTAAAACATCAATTATACCATCGGTTAAAGTTGGTATCTGCATCAAAGCAATACAAACAACACCAGCAATGTTTTTATCTTTTAGAACAACTTCCAAAGTTTTCTTATACCTTTCATCAGTGGCATCACCAGTTATGTCAATCGGGTTCTTTGTTGATGCATAAGATGGTAAAAATGATTTAAGGGATTTTATTGAAGAATTATCCAAAGTAGGAAGTTCTAATCCACATTTTACTGCAGCATCAGTAGCCACAATACCAAAACCACCACCATCAGTCACTATTGCTATTTTTTTATTTTTTAAAACAGGCATGTTTGCCAATACTTTAGCATAATCAAAAATTTCTTCAGAACTTTTAGCTTCAATTATTCCAGCTTGTTTAAATGCAGCAGAATATACCTGTGCTGATCCTGCCAGAGATCCTGTATGGGAGGTAACAGCTTCCATGCCTTTTTCTGTTTTACCAGCTTTAAAAGCAACTATTGGTTTTGTTTTTGTAACTTTTTTAGCTGTTTTTATGAACCCTTGACCATTTTTAACAGATTCTATATAAAGTGCAATGCATCTAGTTGATAAATCCTTTCCTAAGTACTCAATAAGCTCTATCTCGTTCACATCCACTTTGTTACCTATGGATATAAATTTAGAAACCCCTACACCTTCATTTGCCATAATATCTAATAAAATAGAACCAAATGCTCCAGATTGAGTTATAAATGATATAAATCCTTCTGGTGGTCTTTTTAAACGTTTTTTTGAAAAGAATATCATATCTAAATCTTTCTTATATATACCTATACAGTTAGGTCCTATAATACGTATTTTCTTATTTTTAGATAACTCTTTAAGCTCTAATTCTCTTTCTTTTTCTCCTATCTCTGAAAAACCAGAAGATATTATTGTAAAAGCTTTAATTTTCTTTTTAATGCCTTCTTTTATTACTTTTACTACTATTTCTGCTGGAACCACTATTACAGCATGGTCAATAGTTTCCTCAACGTCTAATATAGAAGTATAAGACTCTAAACCTAATATTTTTAATGCATGTGGGTTTATAGGGTATATTTCTCCATTAAAAGACGATTTAAGATTTTCTAATATAATATAACCTAATTTTCCAGGAGTTCTACTAGCTCCTACAACAGCTATTGATTCAGGATTAAAGAATTTATCAAAAAATAGCATGGGGAACTATATAGCTTTATTACTATTTATTATTATTCTATGACTTTAAAGACTTGTGATCCTTCTTTTGCTGCTCCAGTGACTTTTAGACCTATTGCTTGTCCTGCTTCTGCTTGCTGAATGTTTTCATGCTCTATTTGCATTGATTCTACAACTTGTTCAAAAGATTCTTCTCCCTTTTCTATTGATATTTTATCCCCAACATTTAAAGTATCTTCTAATTCAACTACAGCTACAGATATTTTCGGATAAAAATGTATTATTTTGCCTACAAGCTTTTTTTCAACCATTAATTCACCTAAAAATAATATAAATCCGAAATATAAAAACCTTTATATTTTGCTCGTTCCATTTAGCTTTATGGTAAAGAAACAAAAAGAATG
>WVXN01000058.1:6235-13167 GCA_011773475.1 Candidatus Aenigmatarchaeota archaeon
TATCATCTATAAATATTAGTAATGTGAAATTCTCTTCTATGGAAAAGACTTTCTTTGATGAAGAGTTAGTCAGATCAAAACGATTGGTTTCTTGTCCAAATTGTAAGTCCGAGTTTAAAGTGAGTTTAGAACAAGTAGAGATTACCTGTGAATGCGGTGAAAGATTTTGTACAAGGTCTCATATTAGTTTTCCAGAAGATTTTGTTTGGCATCCCAGCGGAAGGTATTGATTTTTTAATAAAAAGGGAGGAATTAAAAAAATCCTCCCAAAACAATTATTTTTTTCATCAAAATTATTCTAAAATTATTCTTATATCCGCAGCAATTGCATCTTTAGAAGTTGCAAATAGCGGGTTTATATCTATTTCTTTTATTTTTGGATTCTTTTCCATTATTCTTGAAACAATTAAAATTGCATTTACTATGGCTTCTCTGTTCGCTGGTTTTTGACCTCTAAATCCTTTAAGAATGAGGTCTGAAAATCTAACTTCCATTAACATTTCTTCTGCATCTTCTTTATTTAGCGGAGGAACTCTGAAACTTACATCTCTTAAAAACTCTGTAAATATTCCTCCTGCACCTAATGCTATGATTCTGTTAAATTGTGGATCTTTTCTTCCACCAACTATTATTTCATAACCTTCTGTTACCATCTTCTGAACCAAAACCTTTTCGCAACCTTTGATTTTCATTAAATCATTAAACGTTTGAATAGCTTGTTCTTCAGTTTCAATGTTAAGTCTAATACCGCCAATATCTGTTTTATGAATAATGTTTTTACCAGAAGCTTTCATTACGCACGGAAAACCAATTTTTTTAAGAGATTTTGTTAAATCTATTTCATTTTTACAAAAAGCATAAGGAGGCATTTTTATCCTATACCTCTTTAAGAGTTCATATGCTTTTTCATCGGGCATTTTATTTATTAATGGCTTTATTTCAATTTTCTTAAGAACCTTTTTTGGTTTTTTCTCAATTTTTTTAACCTTTTTCAATTTTCTTTTAACTCTTACTGGCTCTCTTTTCTTAAGAACCTTCTTAGGTTTCCTAACTTTCTTTCTTTTCGCACCTCTAACTGTTCTTTTCAATAGCTTCTTTCTGACTCTTAACTTTTTCTTAACTTTTGGCTTCTTCTTAGGTTTCACTTTTTTCTTTCTTTTCTTAGGTTTAGGTTTTTTCTTCATTCCGCCAAATAATCTAAAAGCCATATAATCACTTAATAATTATTTTTATTTATATTTAAGCAACTCCTACCTTTTCTTTAACATCATCAAATATTTCTGATATTTTCTTTTCTCCAAATGCTTTCCAGTCTCGTGCTATTCCTCCTAGCATTGTTACTACAAAAACCCTATCTTCATCAGTCCATATATTTTTCTCTTTCATTTTATGAATAAGACTTAAGACTTCTTTTAAATAAAAAGATATTTTTTCAATATCTCTTAGTCCTGCTGTAATCAGTAATATTTCAGATAATTCTTCTTTAAGCAAAGAAATATCTACTTCTTGAGAGAGCTCAGTTATTTTTCTTTCTAAATTTTCTACTTTTTCAGTTACGATCTCAATATCATCTCCTCTAATTCCAGGTTTTATTTCCATTTTTTCTCTTATTTTAGGAATTTCAACTGGAGCTTCTTCTTTAATTTCAGTTTTTGGCTTTTTCTCAACTTTCACTTCTACTTCAGGTTTTAATTCTTCAACAACTTCAGGCTTTACTTCCCCGATCTTCTCTTCTTCCTTAGGCTCTTCTTTTGGAATTTCTTCTATTTTTTCTTCAACAACTTCTTCTATTTTTTCCACTTCTTTAATTTCAGGTTTTTCTTCAGATTCAGTTTCAAGTTTTTGTATGTCTAGTTTTTCAGGTGCGCTTGCTTTTAAAATTACTTTTGGCTCCCCAATTACAGGATATTTTATTTCTATAAAACCCCTTTCTTCCAGAATATTGATCCAAGGTTCTATTTTTTTTTGTGTTGTATTAAAAAAATCAGCAACTTCACTAAGACTCATTTTACCTTTTTTCTTTAAATTCTGTATAAATTCGTCGATTGAAGTTTCAATAACACTATCTTTCATGAAATCAACATATATATTATTATTTCATTTCTAAAATACGTTCCTTCCATCATTATTTTCTATTTAATCCAATTTAAATTCAATTCTTCTGCTAATTTCCAAGCTTTTTCTAGTTCTTTCTGTGTTGGAAATCCTGATATATCAGAATGTCTATGAGCTTTAAATTCGGGCCTGTATTGTCCCATTATATTAATTATAACTTTTTTCCCATAACTATCTGCTATATAATTTAGAATAGGTTTTGTACAACAATCAAAATGATTGGGTAAAACCAAATGCCTTATAATAACTTCAGCATCTTTGAAAACTAAATCATGGTTTCTTTTTACAATTTCCAAATAATTGTCAACTTTTGATAATCTTTTGGCACATTTATTGTTCCAATATTTCCAGTCAGACAAATAGACATCAATAACACTTTTCAATAAATTCATCGATTTCAAACTCATATAGAAATTTGAATTCCAGACAGTTGGAATATTGACTTTTACATTTTGTAAAACATCTAAAATAAATGGTAGCTGTGGAGTTGGTTCACCACCTACAAAATTCACATTTCTACAATTCTTATGCTCATTTATCATTTCTGCTATATCATTTACAGTTGTAATTTTTCCGTTTTCAAACCATTGGGATATTTTCCAATTTTGGCAATATTGACAATGAAATGTGCATCCCATAAAGAAAATTGTAAACGAGGGAACAAGCATTGGTTCTTCTCCCACATGAACAAAAGCAGAAGATATTATAGGTTTGCTACCTACTCTGCAAAAACCTTTAGTTTTATTCCTATCAACCTTACATTTTCTTTCACATAACTGACAAGAATTTAAAATTTTATAAGCTTTCTTAACCTTTTCTTTTAGATTTCTTCTAAGAAACTTTGCCTTTTCTTTTTTTAATAAAACCTTTCTATATCTAGGCAAAGCTTTTCTCACATTATCGCTTTCAAGAACATTAATTGAATCGGGTCTTAAAAATTGCCACATATAATTCTTTTAAATTTAATACTTTAAATTATATCATGCATTTTTCATTGCTTGGTATTTGTTTGGATAGGAAGAGGTTTAGAAGAGGTTCTCATAATGCTCCATATGAATTAAGAAATGTTTTTTCTCAATTAGAAACATTTATTAACGGCGTTGATTTACAAACTCATGGTTGGTTTAGAGATCTGGGAAATATACTACCTAAAAAATATGAAGAGATGGTTCAAGAGATAAAGATTAAACTGCAAGACGGTTTTCCAATAATACTTGGTGGTGACCATTCAATTACTTATCCTGCTGTCAAAGCTATAGAACCTAAGGTTTTTGTGACATTTGATGCTCATCCTGATTGTGAAAATGAGAATCTCTGTTTCCTTTCTGTTAGTCGTAAAATAGCTGAAGATGGTTTTAAAACTTATATTTATGGTGCTAGATGCTTTTCCAAAGCAGAATGGGATTTCATTAATAATGATGATAGAGTAAAAATTGCTACACTAGAAGATCTCAAAGCTATAAACGAGCCAACTTATTTGTCAATAGATTTTGATGTTTTAGACTCTTCCATAATGCCCGCTGTTGCTATTCCAGAACCGAATGGTTTGACATTTAACCAAGTTTTAGAAGGGATAAGAGCCTTGGCTAAGAATTTAATGGCAGTAGACTTTGTCGAGTTTCTACCAACAGATAATGTTTCCTATACTCTAATAGCTGGTAAATTAATCTATTCTACTTTAGCTGAAATAGTTAAAGCCAAATTAAGCAATGGTAGGTAATTCTGCAGTTTCTGGAATTGTTTCTGACTCAGTTGGTATTGTTGGTGCAATGTGCTTTATTATTACTACATCACCAATATTGACAACAAGTGTATAAGGTATTATTACGCCTTTTTTGCTGCCAATCATATCTGAAAGAAAAGACCCTCTCCCAGTTTCTACAACTAAAGAATTTATTCTAAATTTTGAAAGATTTACATCAAGATCAGAAACTCTTCCACAAAAAACGCCCTTGTTTGTAAAAACATCTTTACCAAAAACTTCGGACATATTCTTTACTGATATAGCCATAAATATCTCCTTAAAAATGTGATAATATATAATTAGCGTGTATCTATATAAATTTTAACGCAAAGTTTTAAATTATGCTGAGGTCGCATAACCTGGTAGTGCGCCAGCCTGCTAAGCTGGTGAGCGAGAGCTCATGTGGGTTCAAATCCCACCCTCAGCGCTTTTTACATGTTAAATAAGGAAAGCTTCTTTGAATTACTATTGTCTAAAAAAAGAATTAGCCCTCCAAAATACCATTTTTATTTTTAACTATCTTATTAATATTCATGAAGTCGTTTCTAACGCCAGAAGAGGAGGAAATTTTAAGAGGTATAAGAGTTGGTTCTGAAAATGATCCAGATAATCCTGAATTTCCACCAGATAATCCAAAATTCCCAGCAACTCCAACTCTTGAAATTGATCTGCCTGATTTTCCTTATGTATCGCTCAAAGATGAAAGTGTTAATCCTACAGGAACACATAAAGACAGAATGGCTTGGGAAATTGTTGTTACATATCGGCATTTTTTGTCGGCTAAGAAAAGGGGATTGATTAAAGAAGAACTACCTCATATGTCAATTATTACTTTTGGTAGTGCTGGTCTTGCAATTCAAAATATGTTAAAAATGCATAATTTACCAAATTTAAAGTGCTTGATTGATGAGAAATATATAGACAAAGATACATTAAAATCACTTAAGAAACTTGGTGCTGAAATTTTTGAAACAGATTTAGACAAGAAGGCTTATAATTCTGAGGAAATTTTGCAAATGACTAATAACAAAGGTGGTTTGGATATAACTTCGGACGAAGCACTTGATCCAACAACAAGATTTTATGACTGGATGTCATATGAAATAATTAATAACAATCCAGATTATGTTTTTGTTCCATTTGGATCAGGACATTTATATGAAAATATTTTAAACATAAATAAAAAAGAGTGTTCTACAAAACATCATGATCCTAGATTTAGTGGCAATGTAGAAATTTTAAGTGCATGTAATTTTATTGGTTCAACTACAAACAACCCTAAAACTAAAGCAATTAAATTATATAGTCCACATTTGCCGTTTTCCCATTTCAATGAGCAGTGGATAAGATTATACAAATTTGCTGGTTTCTGTGGTCCGGATTCAGGCGTTAAATTAATGAGAGAAGACTATTTGGACGAGGCAATAGATTTGGCAGAAAGCCAAGGAATAAATTGTGAACCCTCTGGTATAGCCGGCTTAGCTTTAATGTTGCAAATGAAGAATTCTTTACCAAAAAACAAGAAATTCTTAATTGTAAATACTGGAAAGACAAAATATTGATAAATTAGAATATTTTTATCCATTCTTCGATTTAAAGAATTCTTGTGCTCTTTTATAATCTTCAATTCTTCCTATATCGACCCATTGTTCTTTAACTATTAAGGGCCTGAATAAAGAACCTTCATCTATAAGAATTTGAATAGAATCAGTTAGTTCCCGTTCACCCCTCTTAGATAAAGGAGTTCTTTCAATAGCATCAAATATTTCAGGAGTCAAATAATACATTCCTAAATTTCCGAGATTGGAAGGAGGATTTGGAGATTTTTCATGTATTCTAACTATCCTATTATTTTCAAGTTCTAGAATTCCAAACTCTTGAGGATTTTTAACTTCTTTGCATGCTATTAAACCGTCACAATCTCTACAATTTTCTTTTAATCGTTTAACAACCGAAAAATAAGGATGGAAAATTACATCAGCATATAAAAGAACAAATCCACTATCTATTTTTCCTTTTGCATAACTTAGAGCGTCAGCAGTCCCTCCTGCAGGATTCTTTTGATGTAAATAGCTCAGATCAACATTAAATCTTGAGCCATCTCCAAAATATTTTTCTATGTCCTCTCTTCTATAGTTTACAACCAAGGAAATGTCTCTTATATTGTTTTCACTAAGAGCATATATTGCATGGCCTAGCAAGGGCTTATTTCCTATGGGAAGCAGGACTTTAGGCGTTTTTTCAGTTAAAGATCCAAGTCTTGTTCCCTTTCCAGCTGCTAAAATAACTGCTTGCATGATTACAATTAGAAAAAATATTTACTTAAGCTTTATTATAAGAATTTTATTACCATTAAAAAAGATTTTTTAATGATTAAAAGCATTAAACTTAATAATTATTATTGGGCCTATAGTCTAGTGGTAGGACACAACCCTCACACGGTTGGGGCTCCAGTTCAATTCTGGATAGGCCCACCTTAATATTTAAATTACTTTAAACAACAATTTCTTATCATGCCCCTGTCGTCTAGTCCGGCTAAGGACAGTGGCCCTTCGAATTCATTTCGAAGGATACGATAAAAAGATGAGTGAGGTTAGCCACTAACATGGGTTCAAATCCCATCGGGGGCATTACTTATTAAATATAAAAATATGATAAAAACAAAGAAAAAACCAAAACCTTTTTAAATATTCAAAATATTAGAGTTTTAGAGGTGATATGATGGCTTTAATAGTTAGATCAAAAGTAAAAAAATCTGTAAAAGGAATGAGATTTTCAGGAGATTTTTATAATGCTTTAGATAAGAAAGTGGAAGATGTTGTAAAGAATGCTGCTGTAAGAGCAAAGAAAAATAAAAGAGCAACAATAAGACCGCATGATTTGTAATTAAAATAATTTTTCAGTTTTTCTTTTTCTTTATTATTTGAGTGCTAGCTTTGGCTATAAAAGCTAACTTTTATATTGTTCTGAAAATTATTTTTCAACAAGCGGAGGTAGCCAAGTCTGGTCAAAGGCGCTAGACTCAAGATCTAGTCTCTTAGTGAGTTCGCAGGTTCAAATCCTGCCCTCCGCA
>WVXN01000016.1 GCA_011773475.1 Candidatus Aenigmatarchaeota archaeon
AAAATTGCACATAAACTGTGTTGTCGTCTCACAGGCATATATAACCCATTTTCTTTTGACAAAATCTCTGTAGCTCTTTATCTATATGGTCTAGCTTGGAATTTGCCGTTCTAAATATAGCCATACATTTGGAAAAAATATTTTTATTTTTCCCTTGACATGCAGATTTTTCTGTGTTAATTTACTAGCCATGATAAAGGGGAATTTACATTTAGAAATTCAGAAGCACCGCCAAAATCATTATGGGCTACTGAGGACAACTTATTGGGATAAAAAAGACAAGAAGATTAAGCATACCTCTCACGGAAGACTTTCTGGCCTTGATTGTGAAACTCTAAAATTAATACAGGCATCTATTAAGGGAAAAGTAAAATTATTAACTAGCGCAGATGAACCACATGTTAGAAAAAGCAAAGAATATGGGGCATCCTATACTGTTTTGCAAATAGCAAAAAAATTTGGATTAGATAAGATTATATATTCAAAGCCTAACCAGCAATGGGTACAGGATTCTTTGGCGATGATAGCTGGGAGACTTATTTATGCAGGGAGCAAGCTTTCTTTGTCCAATAGATACAAAGACACGGCATTATGGGAATTGTGTGGGGTAGAGAATGCAGTAGATGTTGAGAAAAATTGCTACGCAAGTATGGACCGTCTGTTGGATAGGCAAAAAGCAATTCAAAAAAAATTGGCTGAGAAACATTTTGACGGCAATGTTTTAGTGCTGTACGACATAACCAGCAGTTACTTTGAGGGAGAATATTCGGCCAGCAGGATTGTAAAGTTTGGCTATAATCGTGATCAAAAACGCGGCCATGAACAGATGGTAATTGGGCTGATTTGCACTTCGCGAGGATGTCCAATTGGTGTAGAAGTTTTCCCTGGAAATACAAAGGATGAAACAACGGTTGTAAACAAAATATCAGAAATCCAAAAAACCTACCAAATGGAAGAAATAATTTTTGTTGGCGATAGAGGCATGGTTACCAAAGGCAATCTTGAAAAAGTTAAAAATGTTGAAGGATTAAATACAATATCTGCGCTTACGCACCCGCAGATCAAAGAATTGCTATCCAGAAAGGTTATACAAACGGATTTATTTGATGAACAAAAGATTGTAGAAGTATTAGATCCAGATATCTCAGGGTGTCGTTATTGCCTTTGTCGCAATACAGAGACAGCAAAAAGAGAAACGAAAACCAGAAACGCATTGTTATCAAAGACAACAGAAGGATTGAAGAAAATAGCGGCATCCAATCGCGGCTCAACAGAACAAATATCGGCCAGAGTTGGCAAATTATTGGGCAAAACCAAAATGGGCAAATATATTACTTGGGAAGTTAAGAACAAAGAACTCCAATGGTCACTAAACGCAGACCTTGTAGATACTGAGCAATTACTGGATGGTTGTTATATTATTGCATCCGACGTGCCCCAGGAAAAGATGCAATCCCAGGAGATAGTTGCATCTTACAAAAGGTTAACCTTAGTTGAAAAAGCGTTTCGTAATCTCAAAACAGTGCAGCTTGAGATAAGGCCTGTGTATCACAAAACCGACGACAGAATTCGTTGTCATGTTTTCATCTGCATGCTTGCTTACTATTTGCAATGGCATATGTCGCAGCTTTTACAGCCTCTATTTAAAGCAGACGGTAAATATAAAAACCGTTTTTGGACATTCGAAAATGTAATAGAAAGGCTGAAAAGCATTCGCAGAGAAGATATAAACGTTTCCGGTGCAAAATTTAAAATTGTTACTGAGGCTGATAAAGATCAGGAAAAAATATTAAAGTTACTGAAGATAAAATTACATAGCCATACAATGGAAAAATGATTTCGGCTGTAGCCCTTATGCAGCAAGACTCTTGGCGTATATATCAAAAGAAAATGGGTTAAAAGCTTTGTAGTTTTTTTGAAGATGGGCATA
>WVXN01000083.1:0-760 GCA_011773475.1 Candidatus Aenigmatarchaeota archaeon
TTCAATAAAGAAGTGTTAGAAACTGATAGAATTGTTATTGTTGATTTTTGGGATGAACCACACGTATCTTGCAGATTATTTTCTATACCGTTTGAAAACATATTACCAAAAAAAACAGTTATTTCAGAAATAATGAAAATGGGAAATCTCGAAGATTTGAAGTTCAGATTTAGAAAGGTTGATGTAGAAAAAAATCCTGAAATTGCTACAAGATATAATGTAAAAGAAATTCCTTCATTATTAATATTTTGGAAAGGAAAATCAATAGGAAGAATTGAAGGTAAATTTAAAGTCGAAAAGGAGAAAGAACTTAGAAAGAAAATAGCAGAAGTACTAAAACAAATAAGGTGATGTTATGGAATACATATATTCAGCACTTTTGCTTCACTCTGCTAAACAAGAAGTGAATGCTGAAAACGTAACAAAGGTGTTACAAGCAGCTGGTATAAAACCAGATGAAACACGAGTAAAGGCAATGGTAGCATCTTTGGATGGAGTTAATATTGAAGAAGCAATAAGCAAAGCAGCAATGCCAGTGGCAGCAGCTGCACCAGCAGAAGAAGCAAAAGGAAAAGAGGAAAAGAAAGAAAAGGAAAAAGAAGAAGACGTTGAAAAAAGAGCAGAACAGGCTGTAGAAGGTTTGGCTGGTTTGTTTGGTTAATATTTTTTAAGAACTAGCCTAACTTTCCTATAGCTTTTCCTCTAACATCTTTTCTAAAATCACTACTCTTTTTTGCTAATCTTTCTCTGTTATGATCAT
>WVXN01000083.1:811-28576 GCA_011773475.1 Candidatus Aenigmatarchaeota archaeon
AAATCATTCCATTTAATTACTGAACTTATAACACCATCTCTACCATGCTCATTAAAAATAGCTGCAAGAACAGAAGTGATCATTGCATTTGAGGAAAGAACAGCAATGTCTGCTTCTCTTATAGCATAATTATTACCATTAAATGAAACAGGTAATCCTACATCTTTAATCTTTTGAAGAGATTGAACATCTGTAATACTATCTCCCACGTACATAGTTTTACCTCTTTTTGTATCCTTTTTTTCAATAATCTCACCAAGTGCCTTTGCTTTTTCATAACCTCCAACAGGATTAACTTCTTCTATAATTTTACCTATATCCATTTTTGGAATAATTTTCCAAAATATTTCATCTAACCTTTCTTTATTTCTTTTGTCTGCTTCTGAAAAATCTTCCATACGATTAGAATCTGGAATAGTCAAAACAGGCATACCAACTATTTCTCCAGTAATGTCTTGCAATTTTGTTTTTTCACTTTCTTTTATTCCATAATTATCAATTCTTACTTCAGTTGAATAGGTGTTTTCAACTGGAAATCCAATTTCTTCACATAATGAACGGATATAAGGTCTATAACTAGTACTTATGATAAAAGCAGGCATAAAACTCCTAATTTGTTCTAAACTATCTTTTGCTCCTGGAACTAAAAGAATATTTTTAGATGAATAATCTTCCATCATCTCATCTGTTACTTCGTGGGCTTTAAGAAACGGTAATATCAATTTTAAAGTATCTCCTGCTTTATATCCTGGCTTTTTAACAACGTCTGCAAGAACATCATCATATTTACTAATTCTGGTAAAAAAATTGCCTCCATTTGGAACAAGATGTTTAGTTAATTCAAAAGCATTATCATTTTTTGAAATAGGGCCTTCACAATCGCTTACAAAGATTCTATCAATAGTAGATAACATGAATAAATTACTAATTTTAAAAATTTAAACCTTATTTTGTAATGCGTATCAATTACGTAGTAAAATTCAACAAAGCTTAAATCTTTTTGTTATATTAATAGTTAGTATGAGATTAATGAAAATAATACCAATAACACTTTTAGCATTAGTTCTTGCAGCAACACTAGTTAGAGCTGCTCATGTACCAGAAGTTCTATTAAATCCTTCTGAATGGGCTGCTAACACTGAAAGAGAACTTTACTTGTCAGTGAAAAATTCGAATGGAGATAACATAGTAAAAGTAGAGATAGAAGTTCCAGAAGCTTTAGATGAAACACCAATATATGAAATAGTTGATGTGGGAGATCCTTCAGGATGGACACATAATAAATTTACTAAAAAAATAGTTTGGACAACAACTGGAGCAGGAATTGGAATCGGTGAAACAGTAGAATTTGGTTTTATAGCTATATCACCAGATTCAGGAGAATATGAATGGATCTGGAGAACAACTGATACAATTGGTGGTATATTCGCTGGAACATCTACAACAAAAGTTTCAGCAGCTCCAGTATCTCATTTCAAGATATTTGGCGTTCCTATAAAAACAAAGGCTGGAACTCTTCTTAGAGTAACAGTTAAAGCATATGCAGGTGATGATACAGTAAAAACAGATTATACTGGAATAATTAGCTTTACTTCAACAGACCCAAGAGCAATATTGCCTTCTGATTACATATTTACTAGTCTAGACAAGGGTTCAAGAGAATTCTTAGTGACTTACAAAACAACTGGAGACCAAACATTTACTGTTACTGATTGGACTTCAAAAATTACAAAACAATCAACCACAACAACAGTTGAAGCCGGACCTGCAATATCAATGACAATAACTCCTGAAGGTTCTGAAGTAAGTCCAGGAAATTCAATAACATTCAAAGCAGAAGGAAAAGACAAATTTGATAATGTAATTGATGTTACAGAAATGACAACATGGGGTATAGATTCAGAAGCTGGTGGAAGTTGGAGTAAAAATGTTTATACAGCTGAAAAAGAGGGAATATGGACTGTAACTGGAATTTATAACTCGGTAGTTGATGGAACAACCTTAAATGTAAAATCTGGCGTGCCTCCTGTCACACCACCAGAAGAGGAGGAAGAAGTACCAGAAGAAGTTCCTGAAGAAGAAGAGGAAGAGGAGGAAGAAGGAGTACCACCAGTTGAACCAACAGGTCCTTTAGAAGAAATAAACATAGAAGCTGAAGATATTATAACAATTGCTCCTGGTTCAAATGAAACATTCATAGTAACAGTAAACAATGTTGGAACAACAGACCTGACTGATGTGAGCATATCAACAATGGGAGTTCCAAGTGAGTGGATAACAGTTTATCCATTTAAAATTACACTTGAAGCTGGAACTTCAAGAGACTTTTTGATTGTATTGAGCGTTCCTGAAAATGAGACTGAGACAAAAAAATTAGACTTGATGGCGACCTCAAGTGAGGGAATAACAACAACAAAAAGTATTGATATAAATCTTGGAGCACCTCCAACAGGTTTTGTAGGACTTTCAAAGAATCTTTTGAATCTAGGAATTGTCATAATAGCAGTTGCAGCTTTAGTGCTAATAGCTTGGGAACTATGGTTTAGAAAGTAGTTTTCCCTTTTTTATTTTTAATAGATAAATTTTTGTAGTTTTAATTCTATTTAGTTCTTATACTAAAGAACAATATATAATAAATTGATAATTATTAAAGTGGTTTAATGGTTTTAAATTCAGATGATTTGAAAAGACTATACATAGAATTTTTCAAACAAAAGGAACATAATNNCACATCCACAAGGAAAAAGACTTGTGAATTTACAAAAATGTTTTAGGACTAGTGATATAGATGAAGTTGGTAATAATTTTCATCTAAGTTTTTTTGAAATGCTAGGCAATTGGTCCTTGGGAGACTATTGGAAAGAAGATGCAATCAAATGGAGTCTTGAATTCTTGACAAGTAAAGATTGGCTTGGTCTGGACAAAAATAGAATATATGTCAGTATTTTTGAAGGCGATGAAAATGTTCCAAAAGATGAAGAGAGTGCCATAATTTGGCAAAAACTAGGTATTCCAAAAGAAAGAATTTTCTATTTATCAAAAAAGGAGAATTGGTGGGGACCTGCTGGCGAAACAGGACCTTGTGGACCTGATACTGAAATGTTTTATGATAGTGGTAAAAACCCTTGTGGAGAGAATTGTAGACCAGGATGTTCTTGTGGAAAATATTTTGAAATATGGAACGATGTTTTCATGGAATACAATAAAACAGCTGAAGGAAAATACGAATTGTTAGATCAGAAGAATGTTGATACTGGAATGGGAGTTGAAAGAACAATAGCTGTTCTTCAAGGAAAAAATAGTGTCTATGAAATAGAAGAAATAAAACCAATCGTTGAAATGATTAAAAAAATTGCAAAAATAACAAACGGAAAACGAGAATTGTCTATAAGAATTATTGCAGATCATTCTCGCGCTGCTACTTTTATTCTAGCTGAAAAAATAGTACCAAAGAATGTAGAGCATGGTTATATTCTCAGAAGATTAATAAGAAGATCAATAAGGCATGGAAAACTTTTAGGAATAGAGAAAGAGTTTTTGACTGAGCTTGCAAAAATTGTAATTGATATTCATAAAAAAGATTATCCACATTTAGAAGAAAATAAGGATTTTATTCTAGAAGAGTTGAGAAAAGAAGACTTAAAATTCAGGAATACACTTGCAAAAGGATTGAGAAAATTCGATCAAATAGCTAAGGATAAAAAGGAAATTGATGGAAAAAGTGCATTTCTATTGTTTCAAAGTTATGGTTTTCCAATAGAGATAACTAAAGAAATTGCTAAGGAAAGAGGTATAATTGTTGATGAGAAAGGATTTGAAGAGGAGTTTAAAGAACATCAGAAAATATCTAGAGTTGGTGCTGAAAAAAAATTCAAAAGTGGATTGGCTGACACCTCAGAACAGACAATAAAGTTACATACTGTAACACATCTACTTAATGAAGCATTGAGAAGAGTTCTGAAAAAAAGAGATATTATACAAAAAGGTTCAAACATAACCCCAGAAAGATTAAGATTTGATTTCAACTTTGATAGAAAATTAACAGAAAAAGAAATAAAAAATGTTGAGAATCTAGTTAACGAGCAAATAAAGAAAGCACTTCCTGTTGAAAGAAGAAAAGCAACACTGGAAGAGGCAAAAAAAATGGGAGCACAAGCTGTTTTCGAGGAAAAATATGGAGAAAAGATTTTTGTTTATTCTATAGGAGATTTTTCTTTAGAAATATGTAACGGGCCGCATGTGAAGAATACAAAAGAACTTGGCAGGTTTAAAATAGTTAAAGAAAAAGGTATTTCTTCAGGTGTAAGAAGGATAAGGGCAATCTTGGAAGACTAAAAAAGAATTAGGTAAAAACCGAAGATAATCAACAATATATTTAAGTAGGTTCTATCAAAGTTTCTTTATGGAAATAAAAAGTAATCATTTGGTAATTTCAATTTTAGTAATAATGGTTCTATCCTTCATTGGTATTTATCTTATTATTGAAGAGCCTGAAACTGTACGTGCTGCAATGGGACAAACTATTGGAGCTGGTGAATTAGATAAATTCTCTTCATGTGATGAATTAAAAACTTTTGTAAAAACAAATGTCGAAGTATCCACAAGTAGAGATTTGGAATGGGGAGATGTTTTAGTCGCTCCACTTACAGGACCTGCGGCTACTATTGGAACTGTTGCTGTACCAATGGTTGCAGCTGGCAGTCTTGGTGGATTCGCTGCACCAAGTATGATGATGCAGGAATCAGCAGCTGTAGCAACAACTGGTCTCGCTGGAAAGTCTGCTGAAGCTGGTGAATATTCAACAACAAACATTCAAGTAGAGGGTGTTGATGAAGCTGATATTGTAAAAAACGATGGAAAATACATATATGTAGTTTCTGGGAAAAAAATTGTTATTGTTGATGCATTCCCACCTGAAAATGCTAAAATATTATCTAAAATTGAATTAAGTGATTATCCCATAGATATATTCATAAATAAAGACAAGTTAATTGTCTTTGGTTCAACAGGTGGAAGTTATTATGGTTCAGGAACATTTATTAAAGTCTATGATATTTCTGATAGAGGAAATCCGCAAATAAGAAGAGATGTTTCTCTAGATGGTAGTTACTTTAATTCAAGAATGATAGGAGATTATGTTTATATTATAGTGAACCAACCGATTTACTATCAAGCAGAAGAAGATATAAAAATACCAGAAATGAAAGTCGGAACTCAAGTCAGACCTCTTTGTGATTGTGATGATATATATTATTTTGATATCCCTGACCGATCTTATAGAATGACAATAATAACATCAGTGAACACACAAAATGACAACGAAGATATAAAGAGTAAAACATTTCTTACAGGAGATACGCAAAATATATTTGTTTCTCTAAATAACATTTACCTTACGCAAACTACACATAGTTACGTACCTGAAATGGAATCAGGAGAAAAAACTGTTATTCATAAAATTGCTATAAAGGGCGGAGACGTGGAATATAAAGCTGAAGGAGGAGTTCCGGGAAACGTTTTGAATCAGTTCTCAATGGACGAATTTAATGGATACTTCAGAATTGCAACAACAATCGGACATGTTTCAAGATCTGGAGGAGGATCCACAAACAATGTTTATGTTCTTGATGATAATCTTAATACTGTTGGTAGGCTGGAAGACCTAGCTCCCGGAGAAAGAATATATTCTGCGAGATTTATGGGTAATAAAGGTTATCTTGTTACATTCAGAAAAGTTGATCCATTGTTTGTAATAGATTTATCAGATCCTTTCAATCCAAAAGTTCTTGGAAAACTAAAAATACCAGGATACTCAGATTATCTTCATCCTTATGATGAAAATCATATAATAGGTGTTGGAAAGGAAACTATAGCAGCTGAAAGTGGAGACTTCTCTTGGTACCAAGGAGTAAAAATATCTTTGTTTGATGTTAGTGATGTTTCAATGCCCAAAGAAGTATCAAAACTTGAAATAGGTGACAGAGGAACTGACTCATATGTATTAACAGATCATAAAGCATTCTTGTTCAGCAGATCTAAGAATCTGCTCGTCATACCAATTAAACTCGCAGAAATTAATGAAGAAGAATACCCGGGCGGTGTTCCGGCTCATGGACAGTTTGTTTGGCAAGGAGCTTATGTAATTGACATTTCATTAGAAAATGGACTTGTAGTTAGAGGTAGAGTAGGTCATGCAGACGATGAAAGTCTCCTAAAAAGTGGTTATTATTATTCTTCTCCCTATGCTGTAGAAAGATCATTATACATGGATGATGTACTTTATACAATCTCTAAAAAAATGATAAAAATGAATGATTTAGATGATTTGGGAGAGATTAATAAAGTAGACCTTCCTTATGAATCTGGAGGCTATTATCCTACTCCTTACAGATAATTCATTTTCTCTCTTAACCCTCTTCCTTTAGACATATAATATTTATTAACGAGTAATCTATAAATTCTTTTATGCAATTTAAACTGGATTATATAATCATTTTGACATTAACTAGTTCTATTTTAATTAGTGGTTGTGTTCAAGAAGAAGTAATAAATATCAATAATGTAAACAAAATCAATATTATTCAAAATAGAAGTGGTTGGGGAAATAGATATAATTACGATGCAGAAATTATTAAACAAAATAATGAATGGAATTTAGACCTAGAAGAATGTGCTGGTTTTCTTTTAGAGGTTTTTGAGAACTGTAGCAGTAGCACAACAACAGTTGAAAGAAGTAAAGTTGAACTATTTTTAAACAAATTATCTTTAAGTATAAGAAGAACTAAACCAACCACACCAAATCCAGAATTCTGTAGGTCAGATTCTGGAATAAAATATAAAATTGAAATAGATACTAAAGATAAAACCTACATATTCATACTAGTGCGGGGCGAATGTTATGAGCCCTGGGAGGTTACAGTAGATAATAAAACAATGTGGGCTCGATATGATTTAATAAATGATGTAAGAAATTTTGAAAAGGAATTTACAGAATAATTATTAAATTATTCATTCTCCCGTTCGGATGAAGCGAGATATGATGCGCCGACCGGGATTCGAACTGGTGCATCATCTATAGTCAATCAATATAAAATCATTGTTCTTAATTGTATAAAGTTCATAATCAAAATTCTCTACATTGTTTACATACATTCTCATAGAATGGTTTTCAGTATTGCAATATTCTAATATGCAAGTACTATTAAAGTTTTCTCCCCAAATTTCAAAAAATTCTACTAAGGTAGCTGATTCTTCTCCAGTCTTATAAATTATACCATCAGAATTAAGTGTAAACAATTTATCTGTAGTTTCATTTGTAACACCAACACCAGCTGGTATTGGATACAAATCGCCAAATGTGGTTATGGCTAATCTGGCTCCCCAATCAACTTGAACTTGGTTTTGGGAAGGAGTTGTGTATAAAAATGCACTAATTAGACCGCTTCCTAAAAAAGCAAGCACTATGAAAATAGCAAAAATCTTTTTTTTAGTTGATTTCTTCATTTCTTTTCACCATAATCAGCTGGTTTTCTCTCCCCGTAAAATCCTCCCTTGAGATATAAATAAGCATTAGTAGCTGCTTCAGCACCTTCTGCAGCAGCAACAATTATTTGTGCAAAAGAACCAGTAACATCACCAATAGCATAAACTCCTGGTATGTTAGTCTCGAACTTATCATTAACTTTTACAAAATTTTTTTCATTAATTTCTACTCCAGCAGCTTTAACAATCTCTGTTGTTGGTATTTCTCCTATTTCTATGAAAATTCCATCTATTTCTAATTCATGAGTTTCATTTGTTTTCACATTCTTGATTGTGATCTTATTAACAAACTTGTCTCCCTCTACTTTTTCAACAACAGAATCCCAGATGGGTTTAACTGAAGAATTTTTAAGTTTTTCCTGAGTTATTTCTTCGGCTCTCAGTTTATCTCTTCTATGTATGAGATATGTTTCAGAAGCGATTTCACTTGCATATACTGCAGCATTAACAGCAGAATCAGAACCTCCAATAATAGCAACTTTTTTATCTTTGAAAAGTGGGATGTCGCATGTTGCACAATAAGAAACTCCTTTTCCTATGAATTTTTCCTCACCCTCAACTTCTAATCTTCTATAATGACTTCCTGTTGCAATCATAACAATTTTGGCTGAATACTCTTTTCCAGGTGTTCTTATCTTTTTTATGTCGCCTTTTAATTCCAAACCAGCTACTTTTGCTAGTTTGAATTCGCAGCCAAATCTTTCTGCTTGTTTTTTCATTTTTTCAGCTAATTCCATCCCTGTTATTGAATCTACTCCTGGATAATTCTCTACTATGTGTGCTAATGCCATCTGACCTCCTAAAGTTTCACTAAGAATCAAGGTTTTAAGATTTCTTCTAGCAGCATACAAGCCCGCAGCTAAAGCTGCCGGCCCACCACCAATTATAATTATATCATATATTTCCATGAAACCACTTATATTATATAATTTTTAAATTCTTATATTATATTGGTAATTCTATGATTGAGCATGATGAGTTTGGACCTGAGAAAATTGTAGAAGTTTATGACCCTAAAACAAAAATGCATGGTTTCTTAGTCATAGACAACACGGTGCTGGGTCCTGGAAAAGGCGGAATAAGAATGACTCCTGATTTCTCTAAAGAAGAAAATTTTAGACTAGCAAGAGTTATGACATGGAAATGTGCTCTAGCAGAATTACCGTTTGGTGGAGCAAAATCAGGAATAATTGCTAACACCAAGAAAATTACAAAAAACGAGAAAAAAGCTATCATAGAAGCTTTTTCAAAAGCATTAAAACCTGTTTGTCCTTCAAAATATGTGGCTGCTCCTGACATGTATACAGGAGAAGAGGAAATGAAGTGGTTTGCTGAAGCAAATGGTTCAATGGAAGCTTGTACAGGAAAACCAAAAGAATTGGGAGGGATTCCACACGAACTGGGTTCAACAGGGTTTGGAGTTTTTAATTCAACTCTTGTGGCTGCTAAACATTATGGTTTAGATTTAAAAAATTCTACTGTTGCAATTCAAGGATTTGGTAATGTAGGTGGTTTTGTAGCAAAATTTTTATCAGAAGTTGGAGCAAAAATAATTTCTGTATCAGATTCTAAAGGTTGTTTGAATGCTCCTGATGGAATAAATATTGATAAATTATTAAGAATTAAAAAAGAAACTGGTAGCGTTGTTAACTATTCTGAAAAAACTGTAAAATCAAGAGATATGCATCCTAGCCAAGTTTTTAAATGTGATATGATATTTGAAAAGCAGGTTGATATTTTGATACCTGCTGCAATTGCAGATGTTATAAACAAAAATAATGTTGATAGGGTTGATGCAAAAATAATTGTTGAAGCAGCAAACATACCAATTCCACATGATATAGAAAACATACTCTACGAAAGAGATGTTTTGATTGTTCCCGACTTTGTAGCAAATGCTGGTGGTGTTATTTCATCTTATGTTGAATATATTAACGGAACACCTGAAAGGATGTTTAAACTGGTTGAAGAAAAAATAAAGAAAAATACAAAACTTGTTCTTGAAAAGGCTAAAAAAGAGAAAATGAACCCTAGAGAAGCAGCATTAGAAATAGCTAAAAAGAGAATTAGAAAAAAAACGGTAGTTTAGTTTCATCTAATTTCTCTGTTGGCAAACCTAAAATTTCATCAATTTCAGTTAAAAAGACGGAATGTGTCTATTTTTTCAGGTAAATCATAGAAAACCACTTCTCTTATGGTATTAAAAGGCTCAAAGAATGAAACTTTGTGTTTAACTTTACCTGATTTGCATATTTCTTGTATCTTTTTTTCCTCCCCTTCTTTAAGAAATCTATTTTTTATCACATATCCAACAGTGAATGTATTGCGACACGGACAATGTTTTAAATATACATGAAATGGCTCGCCTAGCTCAAGAAAAGGATAGCTAAGCTCAGTTCCAAAAAATCTTTTCCTATTTTCTAAAAAAATCTTCATTAAAGTACTAGTCATAATCATCTAAAGAGAATTGAAACATTAAAAATTTAAACCCACTGATAAGTGAAAAACTTTAAATATTAGTTTTATTCAATTGTTAAAATTGAGTGGTTACATGGAAAAATGGGTAGCTGAAATAAAACTTAGAGCAGTAAGAGGTAAGCCTATTGTCTCTGGAGGAAGATCAAACAAATTAGGTAAAATTAATTTTGATGATTTGGTCTTTATTCCCGCTCAAATTAAAAAAAGACCAATAGACTATTTTAGAAAAGATATTATAACTGAAACTATTATAGGAAAGAATTCTAAACAACCTTTGAAATTATCCATGCCAATATTAATTCCAGCAATGAGTTTTGGGGCCTTAAGCAAGGAAGCTAAAATAGCATTAGCGAAAGCTTCTGCAATACTAGGAACATCAACAAACACTGGAGAAGGTGGGATGCTTCCAGAAGAAAGAGAAAATGCAAAAATATTATTTGCACAATATGCGTCTGGAAGATTTGGAGTAAATGAAGATTATATCAAATCTGCTGATGGAATTGAAATAAAAATTGGTCAAGGGGGGAAACCTGGACAAGGAGGTTTATTATCAAAAGATAAGGTAACAGAAGAGATTGCAAAAGTAAGGAATATATCCATGGGAGAGGATGTCCATTCACCTCCAGCACACCCTGATATATTTTCTATAGATGATCTGAAAAAGAAAGTAAAGTGGTTAAGAGAATTAACAGAAGGAAAACCTATTATAATAAAACTTGGAGCTGGAGATGTTGAAAACGATGTAAAACTTGCTTTAAAAGCTGAACCTGATGTCATAGCAATAGATGGGATGGAAGGTGGAACAGGAGCAGCACCAAGAATAATGCTTGATGATTTTGGTATTCCTACCTTGGCTGCAATAGTAAAAGCTAGAAAAGTAATGGGTCATAAATCAAAACAAGATTTGATAGTAGGCGGTGGTATAAATAAAGGAGCAGATATTGCAAAAGCTCTTGCATTAGGGGCTGATGCAGTTTATATGGCATTTCCTTTGCTTATTTCCATGGGTTGTATATATTGTAAGCAATGTAACAAGGGAAAATGTCCAATGGGAATAACAACTCAGGATCCAGAATTGAGAAAGAAGTTAAACATAAATGAATCCGCTAAAAAAGTTATGAATTTCTTAAATGCATGTAATGAAGAGGTTAAAATGACTGCAGCTGCTTGTGGAAAGGAAAATGTTCATGAATTAGATAAAGAAGATTTAAGATCATTAAGTTTAAGATTATCACAAATAACAGGAGTAGAATTAGTTTAGGTAGTTTTTGATTCTTTTAATTTTTTTGATCCGCTAAAACCCCTTTTAATTAAGTACAAAATTCTCAATATCCATTCAAGAACAATAGAGAATATTAAAAACTGTAATATCTGTGACCATAAGTTTGGAATTTCTGAAAATCTTGCTACTGTAGTTTCCATTGAAAAGAAATTTGGGTCTATTAATGAAACGCCTAAAAGTGCAAAAGGCACCAATTTTGCTAAATCTGTTGATAAATTTTCATTATAGTATGAAGTAACCCTTGTTGTGGAAACAACCACAATAGAAATTAAAAGTATGTTATTAATTGTAGTTTCTTCTGTTAATACTAATAAGAACGATGATAATATTAAAAACCAAATGAATATGTAAACTGGAAAAATGAATCCGTATTTTAAAATGTAAGCTATAACACTTCCTGCCTTTCCTAAAGTTTTATGTTTTACATGTGGAAGATTATATTTTTCCAAATCTATTTTAAATAAATCTCTCTTAGCCAAGGTTCTGTAAAAATGCCAAACAAAAATTGCATAAATAAACAAACCGATTGTAAAAACAAACAATCGTAAGTAAGTCTCTCCTATAATCGGAGAAAGCTGACTGTAAAAAAACATGTAACCTTCTTGCAAGCTACCTATTGCCATATTTAATAAATCAACCATAGCATACCTTCCTTGCCTCTTCTGCAAATTTTCCTAATTTTTTAATTGGTACCTTAGTTATCTTATTTAATTCTTTTAGAGAGACTCTTAATAAATCTAACGCTAATACAAAATCTGAAGAAGACATTTTTTCTAAGGAGTCTGAATCTAAACCCTTAATCATTGTTATTGGATACAGTTTCTTTTTTTCTATTAACATTTTTAAACTATTGTCTTCTGGATAATTCCAACCAACTAGTTTTATTCCTTTACATTTTGCATAGCGTATAGAATCTTCAGAGAATTTAGTATTGCAAACCAACCAAGCTTGTTCAAATTTCTTACATAGCTTTTGTTTAGCTCCATCAAGCAAGTCTAAGAATCTAGCGTAGGTATACAAAACTTCCCTCAAACCTGTATAGATTCCTGGAAGATTATGATACTTACATTCTATCATATAGTTTTGATTCTTCTTTGTTGCTATGACATCTACCTCATGAGAAACGCAAAAACCCTTTAATACATTGTGAACGTTTGTTGTATATCCGTATTCTTTAAAAATCTCTCCTATGAAATGTTCAAAAACAAAACCTGCTGGACCTAATCTGAACATAGCTCCCTTTAGATCATATCTTGCCGCGATATGTGGTTTTTTCTTGTTTAATAAATTTAATGTAAGATGTAGAATTTCTTTAGTAGAAATACCATTATAGGATTTTTTCCTAACTTCTCTGACTATTTTGTTTGCTAATTCTTCAGAAACACCGGCTCTTAAACACGTTCTCTTTATTTTTTTAGGATCAAATTTTTCTGTTTCACCCGAAGCTTTCACAACCCACATGAATTAGAAATTGTTTTTCTGATTAATAAATTTAGCATGTCACATGTATTACAGCAATTACTTTCTTGTTTCTTGATAATTTGTTAAATTCTTCAACAGCTTCTGGTGTTTTCTTAATTATAAACTCGATATTTTTAGATCTTGCAAATTGTTCTGCGGCTTTGTCTATTTTTACACAATCACCAGTTCCTGTTCCAATTATTATAGTTTCTGGTCCTTTTAACAAAATATCTATTAATTCACTTTTGGAAAATGTATGAGATGATTCTCTAGGAGTTATTTCTCCGTCCCAATGTATCACCATATCATCTTCATATTTTTTACTATCGATTGTCAAAGAGCCAAAACTAAAAGAATTGATTTTTGGCATATCTAAATTATGGTATTCAAGAAATAAAATGATAACTTATTACGGCAAAGTAAAAAATAGTAGCCCCGGCAAGATTCGAACTTGCGTTTACTGCTCCAGAGGCAGTTGTCCTTGGCCACTAGACGACGGGGCTATCTAATTAAGACTATAAATTTGAGGTTTAAGAAATTTTCTAAACTGTTCATTTCAGAGCTTCAGCAATTCTGTTTCCGAATTCAACAGCAGCTTGCGGTCCTGAACCTGTTATAATTTTCCCATCAACTGTAACATCACTTCCAGTGTAATTTCCAACAGCATTTATGTTATTTCTCTCTGATGGATAGGCGGTTGCATTCTTACCGCTTAAAATACCCGCATTAGCAAGAATTGTTGGTGCAATACATATGGCTGATACAACTTTTCCTGAATCATAGAATTCTTTGGCTAGTTCTAAAGCTCTTTTGTGATTAAGATAAGCTGCAGCTCCTGACCCACCAACAAAAACTACTGCATCAAAATCCTTTGTTTCAACATCGTAAAAATTCTTATCAGGCGTAACTATTTTTCCAAACATGCTTTTTGAAGGCTGGCCAGTAGAATTCGCAACTGTAACATCTATGTTTGATTTCTCTAGAACTTCCTTTGTTTCGAAAAATTCCTCATCTCTAAAATCGTTTGGTGCAATTACCATTAAAACTTTTTTTACCATAAAATTAATTAAAAACTATATTTAATAAATCTAAAGTATAGAAGAGACTGAACTGAATACAGAACCAAACCCTCCTAACAATCCTAAGAATCCAACAAACACGGTAAACGGTGCTAAAACAAGACATGCTAGAAAATATGCTGTAATAAATGCAAAGTAGTTGCTATTAAAAGCTTTTCTGTTTTCAAGAAGAATATAAAAGCCTATTGATACGACACAGTGAATGAGTGGTAATGAGAAAAATGTTAATAAAAGGGTCATCGGAGTAAAACCTGAATATGAAGAAGATGAATAGGAAATGATTTCTGGTAAAATAGCTAAGAGAAGAGGTAAAATAAGAAATACTAATATGAAACCAACATAACCAATAAAAATAGCAATTTTAGGATTGGGGAACATTATAACTTTTCTGTTAAAAAACAAAAGTCCAAACAAACCTCCTATCAAACCAATAATAGTAAAAGCTATTATAGAGCCTACACCTAATCCAAAAAACAAAAAGAAGATCATAAATAACATTAAGAAAAATTGAAAGAAATTAGGAATGTAAGGCATTATGACACCATTAAGTAAAACCATAATCAAACACCCATAATAATTGAAGTTACTGCCATAAGAATCCAAGCTAAAATAAGGATACCCAAGAAGATTAAAACATTTATCATGTTTTCTCTTAGTTCTCCCTTCTTAGGCTTTGTTTTCAAACCATATGCTAACAAAGCAACTGCCCAAATTGATATTAGTGGAGCAAATATAATTGCTAAAATCATAAAGAAGGTCTTTCTTTTCAGATCTCCTCTTCCTTTGAGTCTAACAATAAAGCCTGCTGCAATTACAATTATTATCATGAAAATTACTGAAAGGATTACTGAATTCTCATTCATGCTCTCTAAGACCAATTTTCCCGTATCTCCTATACTTGTAACAAAACTTGACGGAGCAACTGTTCCTTTAATATCAAAATCTGGATTCCAATTCTTAAAATTCCACAAGAAATATCTGTTGTTATCATCAATAACAGAGTTTTGAACATTTAGAAAACCAGCGTCTAAACTTCTATCCATTTCAACCAAAATTCTTGTATCCTCTATTGGAGTTGCCCATGCAATTCCTGTTCCTAAAGGATAAAATATTTCACCGTCTCTTATTGGCAGAGTCATGCTAATTTCCATTCCATTGGTTGCATTTGAATAAGCACTCAAAAAGAAATCTATCACTGATTTTTCAACATTAATAATGCCTCCTTCACCATACATGTTTACATTATCAAACCAACCAGAACCTGTATTATACATGCTACCTGTATTAAAACAAAGATAAAGTGTGCTAGAATATTTGGGTGTACAATCTACTGTGTATTTTGCCCAACCACCTGAACTAATAGAACTTACTGAAAAACATTCGCCACCACCGCTACCTGGGGTGGTTGTTGTTAATTGAAATGTAATTTGTCCTTCTTTTGCCTTTGCCCATGTGCTAGCCACGTATCTTTTACCCGTTATCACATTGAAGCTCTGGCAAATTCCTACCCAACCATTTTGATCATTATCATAAACATATAAAGACTGTGAACCTGAATAGTAATCCGAAGAATCTGCATAAAAACCTGAACTGCCTGTTGAACCATATCTTGAATATCCATAATTTCTCCAAAAATTAGTACCTTCTTCAAAACCAGGGTTTAGAATAGTAACATAATCAATGGAGTATGATTTACCAGCCGCCTCTTGTTGTGCTCTAGTTATATAATCTGAGAACTTTTCTCTTATTGCTTGCTCTGGTGAACATCTATAATCATATCTGGGAACACCATAACCATAAGAATAATCATAACAAGTAAAAGTAAATTCTGGGTTTGCTCTTACGTATTTCAAGGCATCATTAAATGTGTTAGGGGCGTATTCTTTCAATAGGCCTACATCACCAGGAGGTCCTATCATTGCATTTAAAACAGCTATGTAATGGGTTTTATAATTATCAACAGCATCTTTAACGTTATCTGGTAGGTATAAATCATAGTAATCTTTCATAAATTCTTCTAGAGTATTTCCACTTTCTACATCATAAATATCAATTGTTGCTCCTTCAAATTCGTAGGTTGCTATATGTGTTACACCTGGATAAGCTTGTTCTCTTGCTGCCAAACCACCATCAGTAAGCGTACTTCCTGCCATAAATCCTCCATAAAATGGGAAGAAGGCAAATTTTGAAATTTCATATATTGGTGATATCAAAGAGAGCATTATGTATTCTCCTAGTGCGTCTCTGATTTGAGGAGATGATTTTTTAATGAATCCTGCAACAGATTGTTTCTCTATTAATCTTTCAACATCATCAAAACCATATTTGTTAAGAAACTCAGAAGAGTTTAGCTTATCGCCTGAAACATCTTGAGGAACTGATTTTAAAGGAATGACAACTGTAATATCATGAGTTTCATAATCTAAAGATGTTAATGATAAGAATATGTTCATTTTCTCGAAATAGTTGCTCAAAACCTCAATTACAGCATATTGTTGTTTTTCTTTAACAGATGTAAAATCAAAGGTTTTTTTCTGAAATCTCGGCATTATCATACCATCTGCAAGTACAGCTGATGGTAACAACAAAGCTAAAACAATTAAAACAAGAGCTTTTTTCATAATCATATATTCAAAAGCCGGCTTAAAAATGTTATTAATAAATATCCATTATTTCAATTATTAATACGTGATAAAATGCCAGTGATTGGAATAAATCTAAAATCAATTGAAGCAAAAAGACATGAAGAAGTAAAAGGACCACTAAGAGTAAACAGCAATATGAATATAACTGACATTAAAGAACAGGATTTACCTGCTTTAAAAAATGAGGGATTGTTAATTGAATTCGAATACAGAACCACATATATTAGTGGGAAAAGTAAGAACATAGCAGAAATTAACATTGATGGAAACATTGTTTTCTTGGGCGATGAAAAAGAAATTATCTTAAAGTCTTGGAAAAAGGATAAGGCTTTACCAGATGATATAAAACTCCACGTAATCGGCCTTGCCTTAGACAAATGCTCTAAAAAAGCTATATTTTTAAGCGATGACCTACAACTACCACCACCACCATTAATGCTACCGCAAGCCGCAAAACGAAAATAAAAAAGACAAACTCAGAAAAAACCTGAAAGTAAATCTGAAAGATTATGATATTTTTCTCCTTTAACATATTTTCGACATTCTGTATCAAAAGGCAGGGCTTCAGTGTCAGATGAACAAGATTTAATAATAGTTTTTTCAAAATCTTCTCTTTTCAAACCCGACTCAAAAATATCTAAGCCTATGATAGATGCCCATTTTTCCCCAGCTTGCAAAGCTTCGACAAATCCTTTTCTCCATCTTTCTTGGTAAGTAATAAGTCTAGTAGTAAACCAAGGAAATTGTTGTCTTTGTAGTGAATTTTTCTCTAGTTCTTCTATTAAATTTTTCGTAAATTGTTCTTGGGTTTCTGGAAGATTTCCTTCAAAGGAGGTAACTTCACCTAAATTAAAACATGTTCTTTTAACACCATAAGCACCACTACCTTCTAAGATTTGATCTGATAAAAAAACTGCGATGCATTCATCACTCCCAACTTCGTTACAATTTACTTTGCCTTCATTAATAGATTTCATGTCTTTTATAGATCTGGTAACAAGATTAATGTCTTCCTGTGAAAAACCTATGTTCTGATCTTTCTTATCAAAAAATTTAGGGTTAACCTGATGTAAAAAGCCTATAAGTCTAACAGCATATTTGTCCCTTTCGTTAAATTTATTAAAAAATATTTCTGCACCTAAAGCAGTTCTTTTAAGATGTCCAAATCCTGAACTTTGAAATTCGTATTTTTTATTTTGTAAAAATTTTTCTAATCTTTCTAAACGTTTTTCTGAACTTGCTTTGAATTCTATGCTTTTTTTAGGTGGTTTGAATAACGGTTTAAAAATTTGATAATCGGTGGGTGGAGTTTCAATTTTTCCAATACGTTTTGGAACAGGAGATGGAGGTGGTTCAGTTTCAATAGGATATGTAGGTTCTTCAATAATTTTTTCTACTGGTTCTGTTAACCTTACTAATTCGTATACTTCACCATCTACAATAACTCCTTGTTTTAACTGTTCATTAACTCCAACTGTATTTGGAAGTCTAACTCTTATTCCACCAGAATAGCGTTCTATTCGTGAAAAGTCATCATATAAAAACGGTAATTCAAAATTAGAACCTTGAGGTATTGTTAAATCAACAATTATAGAATCTCCTTCTTCAATAATTTCATATCCCAAATTCATAAAATCAGATTGTTTAATTTAATCTGGAGTTTATACTAATTTCAAAAGTTTTTCTGTTAATGCATACTTCGTTTTGCCAACTTTTACCATATAGCCATTATCTAATAATCTATTTCTTAGAGCTTCTCTCTTTTCATTTAAATTTTCGCCTTCTCCAAACCTTTCTATACAAAATTGATTAAAATCTCTTACTGTTACACTTCTTGAACCCCACATCATTTTTTTCAATTCTGAAGCAACTTCTCTAAATTCTCCGTTAACTGGAACCTTTTCATTTACTTGAGATGTTGATACTACTGTTTCATAAGAAGATGTTTGACCTAAAGAAAAGTCAAAAGTTAAAACATTTGGATCAAAAACATAAACACGGTTTTTTCCTGTACCTTCAACTCTCATCTTTTGTGTTCTGTTAATTGCTGAAAGAGAAACTAGAGCAGGTTGTTTTTTTATACCAAATAAATCTTCTATTTCTTTAATAGACACTTTATCTTTAGTTTGTGATAATATTCCTTCTTCTTTCATTTTTACAAAATAACGAGCAGCATTAAATGTTCCAAATGCTTGTTTTATCTCTCCAACTTTTCTAATTTTTTTGAAAACGTCTCTATCTCTAACTTTATAATCTCCATTAGTCTTTTCTATTGGTCGTGATTTTAAAGTTGTTAATTTTATTAGAGCATTTTTTACACCTATTATTTTAGGTATTCTAAAAGTATTCTCTATATCACTCCCTTTTATAGTGCCATCATCTTTCACCATAGATTCTAGTGTTGAAATATATTGAGTAGAAGCAAAATTACTAAATGGCTCTAAATGATTTATAAATTCTTCAGATTTTGAAACTGGAATTTCTTTTCTAGTTTCTATTCTTTTTTCTTGGCTTAAGTCTCGTGAACTCGGTCCAGGTTCACGAGTTTTTTGTTCTCTTGTTCTAACATATCCTACAGCTTCTGCTACTTGTGAAAAAATATCTGAAATTATAATTTTATAGCCTTCATTATTAACTTTTTTTACTGCCTCAGGAACTGATTTTGATAAAAGTCCTAATGTCATTTTTGCTCCTCTTCTTTCATTTAAATTTTCAAAAACATTATTTAGTTTTTCAGTTGGAATAAGTCCATCTTCGCCCATTATGGACTCTAATCTTTGGAAGTACTTAGTAGAGCTAGAAAATCTTTTTAGCCTACTGGGACTAATTTTTTTAGAAGATGGAGCAGAAGATCTTTCTAATACTGCTTTTAATGCTTCTGCTGAATAATCTTCAGAAACAAATGAGAAGTTTCCAGAAAAAGGAGCATTAAATGAAATGTTTTTAAGTGGTTTTCCTTCTGGATCAAAAATCTTTGAATCAAGTTTAACTGATTCTTCAGGATCAATTAAAATATCGGTCTGAGATTTTTTTCCATCTGGACTAAATCCCTCTAAACCCATTTTAATTGATTTTTTACCATCTGTTACAATTCTAGTTTGATATAGGTTGCCTTGCTTATCTTCTCCTTTGTAAGTAATATCTAGAGGAGATTTTCCTGTTACTTCAATAACCAAATGGTCTCCTTTCTTAGAAACACTATAAAATTTAAGTGGTTTTTCTGAATTTTTTGATTTCATAAAATCAATAAATTTATATCAAAAGTGAGAAATTTAAGCTTTTTCTTTTATCAATAATTCAAATTAAAACTATAATATTTTAGATATTTAATTTATAAATCTCTATTCTAAAACATAGATATGATAAAAAGAGCTGTTGATTTTTTAAAGAAAAATGGAAATAAGAAAACTGTAATAATTTTTGACACTGATGGAGATGGGATAGGAGCCGTAGTAATTCTTGCTAAAACATTTAAAAAACTGTTCAAAAAAACTCCAAGAGCAATACCAGCAAGTCACGACTTGTTCTTTATAACTAAAAACATGTTTCAAGAAATCAAAAATAAAAAATTTGATAATATCATAACAGTTGATATAGCTGTTGATGAGGATCCAGAATATATTCTAAAATTAGCAAAAAAATCCAAAATTTTAATTATCGACCACCATCAAATCAATAGGAATTTAAACAGAATAAAAAATATATTACATGTTAACCCGAGTTTAGAAAAAATTAAAATCCCCCCTTTCAACTATTGTACTAGTAAAATTGTTTATGATATTTGCAATAAACTAACAAACATAGAAGATTTGGACTGGTTAGCTGGTATAGGAATCGTGAATGATAGAAGTGAAAACAAATGGAAAGGTTTTCTAAACAAAATTTATAAAAAACATAATATCTCATTATCTAAACTCAGACTGATTAATAATATGATTACTTCTAGTTATCATCACTCTAGAACCAAAGGTGCAAAAAAAGGTTATAAAGCATGTTTAGAAGCTTCTTCTCCAATTGATATTTTAAAATCAAGAACCCCTAACTCCAAAAAATTAAAAAAATTCTATAATATAATAGAAGAGGAAATTGTTTTAACAATGAAAGATTGGAAAAGGAATTCTGAAGTCATTGAAAATAAAAAATTAATAATATTGAAATTAAAAACAAAGTTTTCTATAAACTCGCCAATTTCCACAAAAATCAGCAAAGAAAAACCAAATTACACTGTTGTTGTCGCTAGTAAAAGAGGTAAGATGATTTACATGAGCATGAGAAGACAAGATAAAAAGGTTGATTGTGGAAAAATTGCAAGTAAATTATCCAAAGAATTTAAAAATTCTAGTGGTGGTGGACACAAGCCTGCAGCTGGTATTCATATAATGGCTAAGGATTGGACTAAATTCAGAAAGAAGATGGTAAACATATTATAAAGTAAAAAAGAAATATAAATTTTTTGGTTCTGAAAAATAAGAATAATCTTTATAGAAAAAGATAAAACTCGTTAAAATTATTTGAAAAATGGATGGAATTAAAATATCCTATTAATTTTACTGTTGACGGTCATCATTATAATAATGGAGGAAATAGCATATCAATAGGCGTTCTTGTAACTGATGACAAAAGACCTGAATCAACTGTAATTGAAAGGGTTTATGAAACAAAAGAATTAGGTTTTGCGAATACGTTTTTAGCAGAGTCTAATGCTGTTCTTAAAGCTACAGAATTAATGCCTGAATTCTGTGTGAGGGAATTGTTCCCAAAATATGGAAACGGGGGAAAACGTGTAGTAATTAGGTCAGATTGTCGAAGTGTTGTTGAATCGATAAAAAAGAGTAAATGCTATACAAAATTTTTAAGAGGAGTTAGAAATAATGGTGGGAATGGTAATGAAATAGATGAAGTAGAAAAAATATTAAAAGCTATTCAAGAAAAAACTCAAGGATACGATATTAAGTATCAAAAAATAAAAGGCAGAGGTCAAAATCCTGCTCATATACTATGCAGAATAGCTGAAGGTAGAATAAACTGATAATAGTTATTAATAAATTCTAAGAAGTTTATGAAATTATTAAAGTGATTAAATGGAAAAAAAGTTTTTTTACATAGATCCATTATATTTTGACATAATTAATCTTATTTTTATAAACGCAGTTTTCTTCGCATTTTACAAACAAGCAATAGCTGGATTACTTCTTTTAAGAGCTGCAGTGGGAACTCCAATAGTCTTACTAAGTTTTTATTTTGAATCAGTTGCTCACAGGGTTCTCAGAAAGGCCCATTCCAATCCAAAAGAAATTAAAAAATTAATCACAATCGGCATATATTCAAAATTAAGACATCCTATTTATCTTGGAAGGATATTTGTAAATCTAGGATTCTTAATCATATTTCCTATTTTACCAATGACAATTGTTACAATATGTTTCATTATTATCTGGTATCTGATGGCATTTTATGAAGAAACTTTGTTATTAAAGAAGTTTGGCAAAAAATACAAACAATATAAAAAGAAAGTTCCAATGTTTATACCAAAAAAATAATTATTTTTTTAATTTCTTAAAAGGATAGACTATTAAAAATGTTCCTATCGTTAAGAATAAGATACTTAATACTAATGAGCCACTGTAGTACATTGATTCTACTTCAAAAAACCCTTTACTCAACTCGGTCTCTAACGTCGGTTTTGCTAAAACACTGTAAGTTGCCATAAGTATTAACACTGCAGCTATCCAAAGAACAATACCAACTAATCTCATAATCGTTTGACCATCCATAATAATGATTTTGGAAACAGCATATTTAAACATTCTTCATTCGGAAGAACATTTAAAAACTTAAAAACATAAAAGACAAATTGGTTTTTATGGGCCTAAAGGAATGGTTAATCCCACAAGAAAAAATATTTTTTAATTTAATCGAAGATGAGGCTCAACTAGTTCTAAAAGCTGCTAAAATTTTTAATAATTTAACGCAAAATAATTATAATAATATTGAAAAAAATATAAAGGAAATAAAAGAAGTAGAGCATGAATGTGACGAAGTCCTTCATAAAGTTTTTGACAAATTAAATAAAACATTTATTACACCAATAGACCACGAAGATATATCTAACCTTACCTCACTTTATGATGATGTTTTAGATTTAATTTATTCTGCAGCAAGAAAAATTTTTTTGTTTAAGATAAAAAAACCTGACGAATTTATGAAAAAATCTAGTGAAATAATATTAGATTGCGTAAAAGAAGTGAATGTAGCAATGAGGGACATAAGAAAAATGGATGAGGTGGAAATAAGAAAAAAGTTTTTGATAGTACACAAACTTGAGAACGAGATGGATGATTTGACAGATGATTATATAGCTCATTTGTTTGAGGAAAAAGATCCTATAAAAATAATAATATTAAAAGATGTTTACGAGACTTTAGAACTTATTACAGATAAATGTGAAGACGTTTGTTTAGCAATACAAGATATAGTAATAAAAAACACTTGATTAAATGTTTATTTTATTATTTATTGCAATCATACTTGCATTGATTTTTTCATTCTGGACTGGATTTACTGATGCAGCTTATGCTATATCAACTGTTATTGGAACAAGGACCTTAAAACCAATTCAAGCTGTTGCTTTGTCTACAATTGGTAATTTAATAGGCATGATGTTTGGTTCTGCTGTGGCTATAACAATAGGAAAGGGAATAATTTCAGAAACTGCAGCTTCAGGTGAGGTTATTATTGCAGCTTTGGCAGGAGCTCTAATTTTTGACATAATTAGTTCTTGGATTTATTCTCTACCAATATCAGAAACTCATGTTTTAATTGGTGGTTTGATTGGCGGAGGAGTAGCAGCCCATGGTTGGGAAGTAGTAAAATTTCAAGGCATAATAAATAAGGTTATAATACCAATGATATTCTCCCCTTTCATAGCAATGGGAATTACATTTTTGATAGGTGTTTTTGTTATAAGAATGTTTAGGAAAGTCATTGCCAATAAAATTAACAAATATTTTAAAAGACTGGAGATTGTATCAGCTTTATTTTTCTCAATAACTGATGGTACAAATGATGCTCAGAAAATAATGGGAATAATGACTGTTCTATTACTTTATTATGGTTATATATCAGAATTCGTTATACCATTGTGGGTCATAATTGCTTCATATATAACATTGTCTCTAGGTACATTCTTAGGAGGTTGGAAAATTGTAAAAACTATGGCAACTAAAATAACTAAATTAAAGCCATATCAAGGATTTTCTGTTGGAGTTGGAAGCTCTGCAATATTAGGAGTAACAGCAATCTTTGGGTTACCTGTTAGTTCTACTCATGTTGCTAATGGATCAATAATGGGTGTTGGACTATGCCGAAGAAAAAAAGCAGTTAAGTGGGGAACAACAAGAAAAATAGTCTGGGCATGGATAATATCAATGCCATTGGCAGCTGTTTTTAGTTTTATAATTTACAATTTAATTGTTTTGTTTGTGTAATCATATCAATTTCAAAGAAAATATTAAAAAAATTAAATCTGATTTATAATTTTTATTATAAATTTGTTGAAATCTTTAAATACAACTTACAATAAACTATATCTTGCGTCTTGGTGAAAAAAATGGATAAATTAAGAAAAATTGCAGAAAAGAGAAATATGATTTGGTTAAACTTTAATAGAACATGTCCTAATTGTAATCATTATATCCCTAAGTATAAGAGGACTTGTCCTTCTTGTGGAAAATACGTTAAGAGTGTTCAAGGAAAAGTTAGAATTGCTAAATAATTAAAACCTTATTTTTGGTCAGCGTTATTTCCAGTGGAAACTATATTCTAAGTTTATATAGAATATTATAAACCTTTTTCTGACGTTATTTAGTTAGACAATATCATCTCTTCTTTTTCTCAAGTTTACCTAGTTTAAGCGTAAAGTATGAAATGATAGTTGCAATTAAAGCTAAAATATAAAATTCCGATCCAACTGCCATCCCAATAGACGCTGTAATCCAAAGTGATGCTGCTGTTGTCAGACCAATAACCTTTTCTTTGGTTTGAATAACTGTACCAGCCCCAATAAATCCTATACCAGCTATAATATAGGCCGCTACCCTTGATGTATCAGCACCTGGAAATGCTTGTAAAGACAAAACTGTAAAAATTGCTGAGCCTAAACAAACAAGTATGTGAGTTCTTAGACCAGCTGCTTTTCTGCTAATCTCTCTTTCATATCCTATGATTCCCCCACATATGGTTGCAATTATGATTTTTATTACTATTATTAAATCTATCATAGTAGAATTATAGAGATACTAATTAATATGTTTTATTTTTTCAGAATGAGGCAATATGAAATCTTCAAAAATTATTTTACCTAAGCCATTAGGCATATCTTCCGATATAAAATTAATATTATTATCTTTTCTAAAAGCAAGAGCATAACAATCATTACTATCATCGTTTTCAGTCCTTACTCTGAATGCAATTGTTGGAAGATTTCCTTCGCCATCAAAATTAAAATCTGCTTCTGTTTTAGAAATTACATATGTTGTTCCATTATCTTGAATTGTACCTATAAGTTCATAAGATAAAGGTACAGCTTGTTTAAAACAATTTGCTTTAACTTTTATTGGTTTTGGATTATATATAACTTTCATATCCCCTAATGTTCTTTTCTTTTGATTTTTTCTAAAAAACATAATTTAAAATGTTGAATCAAGAATTTAAACTTAATTATTTTGTAATGTTGTTGTAATTAATTTCAAGGATTTATTCTTAAAATATCAATTAATTTTATGAAATTATGCCCCAATTGTGGTGCTGAACTAGAAGATGCAACCGATTTCTGTAAATCCTGTGGATCCTGGTTCTTTGATGCCATGGGATTTGATACTTTAAGTGGAAAATGGAATTAAAATTTTTTTATCACAGATATTTCTATAAGAACAGGTTAAACATTTTTTAGGATTGGCTGTTGGCTCAAAATCTCTTTTTCCTAAAGCCAGTTCATGCATTCGATTTATTTTTTCTAATGAAAAATCAAGCCATTCTTGAGAAAAAACATCTTCCCAAATAATATTCCCCCTGTCTCTATTCTTTATCATCATGTAAATATTCAAAGGTGGTCTGTATCTGTCTTTAAAAGCTGTTGCATAAGCGGCTACTTGTGATTTTACAGACAAATAAGGATATTTAACTGGTTTGTCATCGCATATTATTATTCCTTCTGGCCCTATTTCCACTACATCTATTTTTCCTATTAGTCTAAAGGTTGGAGATACAATGAAAATTTCTCTTCCGGCAAATCTTTCTTGCTTTTCAATTGCTCTTTTTATTGCATTTACTATATCTACATCTTCCAAGTCTTTTGTTAGTTCTTTGAATTCCTGAAATTTTTCATTGTGTATTTTAGAACCTTTTATCATTTGTTCGGTTTTTATTTTTATTCCTTTCCATATGAATTTTAACTGAACTTCACAGTAGGATTGTATATTAAATTCTGAAATTGATAGCCAAGATTCACCATTTTTGTCTATTCGCATTAATAAATTTTATGGTTTTTCATTTAGAAATATTATTGTAAAGAAAAATCTATTTTCTTGACTCTCTAAAGAATCTCTCTACAAATTGATAAAAAGCACCTTTTCTTTCTTTTTTCTCGTGCCATTCTTTAAATTTATTATAATTGGAAGTCGATTTTTTCGAGATTTCATCTATACCACCTCTAAATGTTTCTAATTCATCATTAAACCTCTGAACTATCGGCTCACTTTCAATATATTCTTGTTTTGAAATAAAATCTGCTATCCCACTTCCTATAGTATCAAAATCATTTGTTCTAAATGTTATTTTATTTCTTTGTTCTGATCCTTTCTTTTTACTTTTAAAAGATCCAATTTCAACTACTTTCATTCCACTGAGATATTTTAACGTCCTAGAACTCTTTGATGTTGTAACAATACGACCAAGCAATCTCACACTAATTGTTGGAGCAAGAGCAAAAATAATGGGCGATGTCTCTTNNTCCATAACTATAACTTTGGATAATATCTGTTTTTTCTAAAGGTATTAATGTATTTGCTTCATTGACTAAATTCTCAAGATTCATATGTGTTAAAATTAAGTTACTTTTAATTTCTTTATCGACTTCAGCTTCACTAAGAATTCTAACGTCTAGAGATTCGTATGTTCTTTTTGTAATAGGTTCTTCTTCAACTGCTTCAACCTCTTTAATTTTTCTATAAGTTACATCAATATAATCTTCTTTAAAAGGATTTTGTTCACGTTTTTCATGTTTATATAAAAAAGTTTTTTCAGTAGAACTTTCATAAAACCGACGACTCTTTGGTATTTGATGTTCTGGAGTTGTTTTTTTATAGTGAAAACTATTATTTCTTTCAATTCATTCATAATTTACATATTTGAAGAAAATAATTTAAACTTAAAATTTATATTGGTGTTGTACAAGGTTGACAACCACAGGGTCCATTACAACCTCCTCCATTACCTCCATCATCTGGAGGTGGAGGTGGAGAATAAACACACTTACCATTTGAACAAGTCCAATCTGTACCATATCTACAATCTTCCAGAGATTTTATACATTTTGATCCAAAGGCATAATATTCATAAACTTGATCTCCATTACAATAGTCATCGTGACAAGCTTCTATACACCGGTCTCCAGACCAACTATGTTCACAACATGATCCATAAACTTTTGGTTCATTGCCTGAATCATAAAGATCATAAGCTTCATATGAACCACAATTAGTGACAGAGTCTCCAGCTTTTCTTGAATTGATCCTTCCATCACCTTCAACATTATCAGGATTACTTGATAGTATTAATTTATTATCTGCTTTCCTTAATGCTTCTCTTACGTCATCTACTTCTAAATTTGAATCCGCCTCTTTCAACAAAGCTACTAAACCAGCAACATGAGGTGTCGCCATAGATGTTCCTGAACAAGAGATATAATTATCATTACCACAAGTTAATTTGCAATTAAATTTATTTTCTAATATTGAAGAATCTGAAACTCTTGCAGCACATATTTCTTTACCAGGAGCAGTCACATCAGGCTTTACAATAAGTTGTGGTGCAGGACCCCTGCTGCTGCTGTGAACAGCAAGACCTTCAGTTGATAAAACATTTGTCTTAAACACATTCACAATTACATCGTTTATAGATCCTGAAAATGGTTTAAAAACTTCAACTACTATAGCTTCTCCAGATAATCCAGAAAGTGTTTTAGGGTGATAGACTTCTCTATTCCAATTTTTATTCTCAT
>WVXN01000083.1:28590-29332 GCA_011773475.1 Candidatus Aenigmatarchaeota archaeon
CCTTCATTAGAACATCCTTCACCATTCCAATTACATTCTATTATCCGAACTTTATAACTTTCACTAGGATTTTGGGCACAGGTAACAGTCATATCTTCTCCTAATTGGTCACGGCACCAAGTTCCAACATTATCATTAAAATCTTTGTCTAAATTTTCTTCACTACCAGTTCCAATCTCTTCACAATCCACACCAATTGCATGCCAACCAATGCCTAAAGATAATTGACAAATACCATTTGGATTACCTTCGTTCATACAATCTCCATTACATTCTCTTACTAAAACTTTATAATTTGGTTTTGCACCTGTATGAGCACAAGTAACAGTCATGTCTTCTCCACCAGTGTCCTCACACCAACCATTTGAATTGTCACTGTTCCATGTAGAATCGAATGTTCTTATATAGTCTCCATCTGGAGCATTCTTGATATCAATCAATTCACAATCTACAGCTATCGCGTGCCATTCTGTTCCATAATTTTTCTGACATATTGAATCTGGAGAAAAACCTTTGTCTCTACAATCTTCCCAGCATTCTATAACTTGAGTCTTGTATAACGTTGGAACAGAGTCAATACATGTAACTGTTAAATCTCCTTGGCTATCATCTAAACACCAATCTAAATACTGCCCCTCAATCTCAACATCAACAGTAGCGGGCCAGTTATTTGGCTGTATGACTTTTTGGAATCCAGAATCTTTCAAGTAATCTGTATATCTACTATAAGAAAAAGTTGTTG
>WVXN01000083.1:29345-36013 GCA_011773475.1 Candidatus Aenigmatarchaeota archaeon
ATCTTTACCTATCTCATAATAATGATCAGGATAATCTTTTTTTAGTGTTGATCCAACAGCTATCACACCATCAACACATGCAGGAAATCTAATAGTTCCGGGAAGAGGACCAGTGTTTCCAGCAGACGAGACAACTGTTATACCATTACTAATCGCATTCGTTACAGCCTCATACAAATCATAATAATCTTCATTATATTGTCCGTACCAATTACCAGTGCACATATCTGAAGTAGCAGGTGCGCTTAAACTCATAGAAATAACATCTGCTCCCTGTGTTATTGCCTGCCATGTTGCTTCAGCTACTGCTTCAGTACTAACAGATGCGCCTACAGAAACCTTCCAAATTTTCAATTTTGCATCAGGGGCTACGCCTTTGTACAAACCTTCAGAAGCAGAACCAGTTCCTGCAGCTATTGAGGCAACATGAACTCCATGACCAAATTCATCAACACAACAAGAATAGCGTTCGGGTGTGGTATCATTCCAAAATATTATTTTAGCCGTACTATCAGGATAAGTTCCAGGAAAATCATCGTGCGAATCTTCTATACCACTGTCTATTATTGCTATTGTTCTTCCTGATCCGGTTAGCTCGTATTCGCCTCCAGGTTCATAATATATGTATGGAAGATTAATAGCGTCTCTAGAATAATCAAGATCAAACTCCATTGGGATGTTATCTCTAACTTTGAAACCTAATGATTTAAACGCTTCAGTTATATTTTCATAGTTTTCTTTTGGAAATATAATTTTGCAATAAGCATATTCTGGTCTATTTGCGTAAACAACACCATCATAAATTGCTGCAACCTCAGGAATTGATTTTCCATTTAATGTATTTTTCCTTATAAATTTCCTAATTTTAGGAATAGAATTGTCATTTAAAAGGTTTTCTCTTAAAAGTTTTCTAATGGTTCTGTTCTTTAAATGAGTTATGCTTAATACATCAGAATATATCGTGTTCCATGTTTCAGGATCATGCATAAATTTTGGTAATGAAATGAGTATAATGGATTGGTTTTCATTTAGAAATAATTCACTTACTTTTTCCCTTGATAGTGAAGATGAAGATGGAACTACAAATAGAAAAAATATGATAATCATGAAAATTAAAAATTTTTTCATCTAAAAACCTTTTTAAGTTTCATAAGCAAATGGACTTATTTTGGCTAGAGTTTTTGAAATATCGTTAAATATTTTTTTAGCATGTTTTTCAGATTTAACTCTTTCTTTATATTTATCCCATGCATTGCAGGCATCTACATAAGCTCCCTCTTTTCCTTCAGGATGGAGTCCTCCATATTTTTTTGTGAAATTCTCTGCAAATTCTTCTCTTTTTTCAAGACTTTTGGCATCTCTGTGTTTTTTAAAAGCGTAAGCTCCATAAACCCCCATTACTATAAAAGGTAAGGCTTTAACAAAACCCTCAAAAACAGGGTGTGCAACAACATCTCTAACAAAATATTCAATGGGTCTCAAATCTCTTAGTAGGTTTGGATTATCTGGACCTATTCCTACTTCAAGATGTGGAATACCATCTAGTTTAGATTTGGAAGCAATTTTTCCTATTTTTATGTATGCTGCATTAAAATCATTTGAAAGAACACTTCTCAAGGTAGTATAATATTTATCCCAACCAGTTTCCCAACCAATAGTACCTGCAGCACCGCCTGCAATAGCAGCTGCTTTTTTAAGATTTGCCATAGTAATTAATAGAATAGTAAAAAATTTAAGATTAGGTGAGTATTTAAATTTTCTAAAATTTATTATGATTATCTTTAACAGAGGAGAAGAAAACATTTAGAAGAATATTTACAGGGAGAAGAGGAATAATTTTTTATAAAGAAAATATTAATTCCATTTGTGGTTAGGATTTCTGGGTATTATTATCCATGCTATTATATATGCTAAAATTCCAAAACCCCATGCAAATGATCCAATGATCCATAATAGTCTAATTATTACTGGATCCACGTCCAAGTATTCTCCAATACCTCCACAAACTCCTCCGAGAATCTTTTCTTTTCCCGATCTGTATAATCTATACATTTTACCGGATTTCGATTTTTTAGTATTTTTTTTCACAATAATCCTCCTCGTTTTTATTGACTTTTTAATAGATGACTTTATAAAAATTGTTAGGTATCCAAGAAATATTAAGATAAGGAAAATCGAGAAAAGATTTCTGTTTATAAAAAATGTTATAACAGAAATTGTTAAATTTTCTAGATAATAATTAACAATATTTATAAAATTTAGAAAAATCCAAAAACCTACTAAAACACCAACCGCTGTTACAATAGGGGAGAAGAAAAGGTAAAACTTTGGATATGATTTAGAAAAATACGATGCATACGAGAAGAAAAGTGATATTAGAAAAAATAAACCTATATTTGTCATAAGGAATGAGTATATGTCAAATAAGACAATATTTCTTATCTGAAAACTAAAAAAGTTCAAAGCTAGAATAATAAATGAAAGTACTAATATACTAAATACACTTGAAATTAATGGGCCAAGGATTCCCAGAGTTCTACGAAACCAATTGTCTATTTCTTCTCCTTCTTTATCAATGTTCTTTCCAAGAATTTCAACTTCTTCTGCAAAGTTCTCTATTCTCTGTTCCAAAGTGCTCTTCTTTTTCTTTTTAGGCATGTAAATCTTATGTTAACTGTTTTTCTTAAAATTATCGAATTTCATATTTTTAGAGAATATTAGACTTCTATAATAATAAAATAAAAAAAGAAAGAAGAAATGATTTTATTATCATGCTGGTGGACTTTCTTCTTCCATGTTTACACCTCCATTAATTTTTCTATAAGAAATAATTGTAAAAAAACCCCCTTAAAAAGCCTTCATTTATACAAGTAAATTAAACTTTATGAGTTTTTATGAATTTATATAAAGTTTTATAAAATTTTACAAAGTTTTTAAATAGTTAAAAATAGACAATTTTGTATATGATAGAAGAAATACTGATGCTGCTTGGGCTAGTAGTTATTGATGTAGTAGTGATAGTCTCAGTAATTGCTTATTTGTTTAGATCAAAAAACTTTTCTGGAAGATATGTTGATGTAAAAGAAGCCCCATTATACATAAACAACACATTAAAAGATGCTACAAAGAGAAGTATAATAAGAAGTTTGAAAAAAGAAAAAAAATATTTGACGTTGATTGCTAAAGAAGTTGGAGAATCAGTAGCTAAAACAAAGTATCACTTGCAAGAATTGGAAAAAATTGGAATAATTGGTTCTATGAAATTGACAAGAGAGAAATTCTTCTTATTAACAAAAAAGGGTAGTTGGTGTTTGAAAGCGATTTATCTTTATTATCCTAAGAACAATTTTGAGAAAATGAAGAACTCGATAAGAATTGGGAATTTTAAATGGGATAAGAAAATGCTTTGAAAAAAATATTTACATCTATAGGCAATTGAGTTAAAATTCTTAAAAAGATTACTTTGAGATTACTCTATTAAACCAGTACATCTCCAGTTTATTTCTGCTTCTATTGTTTCTATATTAACAACACATGCAGGATTGCAACCTGTTTTTTCTAATACCAGATCAATCCAATATGTTCCTGTAAATTCGTTGCATACATAAGTTTCTTTTATTTCACCGCATTTTTCTTTAGCAATTTGTTCTGCATCAGCTAGAGTTAAGATGTTTCCATTACTTTGACAACTTTCTTCTACAAACGTTTTATTTTCATATCTACACTGTCTTGGATAACTTTCCATTACTTGTCCAGTAACTTTAGCACACGTTTCAAAATCATTTACATCAAAAAGGCCTTCACAGTTAGCATTTACACATTCACAAGCTATTGGTGCTGCACAAAAACATTTTCCGCCTGGTTCCCATTGTTCATAATTCTTATTGAAACAACCACAGTTACAATCTCCACTTTCACCAAAAACTATACAATCGTCATCAGTAACACAATTCTTACTTTCTGTAGCTGGAACATTTAGATAAATTCCCAGGATAATAGCAACAACTAGAAACACTATCGCAACTATTAAAATAGGAGATGTTTTTCTTTCCTTTACCATTTTAATAATATGTTAAAACCAGAATTTAATTTTTTGTAGTGTTCATGTAGTTTCTAAACTATATAGGGAAGCTTTTTTGCAACCTTTCTTTTTGCTTCTGAATCAATAAGCAATTCTGGAAACCACCAAGGTAGATCCAATGTAAATAATATCATTTTCACCTGTTTTTTTCCAAAGTTTTGAATTAAGAATAAAAAAATATTAATATTTAACAATAAAAACTTTAAAAATTCTAATTTTTTATAAAATTTTATTCATTTTTTACAAATTTTTTTGGATTAAGTTTATTGTTTTTAGTTCCCATAATTATTATCTGATGGTATGTCTGAAAAACGTATGTATAAAATAGGTTTAGATAAGACAGACAGCAATGGGGCTTTTTCATGCCCGTATCCATATTGTGGGTTGAAAATAGACCCTAATAATGAAGACAAAGAGGCCTATGAGGTTGTCGATGTCAAGATGAGTGGTGAGGAAATAGAATCATTAACCGTTGATTGCAAGAAATGCGGTAGTGAAACAAAACTAATATGTCTTCCACCATATCCTCAAGCATAGTTTTTTGATTATTATTTAAAATTTTAATAAGTATTCTTAAATATGGGAAAGATAAAATTAACTGCTAAACAAGAAGAATATTTTGTAGAAATATCATGGGCTATAGGTGATGGAAATTTGCACTCCTTAAAAGATATTAAAGGAGTTCCAATACCAAAAAAAGAAATTCCTGATTATATGTCTTTATTAGTAAGAGCAGGTCTTTATTCTTCTGAAGGAGAAAAATACAGAATAACAAAAGAAGGAATGAGAAAGTTTAGAAAAAGAAGAGATTCGGATTCTAAGAAAGTAGCTGCTGGAAGACGTCTCTATTGAATTAATTTTCATATGAATAGGTTCTCCCATCTTCAAATCTGAGTTTCTTTTCTCTTATTAATTTTTTACATAAAACAAACTTAAAATGTTTCTAGATCTTCTCTTATCAAACCAAGTTTTACAATTATTTACACATGTTATCATTGGATTTATGTGATAAGGCTCTTTACAATTATCACAAGTTCCTTTAGCTTTAGAAAGAGTTTTATCTGCATAAAATTTCATTCTTCTCGTCCATCTTTCAATAGCTGGATATTCTGACATCTGTTTTGTTAAACTCTCAGACTTGACTAAAATTGGTTCTTGTTCTTCTAGAGTTGATTCTGATGGTTTTTCAGATATTCTTTCTGGTATTCGAACTTCTGTTGGAGGTTCCATTTCTCTGGTTTTTTCTAAAAGTTTACCAAATGGAGGATTTTCTTCATCAATAACATATGAAGGTGCTCCTCCTTTACGTTCTTTCTTCAATCCCCAGTATGGATGGTTATGACGTAAATATGCTGCTGGTGTTTTTGAATTAATATTCAGTTCATTTGCAATGTCTCCACTAGATACAAAACCTTTTTCTTCAACAATCTTTAAGGCAGTTGTCCTTATTCTTTCTTCCAAACTTACAGTTTTTTCTTCTACTGTTTTTTTACTAAGTTCTTCAAGAACCCTTTCACTTCTTATAAGCTCGAATATTGTTTTCATAACAGTTTTTCTGTGCTTTCTATCTTCACTTAGTTCTTTATACAGTTCATAATTTCTTTCTACATCTTTTAGACTAACTCTTTTGTCAATTGGAGATTTTCTTATGTCTGCTAATGCTGTTCTCACAGCATTAATTGATATTTGGTTGTATGTTCCAAAGTCGGCTAAAAAGTTTTCCAACGGTTCAGGAGAACTTCGAATCCCTCTTTTTTCCTTTATCACTTCATCTTTTCTTAATGTAACAGAGTATGGGCATTTTTCAGTAGACGGACGTTTATAGCGATATGTAAGATCATGATATTCAGCTCCACAACTTTTAAGCAACTCTTTTGGATTATGAAAAACCACTTCTTCAGAACCAATTAATTTTTCATTTAATGCTATCAAGTAAGCAGTAAGACGATCTCTTATATCTTTTTTCAATTCTGAAACTCTAGTAGTAGCTTCTTGATGCTCCTTTATTTTATTGATAATGTCTAGAGACATTCTAATCAAGAATAATTAAAATGCCAATAAATTTAAGCTTAAAGAAAGATGTTTAAGCTTACCCCACACTATCATTATTTATTGGGTAATAAAAATCTATCATCCAAATATAGCAACACTATCCCTACAATCAAATATAGAATATAAAAAATGTCGTTTGTTACTGTTCTCCATGCTCCTAATATTATCAATATAATTCCTATTATTGCTATGATATAAAATGGAATTCTCTTCATAGTAAAAATATAGAGAAATCGGGATTTAAGAGTTTATATAAAAGAATTTTTATTCTTCCACTCTTATCTTTTTGATATTCTATTAATTTTTTAACATGTTATTAGAGAGGCGATACTGAGTGTTAAAGTTTAAAATATAAGAGTTCTGTTCAGAATTAAACAGTACATATGACCTGAGGAGGATAGCTCTCTCCAACAACACATTTTCTCCAGGGAGCACATTTATAATAACTGCATGGATTTGGTGCAGCACATCTTAAACCAATATTTGGAAAACTAAAACATTCTAGTTTTGTAGGACAAGATGTTTCAGCATCGCA
>WVXN01000075.1:0-274 GCA_011773475.1 Candidatus Aenigmatarchaeota archaeon
TGCACAAAGTCCACAACTAGTACATTTTGAATTATCAACAACTAAAGTTTTTTGTTCATCATTCCAAGTTATTGCTTTTACTGGACAAGCACCTATTCCATTACACGCAGACGCATTGTCACACACTTTGAAGTTAAACAATATTGGCATTTTATCACCTCAAATTTAATTCCATAGGTTCAGGAAAACATGTTTCACCTCTTTGATCACATGTTAAACATGCACCATCATAATCTTTTGGCAGTTCATCAAAATTAATAAGTTTAAAACCAAC
>WVXN01000075.1:465-14655 GCA_011773475.1 Candidatus Aenigmatarchaeota archaeon
TCTTTAGTTTCGACTATTTCAATCATGTTAACCAACCTTTGCTTTCAAAGCCTCAGCCTGCAATTTAGCTTTTGCTAATAAACCTTCAATAATTCCAGGTTCAATTATTCCAGCTTCTAATCCCAATTGTTTTGCATTCAAGAATGCTTTAGCAATTATGAAGCTAACAGTCTCCTTTGTTGGATATGCAGAATTTATTGACAAGTTAAATGCATTTTGTATTGCAATTTGAAAATCATTAAATACTTTTTCCTCGTCTATGAACAATTGTTCTCCTTTGTAAAGTATACCTTTTTCCTCTAAAACAACAACATTCAATCCAATTTCCATTGGTTTTAATTTTAATAATTGTAAAGCAGATGCCAAATCCAAAGAAATTTTTTCACCAGCTTTAGCAACAACCTTATCTCTAATAACAGCAATTTTTCCAGCTTCAACTTTTGCAGGAATTTTAACCTTTGTTAGAGTTGAAATAGCAGGACCAGGCATCAAATCTGTAGGACCAGCTTTAATTTCTATATCTTCTTCTGGAATATCACCTGGTTTTGCAGGTGCAGAAACTTTTTTTCTTTGCAAGAAATTATATATCTTGAAAGGATCTTCTTTTGTTAGTATTAATGCAGGGTAGCCTTCAGTGAATTCTTTTAAACTCTCTTTGCCAGCTTTTTCTAAAGCACGCAACATGATGTTCTTTTTAGTAACTTTTATAATAGCTCTTCCTCTAAGAATTGTTTTTGTTGTTTGCAATACTGAAGCAGGAGTTTTGTAAAGGTCTAAAATACCAATAACATCATAACTATTAATTAAATTAGCCAAATCTTCCACAGCTTTTATTTTTTCAGGGTTTACCTCTTCCCTACCTTTTTTCATAAAATCACAACCTGAACTTAACAGGCTTGCCCATTGTTAACTTAATAACATAATTTTTAACCTGTTCCTTACCTTTTGGAAGCTTTGATATAACATTTTTAATAACAGCATCAACATTTTCAGCAATTTTTTGATCATCCATGTCTTCTGTACCAACGCCAACATGAATTGTTGGAGCTTCTTTTAACTGTATCTTTAAAACACTTCTTTTTTCATTTACCATTGCTCCTAAATTAGCATTTGGAGGTATTGGTAATGGCATAAGATTCCTAGGAGCAAGAATAGGACCTAAATTTTTTCCAACCAGAGGCATTAAAGGAGCTTCAGCCAAGAAATATCTACATTCTTTTGCAATTTTTCTTGCCTCTTTTTTATTTTTTCCAAATAATGCTAATTGATCTTTTTTAATAACAACAATATTTTCTATGTTATTTGCTTGAGGTAACAAAGAATCAACGATAACTCCTATTTTAGTTTCCTTTCCTGGACCATGCAGCAATCTTACTTCCGTTTTAATTCTGTTTTCAGGCTTTTTCAAATCTATGTTCTTTAAATTAATAGCTAGATCAAAACTTTGTTTGAAGTTTCTTTTCTTCGTATCTCTAGTCTTTTTTAAAGCTTCAATTATTTTTTCATCGACCATTTTCAACAACCCGTAAGCGCACAATGCTACTGCTTACGCAGTGAAGATTAATTGTTGTGATATATATTTAAAATTATCTTTTAAGTTTTTCGTATAAAAGACTTATCAATCTTTCAGCAGGTTCTATTGGTTGACCAACATTTACTTCTAGACGTAACGGTTGGCATGTCTTATAACTCTGTCCATCTTGTAAAGATATTACAGTTGTTTGTGTTTCTTCACCTTTGAAAATATATTCTCTTTTAAAACCACTCTTATCTTGTTTAACTTCAATCGACATTTTTAATTGTTCTGCTATTTCATCTAATTTCATTCTTTCTTCCATTGTACGAAAATAAGATATTTGAGTCCATACATGCCAAGTATCTTGTTTACATTCATCAGCTGATAAAGAACCATCAAAATTTTCTCTTAATTCTGAAATAAAGTTAAAAAAATGCTTTCTTCTCCCATGTTTTACTTTTTGCTTTTTTAGAATAGCAGAACCCCCTTCGGTTAACTCATATTTAGAGTTTGAAGGATTCTGTTTTATAATACCCCAATGCTCTAGAGAATCATACAATTTTAATCTCACTTTTCTTAAATCATCATATTCAGTTCCCCTATTGACAAGATGGATTAATTCTTTTCTTGTGGGAGAATTTTCTGAGATTAATTCTAGTGCTCCAACTACTTGGTGCGTATCATAATGAGCCATAAATATAATAAAAAGACAAAAAAATTTATTTGTTAAGCTTCTCGCTCTTCTTCTACGTATATAGCTTCTCCCAAAGAAAAGGATTCTTTAGGTTTTTCAAGTTCTTCTAATCTGCCACTAAAATTTTCTACATGCTCAGCTAGATTTACACCGAACTTATTAATTTTTTCTTCTAATTCCAAAGCTTTTCTGGACATCTTGTCTAATAGATAGTTTACATCTTCTTTTTGTTTATTTAATTTCATTTCTATTTTTTCCATTATTGGGTTTTCATTAGAACTTTTAAGTATGCTTTGACAAACGTTTTCTATGTTTTCAATTTTTGATGTAATTTTTTCATTAATTTCTTTTAATGGTTTTTTTCTTCCTATTTCTACAATTATNNCCTAACATTTGTAGTACTAAAGAGAATACTGTCCATACAAGTAAGAACCAAAATAGTTTTTTGTGCATGAGAATATTGTTTAAATGAAAAAATTTAAGCTTATCTAAATGAAGAAAACTATTTAAAATTTGATTTTATCCCATTTGTCTAAAATCTCCCAGAATTTAATAACATAATTATGTGGATATTTGGCTATTCTTCTTGCTGTTTTGGTTTGAAGTGTTTTAAAACATCTTTTTTCAATCATTCTAGCATGTTTTAATGCTTCTCTAAATTTCAGTTTTCTAGGATAAATATCACAACTTATTTCTCTCATAATTCCAAAAGGACCAAGGACTTGTAATTTATCTGCATCGTATACTACTTTGGCTTCAATGGTTTTTGCTTTATGAATATTTTTCATGTCTGAACATTCAATACAATGAACAATTTGTTTAATAATATTTTTACCAACTTTAATTTTTTCAAGAAATCTCTTTACAGTTTTGGAGTCGTCATGAAACTGATGGAGCATTGAACATATTTTAACAATTTGAATATTAGCATTCTCTTTTTTACCTAAGTAAGTTGCTAATTTTACTGTTCTATTTAGATGTTCTATTCCATGTGTTTGGTCTAATTTCTTATAATATTTTTGAGAAAATCTTTTAATTTTACTAATTTGTATTTTTGTTATTTTCATATCCTATCTTAATCTCAATTTTCTTAAAAATCTCCGTAGTGCACCTTCAAATTCATAGGTTTCCCCAATTAGATCAGAAGCAAGTCTTATAATTTCTCTACTTGCAAGAGTATTAGGTTTATAAGTTACAACTGGAACTTTTAAAGCAAGACTTTTATGAACATTCCTATCAAAAGGAATTCTAGCTATGACAGGCAATCTTGTTAATTCCTCTATTTCCTTTTTATTCATCTCATATTTTTTACCGTGAATCATGTTAAGAATAATTCCTAAAGGTTTTACTCCAATTTCATTAACAATTTCTTGATTCCTCACAATATCCATTGCAAAAGGAATATAAGGATTAGTAATATACAGTATTTCATCGCTTGCTCTTAATGTTGCTACAGCCTCTCTTCCTAAACCAGGGCTTGCATCTAATAAAATAACATCATTTTTATCAAAGATCGATCTTAAACTATTTCTTATTTCTGTTACATCTATTCCTTCTAGATCTGTTAAAGATAGAGAAGCAGGTATTACCTTTAATCCAGTGTGATGCTGTTGAATAGCCTCTTCAACAGTATATTCTCCTCTTAAAACTTTATTTAATGTAATAGGACAGTAGTACATTCCCAAATAAAGACCTAAATGTGATGTTGTAACATTACAATCAACAATAGTAACATTCTTTTTAAGATGATGAGCCAAAGCTGCTCCAAGGTTCAGACCCACAGTGGTCTTTCCAACACCGCCTTTACCTGAAACAATTCCTATTATTCTTACCATTTATTCACCTTCTTTCTGTGCTGTTTCTGTACTCTTACCTTCTAATATTTTTTTCTCGGGAACCTTTTTAAATAGACCACCCAATAGGCCACCTGTTTTTCTTTTTACGAAAGGTAAACCTGTTTTTGGGTTTTCCACAACTGTAAAACCTCTTGGCAATGCATTAATAGCTCCTCTAGGATCTTTTGAAAAAAAGTATATAGTAGATTTTCCTTTTTTTCTCATATGAAGCCAAAATTTCTTACCCTTTCTGTTTGTATATATGTAAGGACCAAATAACCCCATATTTATATCCACTCTTTTAACATTTTTAAGCCTATGTTTCCTCTTCAGTAAACTCTCTTATTATTCTCGGTTTTTTCTCTTTTTTCCTCTTCTTATACAAGTAAAAAACAATTATCACACCAATTACAATCATTAATAATAATACTAATATTAAAAATGGACTGTATGCCGGATAGGCAAAAACTCTAAATGAAATAGCAGCCAATTCAAAAACAACTTTTTCTAGATCTCTTTTAACTTTATCTAAATAGTCTCTTGAACATTCATAATCTTCTTCATCGAAACATTCTTTTGCTATTCCTAAGTTTCTTTTAGCATTATCTAAATACATTTCAGCCCTTGAAGTATTAAATTCTTTTGAAGACGTTAGATATATTTCGTACTCTAGTTCTGTGATAAGATATTCATAATTTAAAATTGTTTCATAAATTTCATCTTTTGGTGAAGGTTTAGCAAACGGTGTTACATTTAATACTATGTTTCCTGTTCTTTTTGTTTCAAGACATAATACTTCAAAAAAGAAATCATATTCACCTTCTGGAATATCTTCTGATACTTTTAAAGATATTAAGAATATACTGTGCTCACCAAATCTCAATTCAAATATCTCTTTCGGATTAACTTCAAAGTCTATATATTCTGTTGTTGAGGAAAACAGCTTCATATTGTGTAAATTAATTGTTCCTGTGTTATTTACGCCTACACTTAACAGAATTTCTTGTCCAGGATACAAATCAACTTCATCTTTATAATCCAATCCTAAACCAGTGATACCCAATTCTGTTTGTGCAGGTATGGTTCCTCCACCAGGATATGTTATTACATGAATAATTTCTGGTGTTTGTGACCAATACCAAAAAACATAGAAGCTTCCCCATTGCTCAGCTACTTTTGCATCATACGGTACTCTCACTCTAATATAATAAAACCCTGTTCTTATTGGTAGAAAAGATGTTGTAAATCTTTGTCTTTCTCCAGGATATAGAAAAACAGAAGCGTCAGTATAACTTACTAATTCATTTAAGTTACCAGTTGTGTTGTTATAATAATACACTGTTATTTCTATTGTTGCAGTGTAATTCGTGCTTCCTGTATTAACAAATTCTGCTGTTATGTTTTGAGATGTGGTTAAATTAACACTATAATCATAGCTTAAAAGTATATTTCCATCTGTTTTTGATTTTATAGATACATCAGCTCCAACAAAACCAGTGATTCCACCCAAATTATAGTAAAACATTAAAAATGCAATTATTATCGAAGAAATACTAATCAAAAATATTTTATTCGTGACATCAATTTTGAACATAAGTGCCACTTATTGTTTTTTATATATTATTATTGAAATTATGACAACTAGAAATATAATGATAAAGTAAAAATATTTTTTATCCGTCTTCTTTTCCTCATTTCCCGAGTTGCTTATTTTTACGCTTTCACCATTATATTCAAGACCGTTTTCAAAGAATTCTATGGTATTTTTTTGCTCCTCATTTATGTTTTTTGATCCTAAAATATCAAACCCTTTAAAATCAATTTCAAATTTTAATATTCTTGCAGGAATTACGTTTATATTGCCTGTTTCTCTTTGAGATAATTCTGGTTCTGCTTTAATTGTAACAAAATACTTACCAGGTTCACTATTGCTGCCTGGTTTAACAAAAAGATTAACAACTTTTGCTTTTATAATTTCATTAGTATGAGGAAGGTTGATATATTCTTCACCAATTGTTTTTTTCAAAGCAAATTCAGCTGGATCAAGTATTACTGTCCAATTTTCTGGAGATTCTTTTATTGACAGTTTCATAATATAAGATTCATCTTCAGCATTCCAGAAGAGCATTTTGAATTTTACCGATTCGTCATTTGATATTTCAGCAAATTTATTTTTTGCAACGCTTCCCATGTTTATTGCACATACTCCTGAAGATAGCAAAACCAAAAACAAAATGCTAATAATTATTGTCTTAAGGAGGGCTTTCACCATTTTTAACACCATATACATAAAATGTTCCATCATAGTAGCCAGCATAAACAGCTGGAACATTTATCCAGTACCAAGTTGTGACATTTGTATTTTTAGAAACATCCAGCTTGATAACATCAACTGTTGATGAAAGATTAAATTCACCAGCTGCATCACTTGTATTACTCCATGTTATGTTATCAACACCGATTTGAGAATTGTAAGTTGTATTTGTTAAATCTGTTCCATTTATATAAAGATCTAGATTACAACTTCCAGGATTAACAGTTATGTTGTATTTATCATTTGAATTGTCGGGAGCTGCCCAAGGCCCTGTACTGGGGTTTAATAAACCAAAATTTATAGAAGACCATTGTGCAGTAATGTCTACAGTACAATCAAGTATTGATATGGTTGTATCGTCTGTATGATTGTCTGTGATTCCACCATCAGATGAATTAAATAAAACATCGATTTCCCAATAGCTGTTAATATTACCTGTTGCATTAATAATCCAAGTTAAATTGCAAAAATCACCAATATTTAACGGATTTGTTGGACAAGACTTCATTGCTAGAGCAGGAGTTTCATTCACATAAAATGGTTTTTCTCCTGGTGTAACATTCATTGAAGTGTCTGGAGTTGCAGACGAAAGATTGTATCTGGCAGTTCCATCAACATTCTGACAATTTCCACCTCTACAATAAACAGTTGCATTAATAATAAAGGTATTATTCTGAATAACATTGTATGGATCAGGTGGCAATGAAAGATTAACCTCTAAATAACCAAGTCCAGCTACAGAATAATTAACCTCAATGTAGATATAACCAACATAAGCAAAGGCAGCACCACGTTGATCTAAATCCTCACCTCTAAATCTAACTTTTATGTTATTCAACTGTGAAAGAGATAGACTAGAAACATCACATGTTGTATCTACTTCACTCCCACTCTCACTTAGAGGACTTGTACAATTAACCCAGTCGGTGCTGTTATAATATCCCACATAAATGTTACCAGCACCCTTACCAATATCAGTGTACCAAAGAACATGTAATATTGCATCGTCAATAACGTTTCCAGCAGGCACATCTTGATTCCACTCAGTCGCATTAATCCAACCAAATGGAGATGTCTTCAAGTTAACAATCTCATACGTATCATCACTTAGATTAATGTTCCCAACATCACAATCACCATCCGAGTCTACACACCCAGTCGGTATTCTTCCTAATTGAACAAAAAATGTAGAATTACCTGTAACATTTTCTTTTCCCCATGTGTCATTATAATAAATTCTCCATCCAACTGGTCCATAAGAAAACGAATTATTTTTCCAAGTGAAGTTACTCCAAACCCAAGTTTCTGATGCATCATTCATATCTATTGGTGATCCATGAGTTCCATCAGTATAGTTTTTCCATTCACCACTTTCATTTGTTGAAAGCCAAGCATAATCTAAACCTACATCATCATATCCTTGTGCTGATAAATTTATGGATTTTTTGGAAAGTATAACATTATCTGTATCATTTGTTGTTTGATCTCTCCATAAAGGTGGGGCAGAATAATTAACCTCAATGTAGATATAATCAACATAAGCAAAGGCAGCACCACGTTGATCTAAATCCTCACCTCTAAATCTAACTTTTATGTTATTCAACTGTGAAAGAGATAGAGTAGTCACATCACAACTTGTATTAGTTTCAGTTCCACTCTCGCCCAAAGGAGCAGTACAATTAACCCAATCAGTTCCATTATAATATCCTATATAAATATTTCCAGCACCTTTTTCTGTATCACTATACCATTCAACATACAATGTTGCATTATCTATAGTATTTCCAGCAGGCACATCTTGATTCCACTCAGTCGCATTAATCCAACCAAATGGAGATGTCTTCAAGTTAACAATCTCATACGTATCATCACTTAGATTAATGTTCCCAACATCACAATCACCATCCGAGTCTACACACCCAGTCGGTATTCTGTTTATGCTAGGTTGTGCTGCAATTACAAAAATAACAAAAAATGAAAACCAGACTAATGAGATTAATAGAAATGAATACGCGAAATTATTTTTTATTTTATTAACAGTCGCCATATTTTCATCCTCAAATATAAACATCCATTGTGAAATTAACGTATCCCCTAGCAGTCAATCTGTAATCAAGATCTTCTCCTCTCCATCTAACCTGAACCTTCTTTAAATCGTATGTGAAAGGTTTTGGAAGTTTAATTACACTATTTTGTATGTTCTCACTTTCATTGAAAGGCCCCTTTTCAACAAAAGATTTACCTTCATCTGTTGAATATCCTACGTATATGTTTCCTGCTCCATTTTTCACATCAGTTTTCCATTTAACATTTATAATGGCTTTTTCTATGTTAGATAAATCAGTCATTCCATTATTCCATTCCTTTACTATGATGTAGCCGAATGGTCTTACTTTTAAAGTAACATCTTCAAAATCTTTTTCTAAAACTATTCTTTGGATTATATCAGATGATGGATTTCCATCAGAATCTTTTGCTTCAGCAGGTTTTAAACGTATTACATGAGGTGACGTGGGTATTACAAAAATTATTAAAACAATAAAGCATATTGACAATACAAACAATAATATTAATTTTTTATTCATTTCGTCCACCACATATAAGTACGTCTTCTACGACACCTTCATTGTTGAACGTGTCAAAAACATGAATTTTATATTCAATTATTATTTCTGAATTTTTACAATTGTTTTTACACTGTTTCATCTCTTCATGACATTCATTTTTTGTTCCTTCGCATGTTTTCCACATCTCTGTACATTGTTTTATACAGTTGCGCATGTTCTTTTCAGAGGAACTCGGACAATTATCAATAGTATAATTAATCCAACTAGTTGTTCCAAAAACATTAATACTGTGATTAATAAACATTCCATTTGAATTTTCTTCTATTATTCCAAGACCCAAATTACTATACAAATCTCTCCAATAGGAATAGATTATTGCAGAACCATTGATTAAATCTACTCCATATTTTAAGTTAATTGGTGAAGACCTATCCAAAACTCTTGTACGTCTTTGATTACCACCAAACATGTTCCATCCACTTGGAGGATCAAGAGAATATATCTTTTCATTAAATGAACCAATTACAATATCCAATTTTCCATCACCATTTATGTCTTCAACAGCTGGAGATGAAAAGAGATAATTACGTGTATTATAGCTCCATATTTGTGTTCCAGTGGAACCGTTCAAAGCATATACTCTATTGTCAGAAGAAGCTACAATAACATCATTAATTCCATCATCATTCATATCAGCAATTGCTGGTGAAGATTCTATTCTTCCTCCGGTAGGTACTGTGAAATTCCAAAATGATGAACCATCGCCACTCAGAGCATAAACAGTGCCATCATCAGACCCAACAACAATTTTTAATGTATTATCACCAGTTATGTTAGCTATTACAGGAGAAGATATTACCCAGTCGTTAGTTGAAAAATTCCAAAGCTCGTTTCCATTAGTACCATTCAAAGCATATATTTTATTATCGTATGATCCAAAAACCACTTCCAATAAATTGTCATTATTAATATCATCAACTGCTGGAGACGATTCAATCATATTTAGAGCTGAAAAATTCCATATTTTACTCCCATTACTTCCATTAAGAACATAAGTATTATTATCATAAGATGTGAATATTACTTCTATAAATTCATCTTGAGTTATGTTTGCAATTACTGGAGAAGACCATATAGAATCTTCAGCTGTGAAATTCCAGATTAAACCTCCTGTTCCATTAAATGCATAGATAGTCCAATTATCAGAGCCTATAACTATATCCAACAAATTATCATTATCTACATCATCAATTGCTGGAGACGACCAAACATAACCTCCAAGTGAGACATTCCAAATCTTACTTCCATTAGTACCATTTAAAACATAAACACTGTTATCAAAGGATCCGACTATAACTTCTAAATCATCTCCACTGCCAGTAACATTAGCTAGAGAAGGTGATGAACCAACTGCGCCTTCAGTTGAATAATTCCATAATTTACTCCCATTAGTTCCATTCAAAGCATAAATATTGAAATCATCCGAGCCTATCACCACATCTATAAACGTGTCACCATTTATATCTGCTATTGCTGGTGATGAAAATATTGAGCCATTAGTTGAAAAATTCCAAAGCTCAGTAACATTTAAAGTGAAACTTTGAATGTTTGTAACATTTTCATTGCTATTAGAATCATTAGCATAGATTCTCCAACCAACAATAGTTCCCGCTGGTGTAGAAGTATTTTGCCAAGTGAAATTTGACCATGTTTCACTTGCACTTAAGTTTATATCTATAGGCGAACCATAGACTCCAGATTTGTTTTTCCATTCACCAGTTTCATTTGTAGAGAGCCATGCATAATTTAAATTAATATTATCAGACCAATTTGCATAAAGTTTGATTGGTTCTCCAACTCCAATTAATGTTGTGTTGGATCCTTGTTGACTCCATTGTGGTGAAGCTGTGTCACCAGTCATATTAGCATACCAACTCTCATAAGCAGAACTATAATTAACATTTGAAAGATTAGCAGTGAAATTCCAAATGCCAGATTCTGTTAAAACAGTTACATTTTCTAGCGAAGAACAATCTGAACATGAATCCCAAAGATTCCATCCACCATCAGAATAGTTTGTCCATATCTCTATGTTACTGGAAGAGGGAATAACAAGAACCGCTGTTGTATTCAATGCAGTATAAGCATCCATATCAAAATTAGCTTGTGAATTATTCAAGAACAAATCAATGCTAGATGATGTATTTACTTGTATAGTTAATGTTTGACTTTCACCTGTATTATTGGCAGAATAATTAGCGGTTTGTGATGTGTTTGTTTTGTAAGTATATGAGCCAACACCTAACAATTCCTCATCAGGACTAGTCTTAGATACACCATCTCTCCACAACAAACATGATACTTCATTATCCACAGACGTAACAGAACAGCTAACACTAGTATCAGTTGGATAAGTTTCTGTCCAGGTTGTATTTATTGACAAACTAGGTGAAACTGTTCCTTTGTTAACATAAGCTGTTCTAGTAATAGTTCCTGAACTATAGTTACTTCCACCTGTTGTATTATATTCATAAACATAAGTCGCATTACCAAGTAATATCTCTTCTGTTGATGGATCTCCTGTCTGTCCAGTAGAAACATAATTCCTATACAAAGTGAAACTCAGATCTTGATTATCAGTTAAATCACACCAACCAGTTGCATTAACAGTCTCAGGATAAATGTAAGTTTCATCACTCTCACTTCCATTCAAAGCTAATTTCAAATTTGCTGTTGGATTAGCTTTAGTTATGTTCAAGAAAAATATTTTTGATGCTGATGAATAATTAGTATTGCCAGATGTGTTATAAATATACTGATAATAATTAGCTCCAAGTTCTATAACATTACTAACAGGGTTACCACCTGCAATTAGTGTATCATTTCTATATAAATTAAATACAGGAGCAGAACCTACGAATGCATTAGCATCAAACCACCCAGTTGCATTAGTAGTTGTAATATAACCATATGTTTTATTATCTTCTGTTCCAGTTCCACCAGTTCCTAAAGTTAAATTCATATAATTTTGAGTAGATGTGTTTATAGATATTACTAAGGTACTAGAATTCTGATAAGATGTCCAATTAGTCCCACCAGATGTATTGTAACTATAATTATATGCCATAACTCCTAATAAAACATTATCTTCATTAGAAGCTAATTGCCCACTATCATTTCTATAAAGATTACAACTCACATCAGAAGCACCATCTGTTGGACAATCATAACCAGTAGTATTAGTTGGAGTAGGATATACGGCGGACCAACTTTCATTATTATCCAATCTTAAAGAAGGTGTTCCCTTATTTACATAAAGATAAAGTGTCTGGCTGGATTCCAAAGTCCAGTTGCTACATGTTCCGGACATGTTATATTTGAATGTATAAGTATCATTACCTAGTTTGGTATAGTTCCAAACATCACTACCACCTATTAATTGTGTTTCATTCCTCCATAGAATGTAAGTACAATCATCATCTTCACTAACGCTTTCATTTGCAGAAACATTAGTAACTGTTGGATAGCTTATTGTCTTATTATCAGCAAGTCCATCAATATATACATTCAAGTTAGAAGTTGGATCACCCTTATTAACAAACAAATAATAAGTTGCACCAGTTGAATTATCAGTGTAATTACTGTTTCCAGTTATATTTGCTTTATACACATATGTACTGGCGCCTAGAGTGATGATCTCAGGATTACTAACAGAACTTTCATTTCTGTACAAATTCACAGTTCCACTATTGCTGTAAATAGCAGTTCCATTAGTATCTATTTGTATTCCATAATCTATTGTAATATTCTCATTTTTGTAGACAGTCCCATTATCAATATATATATCAACAGGATTAGTTTGATTCTGTTCTACAATATATTCCCAATAAGTTCCACTATTAGTAACATTCCAATAACCATCTGTGTTATTAGCATACATTTTCCACACATAAGTTCCAGATGCCATATCTTCAAATTCATAATAATAAACATCACTCTCATTAGATACAGTATCATTACCACTAGGAGGACCACCACCAGTGAAATTGTGCTCTATCAATACTATGTGAACATCACTTTCACTATCATTCCAAGTCACATTAAACTGATAATTCTTTCCAGGCGAATACTGTGATCCATTAACAACTGAAGTAGTATTGTCAAACCAATTGGGTGGTGTACTATCAGCTGCTGCTGGTGTATACCAAACTTTTGCATAAACTTCAGAGCATCTTATTTCTTCTCCAGTTCCTAATGTATCTGACATAACAACTGCTTCCATGTTGTTTACAGCATCAACTGTCCATGCACTTGTATTTGGCATTGTTGTCCAGTTCATTCCAGAAATATTAACAAAAGAATTATCGGTAAGAGTTGCACCATTTAAATCTTGTTGATTTGTTCCGTCCATTCTAACAAAAGTATCTATTCTTTCTGGTGGACCAGTACCTCCCCAAACTCCACATTTCCATATCATTTGAACAGAATCAATTGTTGAACCAACAGGAACGTCTGTTAATTGAAAAGCTTGATAAGTATTAATAGCTCCATTTTCAGAAATATATGATAAGTCAGAATTATCAGAAGTTGCTTGCCAACGAGTTGCTGCTCCAATTAAATCCCATTGATTTGAATAACCATTTACATTTGGTCTAAGATCTGTAATATCTCCTAAAACAGTCCAAACAAAATAAACAATGTAAGAGAATATAGTCAAAACTAGAAATATCTTAATACTTATTTTAATTTTTGCTTTACCGTTCATAGTACTTCGTATCAGTTGAATTCTTTTTCTTTTCCAAAAATTTTCTTAACTCTGTCCCAAAAACTATACTCATATTTCATTCCAACAAGCTTTGCAGCAATTTTGAAAAACTCTTTTTTAGATGAAGATCCTTTTTTAGAAAGTGTTATCAAACCTCTTCTATCAAATCCTGCTAATATATTTTCATCTTCAGGTATAACTCCAATAATTGGCAATTCTGTGAACTGTCTTATTTCCTCGTTTTTAATTTCATATCCTCTGTTTCTAATTCTGTTAACAATTACACCTATTGGAACTGGTTTGTTTTCTAATCTATTAATCACTTGATTGCACTTTGCTATGTCAACTAAAGAAGGTATGCTAGGGTTCGCGACATATAATACTTCATCACTTGCTTGTAAAGCCATTAAAGCCTCTTTTCCCAATCCTGGTGCAGAATCAAGAAAAACAACATCAAAACTAGAAAATGTTTGTTTTAATGTATTTCTTAAGTTATTAA
>WVXN01000064.1:0-729 GCA_011773475.1 Candidatus Aenigmatarchaeota archaeon
TCCGTCTTGATATTCTATTTTTAATTCTGTTTCGTTTACAAGTTGCACAATAATTCTTCCTGTGTAACCTTCGTCGTAGCAATATATTTTACCTGGAACAACATCACTGAACTTCCTATTGACCAATCCAGAAGTTTTTTCTATGAATTCCCACTTGCTTGCCTGCATAAACATTCCTCCAACAGATATGATAGCCCTTGAAGGATCTATATTGTCATGAGCAAATCCTAAATTTTTTTCCCAATCTACATCTAGTATTGTATCTTCATGAAACCAATTACCTTGTAATGTTCCAGGAACATCCTGCATTACTTCTCCACATAATGGCTCTTCTGTTCTTTCTATTTTGTTGTACAGTTGTTCTTTGTTTGTCTCATCATAATACTCGAGTGGACAAACAATAAAAGGCGTTCTGCTAGTGTATCTTGGTATATTTGCAAAATTTGATTCAATTCTATAGTCATAAACACCAAAATCAAAGTTGCCTTGAACGTGGCCTACACCACCTATTACTTCACCTGCATTAACCTTATGAAAAAGTTCTTTTGTGCAATAACCATCTTGGCTAACAGACCAAGATAGGCACTCAGTCCCTTCAAACAAAGAAAGAATTTCATCAGAAAGTTCTTTCACATGACCGTAGTATCCATATACATCTTTACACAATGCAAAATGCATTGAGTATTCTGTTCTTTCTTCTCCTGCTATATCTCCTGCTATGCCATCCCT
>WVXN01000064.1:816-5466 GCA_011773475.1 Candidatus Aenigmatarchaeota archaeon
TCTAGGCACTCAGGTATTTTGGAGTTTTCAATCTCTGTCATAGTTTTGTTTTCTAGTTCTTCTGTTTTCGTTGCTTCATTAGTTAAATTTTGTTGTTCAACTTGTTCTGGCACAGGTAATACCAACGTAGCTCCTTCTTGCTGTGTACATCCAGATATCAAAATTGTTGCTAAAATGAGAATGATTAGGAGTTTCATATTATCATATGTCTCCAGGACTGAAACCTATTACTTCCTTGGTTTCCTTATCAATATATGCCAAGTCTCCCATGTAACAACAATCAAGCCTGATCACTAAAACATTTTTGCCTTGATATTCTCCTTCTTCAAATTCCTTGATATTATATTCACTTGGATTTTTATTTAGGATAATAGTATCTTTATGCTCTTGAAGATATTCGCAGATTTTAAGAAGATAACCATCAGGATCAGGATCTTTAATTATGCACTCATCCACACATCCACAGAGTTTTTTGCAGTCGGATTCATTCTTCCTATTATAGTAATTATAACATAATCCCGCCAAATTGTCTTGGCTATCACTTGAGTTAGGATTGTCCCAATCCCAATTTGTACCAGGGTCTAGTTCTTGATCCATATCACTGTCCCAATCACCCATGACAATAGAATTTGTTGAAACTTTGTCACAGCCATCTGGAGACATCATTAAGATACTACAATATTTAACTTTGAAATATTCCATACTAGGATGTCCTGTAGTACCGCAACCAGAACAAGAAAATAACAATACAAAGATAGCCACTAATATTAAAATTACTATAAAAACAATCCAATAAAATTTCTTTTTCATACTATCACTTTTTCTTTGTCTTCCAAATTTTAGATAATAAAAAAATCAAGGCACAACCGTAAAACGTTAAAAGAAGCCCACCTATAATTGCCAGTTGCGGAAAATTTGATATTGCTGTAACATAACCGAAAAAAGCTATTGTCATTGTTAAGAACGAGTTAATTACTATACCAACTTCTTGAATTTGTATTTGTCTTCTTACTAGTCCTTCTTCTTCCCTCTTCATACTAAAAATATGTAAAAACCAGAATTTAATGACTTAAGTTTTTCTTCAACCGTCATAATCTGACACCTTATATATTACTATCGGGTGGTAAACTTTAAATAGTTTATTACTACTAATTAGATATTATGAAAATAAGAATGAAACATTGTGTTTATGCAAAATCGAATTAAGAGTTTCTAACTCTTATGGAAGTAATATTTTGCTATGAAATGGTAATTTAGTGATAACATGTTACAACCAAAACTTAAAGAACATGAAAACGGTGTTGGAATTCATCTAGTTAATGGCTTTAAAACTTCTGTGTTATTTGATGAAAGGAATCATCTCACAGGAAAATACAACCAACGAACTTTAGTTATTCTGGGTAAACCACATAAAAGAAATGAATCTACAACCTTCTTTTACAGTAATAGAAACGGAGAACATTTAACTTGTGTAAATAAAGGCAATTTACCTAAAAAAAGTGTCAATCATTTAGGATATATGTTTTTTTCAATGATACCCGATAAAATAATTTCCTCTTGTGCCTCCAGGTGATTTTATATTTAAGCAGATAGAATAATTGAACCAGATACCATCTAAAAAACTTTTGAATTTCCCCAAACAGAAACCCCAAATTCAACAGGATCATTTTGTATCTAGTTTTCTAAAATCCAACTTACCTTGATTAAATTCAAATTCTGGAGAATTCGACATTGATTTGATCCAATCAGTTATTTCATGTTTTTTTTCAGATTTTCTTCTGCTTTTTTTATGTAAGCCGAAGAAATTTATATAATTGTCAATAATTTCATCTGTTGTTCCACCACCGTTTTCTATAATATGCCATCGAATGAAATCTTTTAAACCTTCACGAAAATTCTTTCTTCCAAATCTTAAATGTTCTTCCAAAGCATTTCTACCACGTTTCAATAATTTATAATGTTCTCCATTTTCCTCCTTTTCGATAAAAGAAATACCTTCAAGTTTTTTCAGTTGAGGACTTAAAAGAGGTTCGGTTAAATTCCTCCCATATGATTCCAAGCAATATTGATGAATTCCACAAGGAGTTAATTCTCGTTCTTTTAATGCTTCTAACACCTTGACTTTAATATCCATATTATTATAAAACGTTTTAATATCTTGTTCAGACTTGCAAATTTTCATAATAAAAAACAAGCAACTTAAAGATATAAACCTATTTTCTTCAAGCTTAAATTTTTAAATATTTTAATTGAATGCATGAGATGTCATCTTCATCATCCATTAAATACTTTGTTAAAAACAGATGAACCTGCTTATTTGGTGGCTGTTGCATATAAAAGGAAAAAAAATACAAATTTTAAATATCTTTCAGATTATACGAAGAGATTATTAGAAAAAGATTTGGAAAAAGAAGAGCAAACTTTCGGTAATTTAGATTCTGCTTTTGTTCCATCAACAACAGATTATGAGTTCGCATCAAAATCCAATTTAGAAAAAACAATAAAAAAAATGGAAGAGAGAATGAAAACCTTTAGTGATTCTCCAGAGAATTGGAGAATCGTTTATACAGAAATCAAAGGAAGCACAACTGATGCAAAAAAAGATTTATTTTCACAATGTGGTTTGACATTGGTTGAAGATGAATATTTCACTTCTTTATCAAGAGAAAAACTAATAAAAAAGGTAGATGATCTTGTTGCCTCAGCAAAAGAACAATCATTTATTCATGAAATATATCTAACTGGTTCACTTGCTAGAGGTGCTTCTTCAAGCAAAGACGCCGATGTCATCATAGTTACATCACATTGCCCCGGACATTGTGAAATCTTTCAAAATTTTGCAAAAACATCTCTAGATTTGTATTGTTTTAATAGAAGCGAATTTAAGTTGTTAGAAGAGGAAAAATATAGAATTGCTCATGGTAAAAAAGTTTTATTTCAAAGATAGAAAAATCAAGATTTAAGGGTTCACAACTCGGCACGAGCGCTTACACCTACCAAATGTTCAGATACTTCTTTATTCTTAATTTGATGTTTAGTATCTTTAATGTCTAAATCCCAAACATCATCTTCATTTTCCTTTGTCCCATAATTGAAAACAATTTCTTTTTTACCATTCGGTTTAGATATCTCATCCATTATGAAACTCATTCTTTTTACAACATCTGGACGTTTTTTTCTAAACTCATTATCTTCTTTTAGACTTGTTAAAATTATTTTTGATTTCAATTTTGGATATCTTAGTTTGATTTCTCCGTTAGGTCTTTTTTCTACTTCAGAACCCTCATATATGGGATGCCCTTCCGCAAAAGTAGGAATAGAATTCTCAAAAACTAACACATACTCCTCAAAACCTCTTTTATCTTTTGCCAAATAAGCAAGTCTAACTATCTCGCTTTTTATTCCTCTGTCTCCTAGAGCTCCCAAAGATCCAACTTTCATTATACCTTAATGAATAAAAATCTTTAAATGTCTTTCTTCAAGCTTAAATTTCTTCCACCACATTAATTTTTTATGCCAACAATGACAGATGAAATAGAAAGAGTAGCAAGAAAGGTTTGTTCCAAATCACTGGGAATAAGACCAAAAGAAAAGATCTTGATAGTATCGAATCAATATGGCGACCTTCCTTTAATTTCTGAAAATATATATAGAGCAGCAGAATCTTTTGGAGCAAGCCCAACTTTGTTATATCAACCTGAAAAAACCCATTTTGATTTTATGGAAGACGCTGTGAGACAAGCTTTATTGTCTGATCCAGATGTTATAGTATCTTTACCTAAATTTAAACTTGGAAAAGATAAGATTGGCTCTAAATTCAAGTATAAAAGAGGTAAAAGAGACTATTCACATTACCTCAGAGTCTTATTAGGAGAAAAAATGGCTAGGGCTGTATGGAGCACCAACATGACGAAAGAGAGGTTCATAGGACCCGTTGATGCTGATTTCGATGAAATAAAAAGAGATTCCAGAAAAGTTGGATCATATTTTATGTCTGCTGATGCTATACATATAAGTTCTAAAAATGGAACAGACTTTACTGCAAAGATAAGCAAAAGACCACACTATTGCATTGGTAATATAAAAAAACCAGGTTCAAGTGGTAATTTGCCTCCAGGTGAGGTCTTTTTAACTCCTGTATTAAATTCTTCTAGTGGAACACTTGTTATTGATGGAGTTGTGTCCACATCAGACGAATCTATGATTCCAAAGGAACCTGTTATATTGCATGTAACGGCAGGCAGTATATCGAATATAGAAGGTGGTACAGAAGCAGAAAAACTTTCAGATGCTTTAAAAAAAGCTGAAAAAAAATCAATTGAAATGGGAAAAAACCCAAAAAACAACAAAAAAATTAGTGAAATAGCAGTGGGACTAAATAAAAAGGCAAGAATTGTTCCCAATATAACTGAAGCAGAAAAATATAGAGGTTCATTTCATTTTGCTTTAGGTTATGATTGGGATGGACAAATAGATTCTTTAATACACTTAGATCAGGTTATAAGATATCCAACAATAGTGTTAAAGAGTCTTGGCACCGAAGTTTTTACTTTAATTAGAGAAGGAGAATTAAAAATTTGATTCTTTTGACTTCTAGTTAAAACATTAGGTATTAATTTTATTCTAAAAATTTAACTAATATTATGAAAT
>WVXN01000002.1 GCA_011773475.1 Candidatus Aenigmatarchaeota archaeon
ATGAAAATAACCTATGGAAACATATATATGACATTTTGGAAAACACATTCAAAATAAGAATACTAAGGGATCAGATAACTGGATAGTGCGACCCTCTCGAGGCTCTACTAATTTATATGGGAATACCAAAGGCATCAGATATTTTTCTTAGTTTATTAATCTCTTTTAGAAATTTCAAACCCCCCTCTGTTACAACAAAAAAATTATTATTTCTAATCTTTTTTTCTTCAATAAATTCTTTAGTTATTAAAAAATCAAGATAACCTTTCAATCTAGAATGTGTTAAGTTAGCTTTATAAACTATATGTGTTTTTTTCAATTTTCCATTATTTTTTCTTATAGCTCTTAATATGTCTATATAAATCTGCGTTCTGGTCCTTCGAGAGTTCATTTATTTTTCACCCTAACAAGCATGAAAAGGAGAGAGAGGAAGCTTATTAAAATTGAAATGTGAGCAAAAACATACATCCAATAACTAATTATAGAAAATATGTGTAACAGATGAAACAAAGAAAGAAAGATAAATGTTGCAACAACCAAAAAAGAATTTATATTTTTCTTTTCACTGAAATTGATTATATTTCTAAATAAAACAAAAACTACCATAATAAAAGCTGTTAGATGGAAAAATTCATGATAATTATACCAAACTATGTTTCCTTCTGCTGCTGGTAAAGATATTAAAATAACTAAAAAATAGATCAAGAATACTATTAGTGGCAATTTAGGTATCTTGAATTTTTTAGGAAGGTAGGCCGAAATGAAAAGGGCATAAGCTGATATTGACAAACCAAAATACAGTAAGTATGAAAAATCCTCTAAAGAAAATGTGCGGTCTAATAGTCCCAAGAGGCAAGGAGTAGGACAATTACTGAAAGTTAAATAACTGAATATATTTGTTATTGATAAACTAAGAAGACCGAAAGAGAGGAGTAAAAAACCATAATAAAGATACATGTGTCTTTTCTCAGAACTCAATGAATATATTTTATGAAAGTAAAAACTGAGTAAAAACCCAATTAATGAACTTATTAAATACATTATTGAGTCAAAACCATAGAACCAATGAGGTATCAAAACATGCATTTTATCACTATTTAGTTTTCTTTTATAACCTTTTTAAGTTTTACTAACGTAAAGACCGTACTTAAGGTTCATACTTTTTGTTCGCAACTGAATTATACCACATACCCATATTAATAATATATAGAAAAAAAACAACTGGATAAATCCCACCCAAGTTTTTGAGTAAATATAAAAAAAAGCGTCCACGTTTGTTTTTTGGAGGTTGCAATTATGAAAATAAGATTTAGAACTCTTTTTCCGATGATGCTTAGGCTGAGGAAAAAAATCAACAATTTAGAGGTGAGAAAAATGATATTTAAAAAAAAGAAAAAAATGAAAAAAATGACTTTTGATGAGATGAGAGAAATAGTTAAAGGAGCCAAGACCCACCAATTTGCGTGACAACTGTTGTACAAAAATAATATTAAAAGAGGTGATAAAAATGAAAAAAATATTGAGTTTTATGTTCCTTGCATTAGTTTTGATTTCTTCACCTGTAGTAGCTCATAATGATATGATGGATTTTGAGTATGGTGGAGATATGATGGGAGGAACAGGAATGTTTGGTATGGGTGCTCTTGGGTTAGCATTTGCTGTAATAATAGCTTTTGTGTTTTCTATTATATTTTGGTTGACATATAACTTGGTTGTTAAAAGAAATAAGAAATAAAAAAACATATTTTAAATGAGGATTATGAATAAAATACATTCTGAAAATATGAATCAAATGGATCATGAAAAACATAAGGAAGAGCATAATAAACATACTAATCATCATGAAATTATGGTAAAGGATTTTAAAAGAAGATTTTTTATTTCCTTTATCTTAACTATTCCTATTTTGATTCTATCACCATTAATTCAAGAATTCTTTGGATTTACCTTTAATTTTCTAGGAGATAAGTATGTGCTTTTCGCCCTTTCTTCTGTTGTATTTTTTTACGGTGGATGGCCTTTCTTAAAAGGTATTTTAAAGGAACTCAGAAAAAAACAACCTGGTATGATGACACTAATTTCATTAGCAATTGGTGTGGCATTTTTTTACAGTAGTGCAGTAGTATTTGGACTTTCTGGAAAATTCTTTTTCTGGGAACTTGTTACCTTGATTGATATCATGCTTTTAGGTCATTGGATAGAAATGAGATCTATTATGGGTGCTTCTCGTGCATTAGAAACTCTTGCTAAGTTATTACCTTCTGAAGCACATCTTGTAAAAAGTGATGGAAGGATAGAAGATGTTCCTATTTCAAAACTGATTCTCGATAACATTATTCTTGTGAAACCAGGTGAAAAAATCCCTTCAGATGGCACTGTAGTTAAAGGAGAAACAAGTGTTAATGAAGCGATGTTGACAGGGGAATCTAAACCTGTAAGTAAAAATAAGGGTGATGAAGTTATTGGCGGTTCTATTAACGGTGAAGGAGCGATACATCTAAAAATAACACATACGGGTAAAGATTCATATCTATCACAGGTTATAAATCTTGTCAAACAANNCTTTATTTTGGAATGGAGTTTGTATTTTCTCTTGAAAGAATGGTTACTGTAATGGTTATTACCTGTCCACATGCATTAGGCTTAGCTGTACCATTGGTTGTGGCAGTTTCAACATCCCTTTCAGCAAAAAATGGTCTTTTAATAAGAAACAGAGCAGCCTTTGAAAGAGCAAGAAGTATAAATGCTATTGTGTTTGACAAAACAGGAACACTTACAAAAGGTGAATTTGGAATTACTGATATGATTGCTGAAAATGAATATAAGGAAGATGAAATTCTATCTTATGCTGCCTCATTAGAATCCAATTCAGAACATCCTATAGCTAAAGGTATTATAAAGAAAGCAAATGAAGAAAATATTAAAATTTTAACTGTTCAGAAATTTACATCTATTCCAGGAAAAGGTATTCAAGGTATAATTAATAGAAAACTAATTAGAGCAGTAGGTCAAAATTATTTGAAAGAAAATAACATTAAAATAGAAAATGCGAAAATTGATGAATTATCAAAACAAGGAAAAACAATTGTATATGTCTTATTTGAAAATAAGGTAATAGGCGCAATTGCTCTTGCTGATTTGATTAGAGAAGAATCAAAAGAAGCTATTAACAAGCTAAAATCTATGGAAATCAAGTGTATGATGTTAACCGGTGATAATAAACAAGTTGCAAAATGGGTATCAGAAGAATTAGGTCTTGATGATTTCTTTGCTGAAGTTTTACCTCATGAGAAATCTGAAGTAATTAAAAAAGTTCAATCTCAAGGATTGAATGTGGCAATGGTAGGTGATGGTGTTAATGATGCTCCCGCTTTAGTTCAGGCTGATGTTGGAATAGCAATAGGTGCTGGAACAGATGTTGCCATAGAATCAGCAGACATTATTTTAATAAGAAATGATCCAAGAGATGTCGTCTCTATAATTGGTCTAGCAAAAGCCACTTATGGAAAAATGAAACAAAATCTTCTATGGGCTACTGGATACAATGTTGTTGCAATACCTTTAGCAGCAGGAGTTCTTTATAATCTAGGAATTCTTCTAACTCCGGCAATAGGTGCAATCTTAATGTCTTTGAGCACTATAATTGTTGC
>WVXN01000069.1:0-169 GCA_011773475.1 Candidatus Aenigmatarchaeota archaeon
TGATCTTGAACTATCTCTTTTTTTATCTTGTTTGCATGTCCGCCCGTAAGAATGTTTATTCCCTTGTCGTAACGGCTAGGACGACTCTCTAAGATTTTCATAAAAATGTATGAGAACATAATCGACTCCTGATTAAGACTTTTTCTTAATGCCGTAAATGAAACTGGTG
>WVXN01000069.1:331-562 GCA_011773475.1 Candidatus Aenigmatarchaeota archaeon
GCCGCAAAACACTCACGGATTATTAGATTAGTTAGGGCCTTATTTTTATTAAAGTAATGGAAGTAAGCATAAATACCTTTTTCCAACTTTTTGAGAGGATTATCGAGTCCAGCACTCTGAGTCTCAATTTCTGTGACGAGATCATCAATTGTTTTCTTAAAGACCGCAAGAAGAAGATCAAATTTATTCTCAAAATAATTATAGACTGTTCCTTTTCCGAATCCTGCTTTT
>WVXN01000069.1:706-1105 GCA_011773475.1 Candidatus Aenigmatarchaeota archaeon
GGTGGTGTACCACCCATATATATTATATTGTTTTCTCAGCAGCTTGTCAAATAGTAAAAAAATTTGATCTTAAATTCAAGCGAGATTATGCTTTTAGAAAGACTCAATTCTATACAAAGTATCATTTGAAGTGTAAACTCTATTTATGGGATTCTTTTGAATATTCATTACAATATCAAGGTCAAAGATGGGTTTCTTAACATTCTAATTTTAAAAGAAGTTCCTTCATTTCCGTGGAATTTTTTATTCATAACGAACTCTTTTTCAAAAAGTGACACAAATATCGCAGGAGCCATTGGAAAGATTTTGGTGGACAAGTTCCACATTGGTTTAAAACTGTGACGTTATCCTATGTCAATGATTAATGCACAACCGTTTCCCGCTGATAGCATTCCCGAT
>WVXN01000074.1:0-2555 GCA_011773475.1 Candidatus Aenigmatarchaeota archaeon
CAAAATCAAAATAATGTTGTGATTAAATTAAATTAGAAATATTTTAATTACGATTAAATCTCCTCTTTAAAAGAAACCAAAAATTTTTAATACCTCGTAATATAGCTGGTTTGGGATAAAATCTTGGCACCTTTATTTCAACATAAGATATTTTTAGTTTGTTTCTCCACACTTCAAAAATAAAATCAACTTCTCTTTCATAATTTATTGCTTTAAGATTTAATTTTTTTGCTACTTCGAATGTAAAGGCTCTGAAGCCGCATTCAACATCCTTTATTTTTGTGGGACAAACCAAATTTACTAAAATAGTTAAACTCCAATTTCCGATTTTTCTATTTATAGGATAATTATGAAGGCTTCTCTTTCCATAAATATAATCATAACCCATTTTTATTTTGTTTATAAATTCTGGTATGTATTTAGGATTTGATTGACCATCAGCATCTAAAAAGACAATTATATCAGGTTTTAAAAAAATAGCCTCTTTTAAACCAATTCTTGAGGCAAAACCAACACCTTTATTTTCTTCATATCTTATGACTTTTGCTTTATTTTTTCTTGCAATTTTTGCAGTATTATCAAAAGAACCGTCATCCACTACTATAACTTTATCAACATACTTTTTAGTGTTTTTAACAGTTTTTCCTATATTCCTTTCTTCATTATAAGCAGGTATAATTGCAATAACTTTATATGACTTCATAAATTTTCACTTGTTCATTTCTGAATACTTGCTTAAAATGCTCTAATCCTTGCCCTTCCAACATGAACATTTTTGTAAACACAGCATTTCTAAGGTTGGGCGGTATTACCACAACATAAGAAAAATGTCGTGGTATCCATACTGTCATTGGTACTGTTTGATTTGTAAATCTAATATTTAATTGTCTCTCCAAAGGCTTTAGTGATTCTATAAGAGAATTTATATCGCCTTCACTAAATTTGAGGGGTACTGCTTGAGTATTATTATAAATTATAATTTCATCGAATAAAGCAGCATTTATCCCTTGAACAAATATAGGTATTGGAATTTGACCACTAACAATCATGACCTTTGTCTGTTGACCCATATTATAATTTCTAATGATTATATTTCCAGCATCATCAAATGATCTAGAACTTTCAGGTAACTGCATATAAAGTGGACATTTTGATTCATATCTAGCATCACAACCAGTTCCAAAATATTGTAACCATTGGAATTTTGCAATTAAATCATCAGATGCTATCCAGTAAACTTTTGGTGAGGTTCCTTGATACTTTCTTATTAGTTCTAAAGATTCATTCTCATTGCTAGTTGCCATTATTTTTCCTAGGTTTGTTATTCTAGTGTTAATCGGATAGAAACAATGTAATTCTGAGCAGTGAGCTCCATCTGCATAATTTCTTCTTTCTCCTAATCCAGAAATCATATGACCTGGATCCCACCAAGTTCCGACTATTGAAAGTTCAGGCGTTTTAGTTTTTAAAAAGTCCCATGCATTATCCCAGTTCGTATTTTGATCAGGACCAAGACCACTACCCATTTCCAATCCTATGCCCATAGCACAAATAGCAATAAAAATACCCAATCCAATTGCAAAACTCTTTAAAAGTTTATTTCTTTTAGAAAAATTGACAGAACAACCAAAACCAGTACTAATTAGAATCAAAAATAATGCTGCTGTAAATTCTGTGAATCTTATACCTCTAAATGTTGTATAAATACCAACAAAAAATACTGTTAATAAAAATGAAAATTTTCTTAAATCCTTTTTCACTTTAGCAAAGTACAGAAAACCAAATCCTAGGAAAGACATGAAGATTAGAAGAATTAGAATAGTTATTTCCTCTCCTATCATAAATCTTCCTGTTGCTAATATCCAGCCTTGTAGGTTAAATATATCAAATGGCTGTAACTCTGCAATTGATATATTTACTATTTGTTTTTCAGCTGCTTGAGCAAAACCCATTAATTTTAATAAATTTGTTATGATGTTAATCTCATTAAACCAACCAATGATGAATAGACAAACAATAATAACTATAAAAAATTTTAAGTGACTTATCAATTTGGAACCAATCTTTTTTAATGAAAAATCTTCACTTTTCTTTAATTTTCCTATTATGAGAGCTAAAAAGAAGTATAATAAAACAAAGCCTCCTAGTATAAAAATTGGATAGAAGAAGAACATCCATGTAAACATAAATAATGTAAATCCTATTAAAGCCAGTGAGAAACTTGTTATTGATTTCTTCTTTAAACCAACATAACCAAGATAAACTGTTAGTAATAAGAAAAATAGTACTAATTGGTCAGTATCAAAACTACTTCCAAAAGTTCTTATCAATATTTGTGGTGCAGTACCAATCAATGTTGCTGCTAATAGCCCACCATATTCATTGGATAATTCTCTGCCTAATAAAAATGCAGGAATTACTATCAATGCTCCATAGAGAGCTGAGGCATATGCTGCAGTTGTTAACAAACTAAGACCAAATCCTTTTAAAATCCAGAAAAGTACACTTGTCAAATAAAATATCATAGGCGGTACAGTACCAGGAATAAGTCTTCT
>WVXN01000074.1:2643-9955 GCA_011773475.1 Candidatus Aenigmatarchaeota archaeon
TCATTGAATCACTTAACTATCAAAATTTAGAGAGGTAAATATAAAAAGTTTCATGAACTCAACAAAATAAAACTTATTATGATTAATAAGATGTTTTGAGTTAAAACAAATAAAGCAAATCTCTTAACCTTTCCCAAACCCTGAAGGTAATTAAAATAAATTGTATTAAAACCAAAAATAAGCCCTATAATTGTTAAAATCTTAAACATGAATAAACTTTTCATATAACCACTGAAAAAAGTTGTAAACAACCAATCTGAAACCAAAAACACAAGTATTATTCCAATAATAGCAACAATAAGGTATAATTTGAAGGCCTTCATTAGAATGTTTTTTGCGTCTTCATGTCTTTTTAGACCATTAAGTTCTGATACCTTTGGAAAAACAATAGCTGATAAAGCCATAGGAATCAACAAAGTTGCTGAATAGAAAATAAAAGCAAAAGAGAAAAAACCAATTTTTTCTTGAGAGAAAAATAAGCTTAGAAAAGGCACTACTGCATTAAGTAATCCAACAACTATGTTAGTTAAATATATTGGTATGCTGAATTTCAAGAAAATCTTTTTAACGTCAAATTCTTTAGTTTTTTTTAAAATTTTTTTGTCAAAAAAGAACTTGATATTAAACAAATTACCTATCAAGGGTCCAAGACTCCAACCTAAAATAATGTAAAAAATTCCTAAAGGACTTAAAAGAATAGCAAGAATAGCAGAGCTTGAAAGATTTAAAAATTGTGATAATGCATATAATTTGAATTTTTGAAAACCTTGAACAATGAATTGAAATGCACCGAAAAATGTTAAACTTATTAATAAAATTCCAGCTGATATCAAATAACTTAATGAAGGATCTTTTAGGAAGATTATGCTTATTTGTTCTCTTAATAGAAAGATTATTATTATTAAGATTAAATAGGTAGCTACTTTTAATTTTAAGAACCAGTTCACTAAATATCCAATTTTCTCTTTATTTTTACTGCCAAATTCAGAAATATATTTGGTTAAACTAGCATTAACACCAAACTCTATTAACAAAGGTAAAAATGAAAATAAGTAAAGAATAATCTTAAAAACACCAAAATCTACAGCTCCCAATTGATTTGCAATAAGTAGATTAGCTAAAAAAACTATTAGATTAGAGCTAAGAGTGGCAATAAAAATAATACTACCAGTTTTTGCTAGATCACTTTTGAGTATTGCCACTACATGTTTTTTCATTTAATAAGATATGTGACATTCAAATAAATTCTTTGTTTTTATACAAAAATTTATAAGGCGGTTTAATTATATTCTTAATTATAAGAGGTGCTTCCTTGAATAAGAAAGGTATAATGAAATTAGGGCTATTTTTTGTAATATTTTTAGTGATTATAACAATTTTAGTTCTTTATGTCACACCTACAACAGCATCTGTTAATCCAGGTAATATAACAGGATATAATTATTGCGGTGGCTCTCCATGTACATCTTGGGTTAATGTAACAAAAGGAGACATGTTTTTTGCTGACAACAATCAGGTTTTTATACTAGTTAATTATTCTTGTGTTTCTCCAAGTGTTTGTAATGCAACTATGAATGTTACTGGCAATTTTTCAGAAATAGGAGGAAACTCAAGTAGAGCTGGCGTGTTCAAGCAGAATGCTACAGATGGAAGTTGGGCAATTTTTGAATTGAATGACACTGTCAATCTCACTCTTGCTGGTGGTTCAATAATGATGGAACCGAGAAATGTTACAATTAATGCTACAGATGGTAATATAAGTACTGGTTTTTATCTTGATAATGTTTTTGCACCAGTTATGTTAGTAAATATGTCTACACTTCCTGGTTGCCCTCCTCCTACAGAACCTTTACCACCACAAATACCATTGCTTAATGGAACACTTGTAAATGTTGGTGCATGTTGGGATGGAAATTGTACTGTAGAGGATAGAGCACAATATATGAATGCTACACATTATGCACTTTGTGGTCCAACATTTGGTGGAGACACTACTAACTTTACAGCTGTGGCTGATACAGGTAATTTCTCCAATTTTAGTCTTGTTATAGAAGTTCCTGGAATAGCAAAAATAAATTACACACAAAATGTCAGTATGGATGATCCGCAGAAGTCTCAAGCTCTTTTCGAGTTTGCAGTTAAGAATATAATGGCTGGCCCTAGAATTGGAATTAATGAGACAGAATGGAATGGGACAGATCCAAACAAGCCAAACTTAAACTTATCAGCAAGATTGACTATGTATAACGTATCAAATAGATTTGGAATAAGTGGTAGGCCCCAGATATTTAAATATGCTCATACTAACACAACAGGGATTCCCTGTCCACCATTTATATGTTCTGATTTTGTTTGGGACGGAGAAAATATTACTTTTAATGTAACTAGTTTTTCTGATTATGGAATGTCAGATGCAATAAATATAACTTTAGAAAGCCCCTCTAATTTAACTTATAGTAATAACCAAACTATAAATTTCACTTTCACACCAGTATGGAATACTTCTGTAACAAATATGGATAACTGTACACTCTATGGAAACTTCACTGGTAGTTGGTTAGCAAATGAAACTAATGACACAAGACCTTTAGTTAATGGAAGCATTAATTGGATAAACAACACTGTTAGTTCTGACGGACCTTATTCATGGAATATTTATTGTTATGATAATACTAGTCAATATGATTTTTACTCCATTAACTGGACTATATTTGTGGATACTGCAAAACCAACCTTTACAAATAATAATTCTAATACAAGTTCAATAAATGCAACTCAACCTGTTTTAATATATGCTAACTGGTCAGATGATAATAATTTAGATTATGCTTGGTTATCAACAAATGAAACAGGAACTTGGGTTAATTATACAGATGGAAATTATAGCTCTCCTTATGATATTAATTTAACTGCAGGTGAAACTTGGTCTAATTTCACATGGGATAATGATACTTTTGAATTAGGAGTGGTTGCTTGGAAAATATATGCTAATGATTCTGCTGGTAATGAGAATGTCACAGGTAATATGACCTTTAGTGTTAGTGATACAATATCACCAACATATTCAAATAATTCAACAAATACAACTCTTGCAGGAATTGCTACTGAATTTAGATTAAGATGGCAAGATTATGGCGGACTTTCAGGTTATATTTTCTCTTTTGATAATTGTACTGGAGGTTCAAATTTAGTGAACGATAGTTGGGTTTCAATTATTGGTTTAACTAATTGGTCTAATGTTACCAAAACACCAAATTATACAACAGGCTGTAATGTTGCTTGGAAAGTATATGCAAATGACACTTCAGACAATTGGAATTCTACAGGTATAATGAATTATACTACTAAAAATGCAAGCGGTCTTTACTGTACACAAAACGCTCAGTGTATAGGTGGATATTGTGTTCATAGTGTTTGTAGAGCATCATCAACATTTTGTGGAGATGGATATTGTGATACAGGAGAAGCTTGTGCTGTAGATAGTACAAACTGTCTTTCCGGTTATTCATGTACCAATGGTTGTGTAGCTACAAATGGGGGAGGTGGAACAAGCGGAACAGGTGGGTCAACAGGCGGAACTGTTTCAACAGCTGTTATTAGACTCGCAGTAGGTAAAGTAAACATTACAATGACATCACTCACAACAGGCGGAAAACTGATTGCAAATATAGCAAGATTTAGAGATGTTGCAATGAGGGGAATGAACATTACTGTTGTAAATAATGTAGGTTACATAAAAATAATGATATCTAAATTACAAACTTTACCATCAACAGTTCCTTTTGATATAAATGGTAAGGTGTATCATTATATTAACATAGAAAGAATAAACATTACTGATTCTGATATTAATACTGTTAATATTGAATTCGCTGTAAATAAAACTTGGTTAACAGATAACAATGTTGATGCTACGAATATTACTTTATACAGATGGGCTAATAATAGATGGAATGATTTAAGTGCAACAAAAATAGCTGAAAGCACTACAGAAGTATTTTATAAGGCAAATTCTCCAGGATTATCTGTGTTTATAATTGGAACTACAGGTGGTGCACCACCAGAACCAGAACCAGAACCAGAAGAGGGATGTGAAGAAAGCTGGTCTTGCACAGATTGGTCTGAATGTACAGATAAAATACAAACTAGAACATGTACAGACTCTAATAATTGTGGAACAACTGTTAATAAGCCTGCAGAGTCTCAATCATGTGAAGTAACAATAGCAGGAGTTGGACCTACAACAGTTTCGATTTTAACTAATGTAATAATAATTGTTGCTGCAATAGTAATCTGTGTTTTCATTTTCTTACAAAGAGTTAGGATAACATCTTTCTTACATGATTTAGCTAAGAAAACCAAGGGAACCAAGAAAAAATCAACTAAAATTCTTACAGAAACAGAAGAACCAGCTAAATCTATTGTAGAAAAACAGGAATCCGAATAAAGCTAAGAAATTCGTTGACAAAAAATTATTTTATTAGTTTCATCTATTTCAAATTTTACTGATAAGAATTTTTCTATAACCCAGATATTTGTTCTAACATGGTTTGTTATTTCAGCAACAGAAACCTTTGAATTACCTGCTAAAGCCATGTAAGGAAGAATTTGATCTGCCATCCATTTATCCAAACATGCATTAGAATCAATCTGTTTTACTAAGCTTTTTGCAGCTTCTTCGCCAACTTTTTCAGCAAGCTTACCTCTTTCTCCTAATTCAGATGCTCCCAATTTACAATTTTCAAAATGTGCATGAGGATTAATAGAAGAACCTGGAGAAAGTGTTGGAACATAACTTATATTAACATTCTCAAAACTTTTTCCTAAAGCTTTTTTAGCACCTTCTACCTGCCTTTCAGCAACTTTTCTATTTTTTAAATTTTCAGATGCTATGCTCCAAATATCAATTCTTTTAAGATCTTCTCTTTTTGTTAAGTTTATTGTTTTAAGTTCTTTACAAGGTTTTATGATTATTTTAACTTTTCCTCCACCTTTAGGATAAAATCCATGTTTTAATGTTTCTATGTGAATATCAATATTCATTTTTTTTAAAAAATCACAAAAGATGTGTTGAAAGTATGTTGTTGTTGGACTCCATTTGACATCAGTCCCACCTGTTATTTCTAAAACAACTTCGTTTTCAGCATGAAGAGAAGGTAAAACTAAAGTTTGGAGAACTAAAGATATTGCACCAGCAGTTCCAACATCTATTGATAAATAACCACCTTCAATTTTTTTGGGTATAAATTCAATTGAAGTGCTTCCAATTTTTGCATTTTTCAATTCAGCATTACATAATTCAGTTGTAGCTTCTATTCCTTTCAAATGTTGTGCTCTTAATCCAGGATTACGACGCTTGGCCCTTATGTTTTCTATTTTAACTGGTTTGCCAGTTATTGCTGAAAGTGCAATAGAAGTTCTAATTATCTGACCTCCACCTTCAAGATAAGAACCATCAATTAATATCATAAGAATATTTTGTCTGTTAAACTTATTTATTAATGAAAACTAATATAAAAATCGTGATTTAATGGCAGATATTTTAATAGCAACAACTCCTACAATAGAGGGTTATAAAATTGTTAAAGTTTTAGGAACAGTTCATGGACTTACTGTTAGAACTAGAGGACTTTGGGGAAAGTTTGTAGCTGGTATAGAAAGCATGGTTGGTGGTGAAGTTACAGCATTTACAGAAGAATGTGAAAAAGCGAAGGTAGAATCAATGGAAAGACTTAAAAAGAATGCTAGAAAAATGAGAGCGAATGCAATTGTAAGAACAGATTTTGAGACAAGTGATATATTTGCTGGTGCAGCAGTTGTTTTTTCTGCATATGGAACTGCTGTTGTTGTAGAACCTACCAGATAAAAATATTAACCAAGAAATACCATGCATTAAAAATTATATTAATCAATATCAATTATATCTCCATTTTTTGGGGCAATTGCATCAAAATCTTTTTCTTTCAATTCTTTAGCAAAATCTTCGCAATAATCTCCATGCAAACAAATAACTTTTTCAGGATTAATCTTGTTAACAAAATTAAACAGATCACTTCTTCCACTATGTGCACTTAAATCGAATTTATGAATACTCATTTTGATTTTTAAATCAAAACCTTCAGTAACAAATCTACCAGTTTCTACTAATCTTCTTCCAGCAGTTCTTGGAATTAAAAATCCAGTGAATATAATAGAACTTTCAGGATGATTATACAAATATTTTACATAACTAACAGAAGGTCCACCTTCTAACATTCCTGAACTTGAAACAATTGCACATGGTTCTTTTACTAATCTCTTTCTCTCTTCACCTTTCCAAACTTCTGTAACATTTTCCAAAGCTCTTCTTAATGCTTCTGCATCTCTGAGAAACTCAGGATAACTTAAAGTGATTTCTGTAGCAGTTTTTGACATACCATCAAGATAAATAGGAAAATCTGGCTTGAAACTATTTAAAATCATTAAAACTTCAGCTGATCTACCAACAGCAAAACAAGGAATTACAGCTACTCCTTCATTTGCAATTGTTCCTTGAACAGTTTCAAAGAATTTTTTTTCTGTTTCTTCTCTTTGTGGGTGCTCTTTCTTAGCATAAGTATTCTCCAATATCAGAACATCAACATCTTTAGCGTCTATTCTTGCTCCATTTAACAAACGAGTTGTATTAACATTAAAATCACAAACATAAAGAATTCTTTTGTTTTCAATTTCTAAGAGTTGTGCAGTAGAACCAGGTATATGCCCAGCATCAAACACATCTAAAGAAAAGTTTTCACCTTCAATCTTTTGTCCATAAGTTGTTATTACTTCATATTTTTTCATTTTTTTCAAATCATTTTTCCTAAAATGTTTAGGAAGACCTTTAAACTTGGCAATTTTGATACTGTCCTTTAGAAGCAGATGGGATAATTCAAAAGTTGCTATTGTTGAGTAAATAGGAGGTTTGAATTTTTTATAAATAACAGGACAGTAACCAGAATGATCTAGATGTGCATGACTTAATACTATCATATCAACTTTTTTTACGGGTAATGGAAGTTTACCAGTATCAACTTCCATTCCATAGTCAAATAAAACATTTTCTTTGCTTTCTATTAGAACAGCATTCTTCCCTACTTCTCTAAATCCACCTAAACATTTTATTTTCATGAAATCATTATTTTATATAGATTGTCATATTCATTTAAATCATTTGGTGATAAGAATTGTTTGAAGGTAAAAAAATTTTAATTTTAGATTTAATAATATTTTTGATTTCTTTTATTTTTATTTTTTGGCTAACTAAAATAAATCCTTTTTTAGATTTTCTAGT
>WVXN01000074.1:10017-10217 GCA_011773475.1 Candidatus Aenigmatarchaeota archaeon
ATTCTAGTATTTTTATTATTTTATTTTGCTGCTGCAACAAATGAAAAGAATTGGAATAATCTTTTTCTTTCTTTTTTCATCTCTTTGTATGCATGGATAGCTGTGGATGCTCTCCAAGATCAAATTTACAGAGATTTTCTTACTATTGAGGACATACCAAAATTTGCCGCGTTCTGGAGAATACCTATAGATATGGTGGT
>WVXN01000007.1 GCA_011773475.1 Candidatus Aenigmatarchaeota archaeon
TTAATCAATTAAATCACTTCTTTCTTTTTTTGTAAATCCAATATACAATAATTGCTAGAACAGCTATCACAATTAAAATTGTAGTATAATCTATTGGGGCATTGGTAGGCATTACTTCGAGTGTTTTTTCAAAGAAATATTCATTATCAAATTTATCTCTGTAATTTAAGGTTAAATGGATTGGATATTTTCCTGAAACTTTAGCTAAATTTTGAGGCAAATCAATTGTTTCTGAATCATCAGAATCTAGACTCCCTATGTAAAATTCTTTTGAACCAAAATCTGATTTAGCATTTACAGAAACATATTCAGCTGATGATAAACCACGATTTGCTATATAAATTGATACTTCACCAATTCGGCCATAATAAAAGTTAGTGTAAGAGTCAATTGTAACTACAAAATCAACATCTCCTGACACCTTTAGGCCAATTTTTTTAGTTTGAGTATAATTGTTCGATTTTGTGCTGTCATAATAAGAAAGAATAGCAGGAATTGATTCTATTCCTATGTCTGCATCTGGATTTATTGTTATGAGAAAATCTAAACTTTTAGATTCTGAAGGTTTTAGCTCTTCAATTATAATCTCTCCTGTTGACCCTGGAGTTGTAAATAAAGTTGTTTTATTTAATTCAACTTTTAAATCTCTCGCTGTACTATCACCTTTATTAGAAACATCAAAATATAGTAAAAATGTTTTTCCTGGTTCAACAGTATCATTAAAAACAACATTAACAATTTCTAAGAGAGGTTCTCTCTTAATTGTTATTGGCACATAAAATGTCTTTTTGTACTCAGAATTACTGTAATAATACTTAGCTTCTAAATAAACATAAGAAGTGGTTGCTTCAGCATCTTCATCAACTCTCAGAGATATTGAAGATTGTTGAGATGTTGTAGCAGGCATATCTCCAAGTTCTGTTTTGCCACCCGAAGTTAGTTTTATATAAGGTCCTGCAGTTGCTGTTAAAATAACACCATCTAAATCAAGTCCTGGGTTGGTTGCTGTTAAATAAATTATTAAATCACCACCAGGTCTTACAGTAGATGAAGAAAGTGACCAAGAGACAGTCAAAGATATATTAGCAGCTTCAGCTATTCCAATTAAAAACAAAAACAATATTAAAATCATTATTTTTTTCATATAATCATCTTACTATTTTTCCATCTCTTAATTTAATTTTTCTTCTAGCGTGTCTAGCTATCAAATTATCATGTGTAACAATTAATAAAGTTACTCCTTTTTCCTTATTAAGTCTTACTAAGACTTCTAATATTTCTTTTCCAGATTTAGAATCTAGATTGCCTGTGGGCTCATCAGCCAATACTATTTGGGGATCATTTGCTAAAGATCTTGCTATTGCTACTCTTTGTGTTTCTCCACCACTAAGCTGAGAAGGATAATGATGAAGTCTTTGTCCCAAGCCTACTGCTTTTAATAGTTCTTTAGCTTTTTCTTTTCGTTTTGGAGTTCTTGAAAACATCATTGGAAGTTCGACATTTCCTAAGGCTGTAAAAGATGGTATTAAATTAAAAAATTGGAATATAAATCCTATTTTCTTTCTCCTAATGACAGCTAATTCATTATCACTTAAATTAGAAACATCCTTCCCATCTATAAGAATTTTCCCTTTTGTTGGTCTGTCTAAGCATCCTACTAAATGAAGCATTGTAGATTTTCCTGAACCAGAAGGTCCCATCAATGCTATACTTTCAGATTTTTTTATTTTTAAATTAACTCTATCTATAGCCTTTACTATAACTTCTCCCATAAGATATTCTTTTGTAACATTTCTTAGTTCAACTATAGGTTTCATAAAAATCATATATATAATTTTAAAACTATGAGATTATTATGAAAATAGAAGTAAATAAACTTTTAGAATTCTATGAAAAGAAAAAAGATTTTATAAGAAATTTTATCAAAACATGTGATATAAAGGATGATGAGTGTTTGTTTGGAGAGCTTTGTTTCTCTATTTTAACATCTCAATCCAAAGCAAAAAATTGTAGAGAAGCTATTAACAAATTAAAAGCAGATAAGAAGTTATTTAGAGCAAATCTAGAAGAATTAAGAAATTATCTAAAAGGAGTAAGATTTCCTGATGTTAAAGCAGAACGAATAATTGAAGCTAGAGAAAAATTACAAGCATTAAAAAGAATGCTCACTTCTGATCTCATAGAACTCAGAAAATGGTTAATAGAAAATATAAAAGGTATAGGAATCAAACAGTCTGCCAATTTTATGAGAAATATAGGCTTTAGAGGTTTACCAATAATAGATGTTCATGTTCAAAATTTCCTTAGAAAAATAGAATACAATGATTATGAACCAGGAAGTTTAACTAAAAAACAATATATTGAACTAGAAAACAAATTCTTGAAATTATCAAAAGAATTAAAAATACCTCCAGAAGAATTAGATATTGCCATATGGCTTTATCAATCTGGAGAAAAAGAATTTTATGGTTAGCCACCAATACTCCTCATGGGCGAAGCCATTATAAGATGTGCTATTTTTTCTACTAGTTTGTTCTCATAAGCTATAAGGTCAGTAGCAGTAACAATTCCCACTAGCCTTCCTCCTTCAATCACAGGGAGTTTTTTTATTTCATGATGAACCATGATATCTGCTGCTTCTTCTAGTGTATTGCTAGGATTAATTGTTATCATATCTTTTGTCATAACCTCTTGAACCCTTACTTCTTCAGGACTTTTTCCTAAAATAATAACATGTTCTATAACATCTCTTTCTGTTGCTATTCCAACAACTTCTCCAGAACCTGAAACAACTACCAAAGAGCCTATTTTATATTTAACCATTCCTTCAGCTAATTTTTTAACTGTATCCTCAGGTCTAATCGTCTTTACAGCAGTAGTCATTATTTCTTTCACTAACATAATAATCTACTATTTTCTTCTCTTTTTCATGAACCTTTTGGAATAATTTTTGCCAATATCTCTGACAACATCTTTTAATCCTAGACCAATTGCAATTGCCATTCCTAAACCAAGCGAAGCAACTACTACAATCAATATCCAATTAATTAGTTGTGTGTCTATGCCAACAAAGGGAAGTGCCAATGCTACGGAAACATAAAGTATTAGGAAAAATATTACATTTCCTACTATATCTCCGTATAAAGTTTTTGTTTTTATAACTTGTTCTTTGATGTAGTAAGATAGGCTGTAACCAATTACGATTATGATTGTTGCTTCTACAACTCCTCCTAAAAATCCTATAGCGTATGTAATCAAATTAGCTAACTGCGGTGCAAAGGTTAAGTATGTTGCTGCAACCAAAATAAAAGAAAGATATAGTATCCATCTAACTAAAGCTGCAAATATATCTGAAAGTTTCATTTTGAATTTATCTCTTTCAAAAACATATTGGTCTAGTTTCATCTTGACTAAGAACTGTTTTACTAGCCATCCCCCAATTTTTCCAACTATGAAACCTATTAATAGCCAGATTATTGCCCATAATAATAGGGGGAAATTTGTCACAAAGTTATACCAAATGCTGGCCCACATTTCTTGAAAGTAAATAATATTGACCATAAAACTTTATTTACTTCCTTATTTATAAATCTAATCGATGAAAATGAATCTAAATGAAGTTCTAAAAAAGATAAAACCTAGTGAAAACGAAGAAAGAGAAATGGGTAATTTTATTGAAAAAATAATAAGAATCTCTAGAAAATTTTCTAAAGAAGTAAAACCAATAATCTGTGGTTCTATAGAAAAAAATACTTGGTTAGCCAAAAAGTATGAATTGGACTTATTCTTGTTATTCAATCCGAATATTTCTAAAAAACAACTAGAAGAAAGAGGTCTTAATCTAGCTAAAAATATAATAAAAAATCTTAAGGGAAGGCATCAGATAGCATTTGCTGAACATCCATATTTGAGGGGATGGGTAAGAAAATTTCAAATAGACATAGTTCCTGCTTATGATATTAAAAATCCTGAAAAAATAAAATCTGCAGTTGA
>WVXN01000067.1:0-135 GCA_011773475.1 Candidatus Aenigmatarchaeota archaeon
TGCTTCAATTTTTATTATTTATGAATGATAATGAATGAATAATAAAAATTAGAGTTTTGAATGTGAAATGTTCAATATGCTTCAATTTTTATTATTTATGAATGATAATGAATGAATAATAAAAATTAGAGTTTT
>WVXN01000067.1:212-9735 GCA_011773475.1 Candidatus Aenigmatarchaeota archaeon
AATGAATGAATAATAAAAATTAGAGTTTTTAAATATGAAATATTTATTTTGCTTCAATTTTTTTAATTACGAACAATATATATAAATGATGTCAATGTTAGATAAAACTACATTATGAATACACTTCTATCTGCACAACCAAGTGAAAGTATTTACTTCATAAATTCCAATGGGAGAAATATAAATATTCTAAAATTTTAATATTATATTTTATAATATTAAAATATATAATGTCAGGATTAATTTCAGTTATAAGTCATACAGGAACATTTGGCTCAGGATCTGGAGAGATTGTAGTTCAAGATCAAAATGGCCTGTCTTATTACTTTACAGAAGGAGGAGCAGGAGGAAATTTTAATACCACTACTAATGGAATACCTATGTTTGTTTTAGGTAATTCCTCTCCAACAATAGGTGAAATTTATGTTGCTGGGACAGTTGGGAGTGGGATGATAAGAGGTAGTAGTGTATCTGGCAATCCAACTTATAATCAACCCCTTGGAGGTATGTCGGCTGGTGTAGCTAATGGAAATTGCTTCCAGAATATTGATGCAAGTCCTCAAAATTATGAATTTGATAATGATTCATCAAGACTACCAAATGCAAACCAAACAATTAATGACTTTGCTACTAATTCATCAAATTATGGCAGAATTATTATGGATCCTACAAATCCAAATGGGATATGGGAATTTGGTACGACAAATTGTTGCCTTCACGCTGACACCATCATCGAAACAGATTCTGGAATGAAGAAAATTTCAGAAATTGTTGCAGGTGATAAAGTCAAACACATGAATGGCAAACTTATGAATGTCAAGTTTAACCTCAAATTCTGCAAAACAAACAAGTTTATTAAACTTCCAACCGATTGCTTTGGAGAAAACACACCAAACAAAGACACATTTATTGTTGATGGACACCCAATTTTTGTAGATGGAAAAGAAGTTCAACCAAGAGATTTCCTTAGTAAAAATGGCGTTGAAGAAGTTCTTCTTGACAATTATGTCAATGTATATTCTTTATGTACAGACGAAAGAACATTCTTCAAAGTTAATGGCGATTTAGCTGTTTGCACATGGGAAGAGAATGAGTGTGCTGAGAAATATGGGTACACTTATTGGAAACAGTAAATAATCTATTTATTGTTGAGAATTGTGGATTTCCATTATTGGAAACAATAGATTTTAATATTTATTGTTGAGAAATATGGATGCCATTATTAGAAACAATAAATTTAATAATTTTTGAAATAATATAGATTAAAAATTTTCTGATATATATATATATATATTAAAATATGGTCGCTGTTGGTTTAACAATGACGGATGGTTCTATTCCAGGTACAAATTATAAAATTACGGGTAATATTGGATCATCAAATGATATTCTAAGTGGAACAGCAGCTGAGATAAGAATCTCTGGCGGTTTAGTAGAAGTATTAGTCACCGGTTCTGTTTTGCCATTTGCTATTCAAAATAATGGTTCTGAAGGACCATTAATTTCAGGTGATTGTGTTTATATATTATTAGATACAACAACTAATCAAGAATATAACAATCTCAATAATAAACCACTTTTCGATACAACTGGAAATGGAGTAGGTGATACTCCACCACCTGGCGCGCTTGGTAGTGGATCAGAGGGTTTTGCCGTTCATGCAAATGGAACTCGTTTTGATTCAAGTTCACCTTGTTGCCTCCATGCTGATACCCTCATCGAAACAGATTTTGGAATGAGGAAAATCTCAGAAATTGTTGCAGGAGACAAAATCAAACATATGAATGGCAAACTTATGAATGTTAAATTTAACCTCAAATTTAACAAAACAAACAAATTTATCAAATTACCAGCTAATTGCTTCGGAGAAAACATGCCAAACAAAGATACATACATTGTTGATGGACACCCAATTTTTGTAGATGGAAAAGAAGTTCAACCAAGAGATTTCCTTGGTAAAAACGGTGTTGAAAAAGTTGCTCTTGACGATTACGCTAACGTTTATTCTCTATGTACAGATGAAAGAACATTCTTCAAGGTTAATGGTGATTTAGCTGTTTGCACATGGGAAGAGAACGAGTGGAATGAATGTGCTGAGAAATACGGGTACCACTATTGGAAACAGTAAATTTATTTATTGTTGAGAATTGTGGATTCCCACTATTGGAAACAGTAGATAATCTATTTATTGTTGAGAATTGTGGATTCCCACTATTGGAAACAGTAAATTTATTTATTGTTGAGAATTGTGGATTCCCATTATTGGAAACAATAAATAATCTATTTATTGTTGAGAATTGTGGATTCCCATTATTGGAAACAGTAAATTTTATTAAATTTATAAATTTAATAAAATATAAAAATAATTTTAATTTATAAATATATATGTCAGGATTAATTTCAATTATCAGTAGTTCTGGAATTTTTGGCTCTGGCACTGCAGAAATCGTAGTTACGGACCAAATGGGTATATCATATTATTTTACAGAAGGTAATAGAACAGGAGGAAATTTTAATACTGCCCTTTCTGGGCTACCCATGTTTGTTTTAGGTAATAGTGCACCAACGATGGGTGAAATTTATGTTAGAGGAACTGCAGGACCTATAAGAGGTAGCATGACGTCTGGTACAGCATCATATAATCAGCCTCTAGGGGGTATGGCGCTGGCGTAGCAAATGGAAATTGTTTCCAAAATATTAATTCGACACCTCAAAATTATGATTTTGATAATGATTCCACTGGCTTTAGTTCATTACCTAATGTACCCCAAACGATTAATGATTTTGCTTCTAATTCAAGTAATTATGGAAGAACCATTGAAGACACGACTATTGGTGGAATTTGGAACTTTGGCACTATTAACTGTTGCCTCCATGCCGATACCCTTATCGAAACAAGTTTTGGAATGAAGAAAATTTCAGAAATTGTTGCTGGTGACAAAGTCAAACACATGAATGGAAAACTAATAGATGTTAAATTTAACCTCAAATTCTGTAAAACAAACAAATTTATTAAACTTTCGACTAACTGCTTTGGGAAAAATATGCCTAATAAAGATACTTACATTGTTGATGGACATCCAATTTATGTGGATGGGGGAGAAGTTCAGCCAAGAGATTTCCTTGGCAAAAATGGTGTCGAAGAAGTTGCTCTTGATGATTATGTCAATGTTTACTCTCTATGCACGGATGAAAGAACATTCTTCAAGGTAAACGGTGATTTGGCTGTTTGCACATGGGAAGAGAACGAGTGGAATGAATGTGCTGAGAAATACGGATACACTTATTGGAAACAATAAATGAATTTTAATATTTGCATTAAAAATATTAAAATTAATTATTTAACAAACAGGAATATCAATACGCATTGTTGTTGTTCTCTCAGCACATGCTGCTATATCTCTTTCCTTATTTTCCATAGTATTGCCCATTGATTCTACAATTGCACCACCATTGATAACAAGATGATCAGTTAGATAATTCTCAAGTTCAATATGGAAATATCTGATAATATCCTTGCTTTTATCTTGTTCAAATAAATCACATTTCATTGGTAGTATCCAACTATCTTTGTATTTAATTGAGTGACCACCAGATACTTTAAAGTCTTCTGGTGGATAGTTTTTCCCAATACTGTCTTTCTTAATAATATATGGATAGGTAAGTTCAGAACCGCGGTGTACAGACATTGTAATTCTTTTAATTCTTGAGTGTCTTCCATCACTTGTAATGCATATATCACCTTCGCTTAGTTTAGTAATTGTAACATATCCATCGGGTGTTAAAACTCTGGTATCTTCTGTCAAACATTGCAATTGGTCAAATGTACTCCAACTCAATCCCATATCATCCCATTCAGCAATATATTCCTTGTTTGTATCTCCACCAGCAATTGTAAACCTTCCTCCAACTATTAACCTATCATTGATACCATTAAATAAAGCAAAACAGTTTACAGGTTGTGATGAGTCGTCTCCAAGGCCTGAACCAAGAGCATTCCAACTCCCGCCATCACAATATGCAATATAATTAGCAGATACACCCCCTATATCTGTATCATTAGTACCTGCATACAATCTGGAACTACTGGAAATCCATTCAAGAGCATGTACGACAAAGCCAAGATTAGAAACTGTTGAACCGATAGGATTCCAAGTTGAACCATCCCATGATGCTATTCCAATAGCTGTTGTACCATCTATCTGAGTAAAACTACCACCTGCATATAGTGTTGAACCATTCCATTCAAGGGCATTAACTTGACCATTCGTAGACCCAGCACTAAGAGATGTAAAAAAGCTACCATCCCACGATGCTACATTATTTCCTGGAGAGGTGAAACTACCACCCAAATACAATATACTCGTACCATCCCAAACAAGGGCATTTACTGATCCATTAGTACCGGTACTAAGAACACCCAAAGAACTACCACTCAAAAATGCAATATTATTTGCTGTACCAGAAGTACCAATATTGGTAAAACTACCACCTATATATAATGTACTCGTACCATCCCATTCAAGAGCATTTATTGTTCTACTATTACCTTGCACACTACCCCAATTCACCCACATTGAGCTACCGACTATCCATTGCACTAAGAAACTATCTGCCATTCCAGATACCGTATCTCCAAATTGATCAAAATCTCCACCAATATACAAATCTGTTCCATCGGTTTCAAGAGCAAATACTCTTGCTGATACACTACTACCTCCTTTTTGGACCCCAGCATTTGTATCACCACTTTGAATCAGTTGATGCCAAGTTGTTCCATCCCATCTTGCTAAATTATTTAAATTAGTCGTTGTGCTATTATCAGCATTAGTTCCGGTACTAAAATCACCACCAACATAAACATCATTGCCTATTTTGGTAATAGCAAAAACTGAACCATCTAATTTTCCATATGTAATTGGCATATTTATATATAATTGACAATAGAAAAATTTATCTACCAATAATAATATAATATTATGCCAAAAATACTCCTATCAATACTTGCAATCATTATTGGTATTATACTCACATGCCTTAAAATATTCCTAACCAAAGATGGACGAGAAGTGAGCCCGGCTGAAGCCAGAGAAAACATATCTAATGACTACTATGATTACATATTGGATGTTCGTAGTTCCAATGAATGGAACAGTGGACACCTTCAACAAGCAAAATTCGTCCCAGTTACAGAATTAGATGCTGGTAACTACAATCGGATAAGAAATATTCCAAAAAATTCAAGAATCCTTGTCCATTGCAAAAGGGGTATTAGAGCGAAAAGGGCTGCTAATATACTCAACAAATTAGGTTATAAATATGTGGACTATCTCAAAGGCGGATACGAGGATTTGAAATAATTTCTTAGAAATATAATTTCTTAGAAATTATCAGCATGAATAAGTTTGGACTATTCGACTCCCTTTTGGAAGTTTCGAATAACGTTTAAAAACATCTGATTTTATATACTCTTTTGGTGTTTTGACCAATTTTTGCATAAACTTATAATCAGAAATGTTCCATATACCATCCATTCTTCTAAGATCCACATTCATCATCTTATTAAGTTCTTTTATTTTTATAAAATTATCAAATATCTTCTGCATTTTCTTAACATAAGCTTTGGTCATCCTATTTTCCACAAAAATTCTCATGGTACTAAAGGCTCCAAGATTTTCACCATTATAAAAATCATAAAAAAAATTGTAGATATCTGATTTTTCATCATCTTTCTTCCAAATAGTCCCCATTGGACCATAAACCTCATCAACAAAATTTGGTTTGATTGTTGGATAGATAACTGTAAAACCAAAATCGTTTATTTTAGAATAGAATCCATTAGCTGGTAGATAGAATGATTTATTAAAAATTTTATACTCAACATAATCATTATTTCCATATGAAGTTTCATAAGTTCCAAGGATATTTCTTAAGAAGAAATCATTATGTGTGAAGTTCTTTTCGTTTTTATACAGGCATGCCAGTGTATAAATTATCTGAAAACTAGCCCGATAGATGAAATTTTCAATGGCCAAAAATTTTATTTTTTTTGTCTTGAATTCATGAACCAATAATTGCATCTCATAATCAATTGAAGTTGGACAGAATTCAAGAAGAGACATATCAAATTCTTGTTCGGTGCTTTTGCGTTTTAATACATCACGTATATATTGGCACAAAACATTATCTTTTGTTTTTCTACTAGTTAGTAGTTGTTTTATAGTTGGACATTTGACATCAAAAACATTAAATATATTTGGGCAAATTTTATGGGTGTAGATGCCAACAATATGTGGAGTTTTATATTTCAAAACATACTCTTTGGTAAAATATTTATATAAAACTATTTCTAATAGATCATTATTCCTAGCAGCTTTTTCATTTGCAAATTTTCTGAATCTTGGAGTCACTTTTATTACTATCTCTCTGTTATCTAGTTTTCCAAGTACAATAATATTACTTGAGCCACCGGCTCCTCTTATAAATCTAGTGGCTTTTAACCATTTATTTAGTGGTTTGCACAATAATTTTGTATCTTTTAGAAAATGATAATTTTGGTAGAAATTATTCATTATTTATAATTAACAAATAAAATATTTAATAATTAGCAAATATTTTATTCAACCATTGGATCTTGGACAACACTCTCCGTTTCAATATCAACTGGTTCTGGTAGATCTAATGGAAGAGGTTGTTCCCTCTTTTCCACTGTGTCTTCATCAGTTTCAGTCTCTTCTGTTCTATCAAAAATAACAACTTGGTCGGTATCCATCTGAGTTACCCACCAACTTTCATACTCTTTTCCATCTTTTGGTGCCTTATCAAATCTTTCTCTTCTCAAGTCCGGTTTATTCACAACATATAAACCTCTGAAATCCTCTTCCAAGGCTTCCCAATCTATTTCCAATCTGCCATTTTTAACATCAGTATATAAATCGGTAAAATTATCAAATAGTTCAATAGAATCAATCATCAAAATTGACTCAATATCTCTTCCAATATTGGTTGTAAAATCCTCATCTCTAAATTCATTTAAGTTCATACGTAAGATGGATACCTCCACATCATTCGAAGAAATTTCATCTTCTAGTGGCCTTATATCCGTTTCACCAAAAACTCTCTCAACATTAACAGATGGCTCACCAACTGGTGGCATTTCAAGAAGACTCTCTTTCAAATCTAAATACTTCCTTTTGGTCACAGAATTAGATAATTCTGGGTCTGAAGAAAAAGAATATTTCGATTTTTTCAAATCTAAATACTTTTTCTTGTACTTCTTATATTTTTTTACGTAATCAACCATTGTATATTTATAAAATAACAATAAAATTATTTGATTAATTATTTACTTCTTCCTTCAACAAAACTTGCAAATTCCAAACATACTGGCTAAATTGGGATAGTCTAATTTTTACATTTGCAACTCTGTATCCACTGTATGTTTCTAATTTTTTTTTATCATCAAGTATATCGAATGGGCTGAATCCATTCATTGCTTTATAAACAGAGCTAGTTATTGGATTGTATCCTCTATTACCAAATTTTCTATTTAACATTTTATAAACATTTACACGATTATCACCATCAAACACTGAATTAATAATGTCTTCCTCTTTAATGTTAAAGGTTACTCTTCCATTCCATGTTGGATGTTTATTTTCTTCTATTTCAGTTTCAATTCTATCTTTCAAATAGTGGTATAAATAATCTCTCAATTTTTGTTCATCGTAATTTAAATTTCGGTTATAAAACTGAATGTCATTTGTATCATTAATTGGTTTTTCATTATCAGGTCGAATCTTGTTTCCTCTTCCCCATCTAGAATTATCTTCTTCGACTTCCTGTGTTTTACCTTCCCATCCACCAGTTTCATTATCATGTTCTTGATCACGACCATACCTGGACCTATTGCCATAACCTCTTCTGTGGCCTCTTCCGCGACCATATCCACGGCCACGTCCATACCCATGTCCATCACTACGATCATAATTCCCATAACCATATCCATCATGTCCGCCACGTCCATAACCTCGTCCACTATAACCTCGCCCACTATAACCTCGCCCACGACTATATCCACGATTATCATTGTCCCATCTTTGTTCAGGTCTTTCATAATTTGGACCCTGGTCATTTTCATCATCTTTTGCAAAGATAATATGAGTTATGTCGGTCCCTTTTTTTTTCTTGTTGTTCTTTCCCATTATTATATTAATAAACAAAAACTACTTTTAAGTACTATTAAATTATCAATTTTTTGATAATTAATAAAAATTGACGCATCTCATGCATTTCTTTTTGTCAGTTGAAGATAGAAAACAACTACACAATTCACACTTTCCGTTTTTAAACTGTTTCTCCATAATAAAATTTGGCATACATGCTGTGCAGATAGGTTTGGAACTTTTGGGTATTTCATTATCAGTATAATCTGTGATTGTGTAGAATTTTTCCTCATCAAAGTTGTAGAAGATAATGACCGTATTTTCAGCCTTTTTGCAATTGTAGCATTCCATTTTTATTTGCTTTATAAATTAAAGCAAATTTATTAAAGCCAGTAAATAATAAATAAATCAATTTTTATTTGATTTACGCATGTAAAGCAAATAAAAATTGATTTATTAACTATTAGTTAGCTTTATTATTAAACAAATAATAATACGTCTTACGAAATGGAGAATGTCTTCAAATTTCTTGCCGTTCTAGGAGCAATCTTCTTTGGTGCCGCGCAGGGCATTCTAATCCCAATCCTGATCCAGAGTTTTAAGAATTCTCTTGCAACACCTTACTACATCCTCGTAACATCATCCTTCTTATTTGCTCTGATATTTTTCATCATCTATATTGTTCATCTCAAGATTAAGCAGAGGACAAGATTCTTCTCATTCTCAAGAAAAGAGTGGAGTCTGTTCTTCCTAACTGGTATGTTTGATGCTTTTACTGGACTTTTCTTGGTCTATGCTTCAGATGCAACTCGAACACCAATTGTAATGCAAACAATTCTTGGTGGTTCAACAATCATTTTTACAATGTTTGTTTCGAAAAGAATAATCGAATCCAAGAGAGGAATCAAACTATTCAATCGATACGTTATTATCTCTCTCAGTCTACTATTTGCAGGCATTATTATTTCAACAATTCCACAATATACAAAAGCAAAGTGGAATCCATGGAATATTTTTTGGATTTGCATCTTCCTTCTAGGTATACTATGCCGTGCACTATACAACACACTCCAAGAAAGATATATGGAAATTACAGACACAAGTTTCACAAGTAAAATTACAATACTATTTTGGACTTGTTTCTTCCAATTTATAGTGATGTTGTTCCTCTTTTGGGCTGATTGGATTCCATACTTTGGATATTCCAAGCTTAATACATTTGGTGATCAGACTGGACGCTTCTTCTTGTGCTACTTTTCGATTGACTGTGATTGGACTCTACTCCTCGCACTCTGTTTTGTTGGAGCATATATTGGATCATACTTTTCGGCTATCTATCTTAATGCCAAATCAGCTAA
>WVXN01000067.1:9831-10879 GCA_011773475.1 Candidatus Aenigmatarchaeota archaeon
CAAGAATCTTTTCCGTATAGGCCCATAAATGTTTGAAAATTTAATTATTTAAATTATATTTAATATATCTATTATACTAAATATAATTAATGGATACAATCATAAATAATAACTGGTGGGATTATTTGGGAGAAGAGACTATATTTGTCCATCTTGTTTGTGAAAATCAAACAGTCTGCAATCTCTACAATAATAATAAACTACAAGACACTCTAGAAAAATTAGTAGATAATCAAAATTTGGATGAATATAAAACTTCTGCGCACAATATTGTTGCCTTTGGTGAATCTATTCTATATTTCTTCATTAAAAATGGTATTCGTGATGAATTGAAAAACAGTGTTTACCAAATGATAAAATGTTATATCGACCATCTCAATAAGGACAAGAAGGAAAAATTTATAAATAGAATATTAAGCAGATTAGAATACAACTATTATACAAATTTAACTTCATATTTACATGAAATAAACAAAGAGCTGCTTGCTTTTATAAACTAACTATTGCAAAGCGAGCGGATAGCCAGTAGACTATTTATCTGACAATCATATGGAATATTTCCAATGACATTATTTAAAGTTGTCACAAGTGTTTTTTTATCCCCATCACGATCTCCATATCCAACAACAGTCATCACATATCTTTTTCCAACACTAGTCACTCCTTTTAAATTATCTCCAAAAATTCCATTCATCATATCAAGTAGTTTTTCAGAATCATAGTAGCTGGAAATGAATTTGTTGTTTGTCAGAATAGAGTAGGCGAGAAAATTTGGATCATCTCTCATTGTTTGTAAAACTGGGAGGACACTCTCCCAATCATCAATATTGAAATCTACACACCATTTGCTCTTCGTAATTTTGCATCCAGAATAAGAAAGATACCAAATCTTAAATTCTTCTCCAATAATATCTTTATTTTCAAAATAACCCTTAAGAGATGGGCCAATATAGTTGGCATCATATACACCAATGGTAACAGTTGGATTTTCAAGAGTAACATCTACCTCTTTTGGTAGTTGATCCATTGGTCCAGTGAAATATGTTGG
>WVXN01000067.1:10977-12863 GCA_011773475.1 Candidatus Aenigmatarchaeota archaeon
TCACGACATCCATCAGCAACTCCAAGACATACAAGGTTGTCTACTCCATGGAGTTCACTAATAATTTTGTTAACAAAATCAAGCTCATAGTCAGCATTATGATTAGTAAGATCAGATGTCTCATAAATCTTTGAAACACCATCCCAGAAGCTTTCCGAAAAACGATTAGTAGCTGCCATTTCTATTTCTCAATGAAAAGTATTTATTTTAATTATTTAAAATATATGCTTTTAATACTTAATTAATCAATTTTTTATTTAATGGATAATTTAAAAATATCGAATCTCGTTCCCACAATCCTCAACAAATTTCACCATATCCTCATAAGAGATGGTCATTGTGGCATCATTTCGAAGTGGATGGAAATTAACTTTGCCATCCTTAGGAATGGTATCATCAACTAGTACAACAATCTTGTTCTCTGGATCATTCAGAAGGGCAAATACTGTAGCACATCCTTCAGGAACGCTCAGAATTTCACTAAGAGCAGACCTCTTAGTTAGCTGAAGACCTTTCGTACCGATCTTTTTGCTCAACGTTTTGAATTTAATCTGAGTGCTCATTTGGCGGATCATAAGATAAAGATCATCATTGTTGTCTTTGAGTAGAAGATTGATTGGGACTACTCCTTCGAGTTTCTTCATAATCTCCTTACCCTGCTCCATTGTTGTGATTACCTCATGTTCGAGTGTTGTATTTTCAATATCAAGACGAGTGAGAGTTTCATGAAGATTTGCGTCGAGCTGAGTATCGACCATTTTATGTTATTAGTTTATTAAATTTATAATAAGCTGCAGATAATAAATAAATCAATTTTTTTAGTAAAGTCTTATATTATCCATGCTGTAAAAACTGTTCACCACCTCTTCCGTAACTTGTGCCTTTTTGTGTTGGTGTTCTAAAATCATCTCTGTAACGACATCAGCACATAGTTTCTTCAATTCTCCAGTTAGCATCTCACCAGATTCATATCTAGCTTTAATATCTGCAAGTTGTTCATCATCCTCAAGGAAGTGGCGCAACCATTGGTAACTAACATCAACTTCTGTGTTGCCACCATGCTCACGGTGCTCAGCAAGTGTGTCACGACCACCGGAGAATGCGTATTTTTTGATTTTTGATGCAATTTCTGTTGGTGTATCATGCATGAATACTGCCTTGGGTGGTCCAGTCTTGGCAGTTGTACTCATCTTCGCATCACCTTCGAGAGCTGGAAGAAATCTGCACATGATAGAACATGGTTTCATAAATCCTAGTTTGGGAGCCACATCACGGCAAAGTCGGAAATATGGATCTTGGTCAATTGCATATGCAACAAGACACCGAACATTTTTACCACGGAATAGTGGACCGAATGCTTTACTGAATGCAGCAGTAGATTGATAAACAGGCCACATTAGTTGACCAGACAAAGATTCGTCTTTGATGCCAAAGATAGATTTGATATCCTTAACCCTAACATGATTGAGCATATCGAAAGCAACTCGTTGGTATGCTTCATTGCGTGAGAAATCTCGGTTCGAGAAAATAAATGTTCTCTCTGGATCAAAACCTAGTGCAATAATATCATATACATTCTTTTTGCCGAGTTCATAAATTTCCTCCCACGTCTTATCCTTGAACCAGTATTTTTCATCATCAGCAATTTGGAAAACAACTACAGCCTTAAATACTTTTTGCAACCAAACTGTGAATTCCATTGGAATGACATGACCAACATGCATATCGCCAGATGGCCCCCTTCCTGTATACAAGAAGATTGGTCTGCCTGCTTCAAAATCATCAAGAATCTCTTCCAAACCACGATGGGCAAAGAATAGACCACGTCTTAGCAGACGATGTGGTTTGTGGCCAGTAACTCGTTCAAGACGTTTCAGAAGATCTAG
>WVXN01000067.1:12898-14229 GCA_011773475.1 Candidatus Aenigmatarchaeota archaeon
TTTATATTTATATTCAAATACTACTCTTTTACTATCAAAATATCAATTTTTTGCGTTAATATACTCAAAAAATTGATAAAAATATTCTTAAAACTCTATTTGGATCAAGTAATAATAAACTCTATGGCTAGTAATAGAAAATCAGATATTTTCGAAAAGTATGATTTGACGGAGTATGGTTTCTTGACAATGACTGCAATTCCTAAACTTTCAGAATCTTTTGATGAATGGGAGCAAGTGGTAGCCCATCTTCCAGAACTTAACAAGAACCATTTGACTAGAGCGGCGATAAATCGTTTGGAGACTTTTGAGTGGAGCCAACTAAAAGATCCTTGGCAGTGGAAACGTGCGTATGTTGTACTAACTCTTCTAACCAATTCATATGTATTCTCCGAATCTCCACCAGCCACAAAAATTCCATCAAAACTTGCTGTTCCTCTTGTTGAGGTTAGTATTCATCTCGGTATTAATCCTATTCTGACTCATGCTGCTGTCGATCTTTACAACTGGGATATCATTGATCCCGCCAAACCATTTGGACTGGATAATCTTAAATCTGTTAGTCTGATGACAGGTACTCGTTCCGAAGAGTGGTTTTATCTAATCATGGTGGCAATCGAAAAAGTTGGTGGAAATATTATTAGTAACATTTTGGATATAATGGATGATATTCAGCGAAACCATCATGGAGGGATTGTTGTTGCACTCCAAGAAATCAATAGTTCTTTGGGCAAGTGTTGCGATATCATTAAACGCATGAAGGAGAATTGCAAGCCAGAAATTTTTTGGAATAATCTTCGCCCATTCTTGGCTGGTTGGAAAAACAATGATAACCTTCCTAATGGTATGATCTATGAAGACGTTACTCCGAGACCACTCGAATTTTTTGGAGGTAGTGCAGCGCAAAGTTCTCTCTTCCAGGTGATTGATGCTGTTTTTGGTATCAAACATGATAGTGAATATTTTAATGAAATTCGTGACTATATGCCAAAGAAGCATCGTGAATTTATTAAATTCGTTGAAAAAAATGTTAAACTCGGTGAATATATAAAAGATTCGAATCTTGATGCTTTGAACAAGTGTTACAATGATTGTATTAAAACTGTTGAGAAATTTAGAAAACTCCACTATGGTCTTGTTTATACATATATCATTAAGATGGTCAAGAAAGAAAAAGGCGAAACATTGACCGAAGAGAATGAAGAGAATACTGAAAGTAGTGAAAAAGGTACTGGTGGTACCGACCTTCGATCATTTCTGAACCAGTCAATTGAAGATACTAAGGATAGTCAACTCGGAAGTTAATTTTGTTTATAAATAAATGCTATTTT
>WVXN01000067.1:14426-14920 GCA_011773475.1 Candidatus Aenigmatarchaeota archaeon
AGTTTTTTACCGGCTTTAAAACATGCAACAAGATGTGAATCAACTGTTTTTCCTGAAATATTTCTTGCCTTCGCAATCTTCTTAATAGACATCCCTTGATTTTGGAACATATCATAAGTAATTTCAGCAGTAGTTTTTTTATTTGATNNAAGTGTTACAATGATTGTATTAAAACTGTTGAGAAATTTAGAAAACTCCACTATGGTCTTGTCTATACCTATATCATTAAGATGGTCAAAAAGGAAAAAGGCGAAACGTTGACTGAAGAGAATGAAGATAATACAGAAAGTAGTGAAAAAGGTACTGGTGGCACTGATCTACGATCATTTTTGAACCAATCTATTGAAGATACTAAGGATAGTCAACTCGGAAGTTAATTTTGTTTATAAATAAATGCTATTTTAATCTAACCGACAACACTTCATAATAATCACTTGTTTTATCAATTCTAAATTTTGATTTTTCATGTAGTTTTTTAACAAATTCTAATTGTT
>WVXN01000067.1:15089-15259 GCA_011773475.1 Candidatus Aenigmatarchaeota archaeon
GGTAGTTTCTGTTTAATGAATCTCAACATTGATACATTTTTCATTCCATTGATTGTTTTTTTAATCAATTCATATTTATCTTTTGTAAATCCTAATCTATCCAAATCAAGTTTTTTACCGGCTTTAAAACATGCAACAAGATGTGAATCAACTGTTTTTCCTGAAATATT
>WVXN01000067.1:15408-16663 GCA_011773475.1 Candidatus Aenigmatarchaeota archaeon
TCCACCAATCTTTAGAATATTGACTACCCATACCATACTCTTTTAATTTTTTATACTTTTGTGGAATCCGTTTCGAATTGGACCCTCTGAGAAGATCAATTATGATACCTGACCCATAAACATTTCCAGTCTTGTACATAGCATCCAAAAACCACAATCCTTCTTTAGAAAAATCTCTTGTCACTGTTTTCCTATTTTTTGTTAAACAGTTGTCACATGCTCCACAATTATCTTTTTGATACTCTTCACCAAAATACGATAAGATATACTTTCTCCTACACGTTTGGTTGTAGAGGAAACGTTTCATTCTATCAGCTAGTTTAAGCCGATAATTGCGATATGATTGATTTTTTATTTGACTCAGTAGATAGTTATTAATTCCAGAATCACCCTGTGAATAGAAAAGTATGCACTCGGCTGGTTTACGATCTCTACCTGCCCTGCCTATTTCTTGATAATAAGACTCAATATCCTTGGGAACTCCATAGTGGACGACCCTCCGAATAGTTTTATCAATCCCCATACCAAATGCAACAGTGGCAACAATACAATCAATATCGTCATTTATAAACTCTTCATGAATTTCTTCTCTTTCGTCATCTCCCATCCCAGCATGGTATGTTCCAGATTTGATTCCACATTTATCTAATAGATTAGATATTTTCTCAGTTTCTTTTCTAGTTTGGCAGTAAACTATTGATGTTTGACAATCTTCAAGAATTGGAACCAGATCGTCTTTTAATTTGGTTTTTACTCTAATTGTGATTTTTAAATTTGGTCTATCAAATGTTGTTTTAACTACGAGTGGATTAGTTAACCCTAATGTTTTGATAATATCTCTTTGGACAACAGGAGTTGCCGTAGCCGTTAGGGCCAACATTGGAACATCTGGCAATAGTTTTTTGATTTCTGACAGTGTCCGATAAGATGGTCTGAAATCACAACCCCAATGTGATAAACAGTGAGATTCGTCAATAGCAAATAGACACACAACGCCAAATTTATACAAATTTGTAAGAAAATCTTTTCGCCCAGAAATATATTCTGGAGTTGTGTAGACTATCCTGTATTTATTTTGCATAATATTACTGATAATTTTTTGTTTATTCTTAACCGTTCCATTCAAACAAATAGTACTTATTCCTAATTCTTCCATTTTTACAAGTTGGTCATTCATTAATGATATCAGGGGTGATACAACAATGGTGGTTTTATCTAGATATACGGCTGGAAACTGGTAGCATAAACTCTTACC
>WVXN01000067.1:16818-17164 GCA_011773475.1 Candidatus Aenigmatarchaeota archaeon
GGTAAACATTATGTTAAACATATTGGCCATATGAAATTCAAGCTGACGAATGGTGATATGTTGGATATTAAAAATGCAATTGCAAATGCTGATTTTTTTAACTTGGAAGATGAATATGATGGTGAAGTGACTGATCTTCCATCAACATATTTAACTGTTTATGAAGATAGTAAAGCTAAACAGGTGAGGGCAAGATACAATATTCCAGAAAAATTATCCAGTTTGATAAATGTTATTCATAATAAGATAACAAAATATGTTGGTTAAAATAGTTAAATTATTTTAATTATTTTAAACAATACAAACTTTATTGTCAGGCATACCAACTGCATATACTTTGCCACAT
>WVXN01000071.1 GCA_011773475.1 Candidatus Aenigmatarchaeota archaeon
TTGTTGCAATAAATGCTAGATTTTTATCAATCAAAAAATAAAATAATCCCTTAGATTATTTATGACTAATTCAAAAAATCTTATTTCCCTCACTTATATCTACATAACCACATGAAAAATCTCACTTTTCAATACTCTACATGAAATTATCATATGGAAACATCTAGTTTAGATTTTATAAGTTAAGAATTGTAAATTTAGAATATGAAATATAACTTAAAGAAATTCTTGCTCATCTGTGGTATTCTCGCGCCGCTACTCCTTGCTTGTACTGACATACTTGCAGGCACGCTATATCCAGGCTACAGCTTCATCTCTCAAGCCATCAGCGAGCTGTTTGCTATCGGCGCTCCGACAAGTGGTCTCGTCGTTCCACTTTTTTCATTATATTCTGTGCTTTTGATTGCATTCGCTTTGGGCGTCTGGATGTCAGCTGGTCGAAAACGCTCTCTACGCGTCGTGGCATTGATGGTGTTCGGAAACGCGGCGAACGGTCTGGTGTTATGGCCATTCTTTCCAATGCACATGCGTGGAGCAGTGATGACGTTTACTGATACAATGCACATAACCCTCGCGAGTATAGGAGTAATCTTCTCTGTAGTGGCCTTAGTGTTCGGGGCTATGGCATTCAGAAAACGGTTCCGTATTTATACAATCGTGACTATTCTTATACTTCTCGTGTTTGGCACTATACCATTTTTGGAAGCTCCTCAGCTTGCGGCAAACCAACCAACGCCTTGGACCGGATTTGGAGAGCGTGTAGCCTCATATGTCTACGAGATATGGGTGGTTGTGCTGGCAATTGTCCTTTTGAAAACGAAAGAGTTTCAGGCACATAGATGAAAATAAACCCTAGGAAACATGTATATGACATTTAAGTTTCTATTAACAAATTGTTATTATGAAAATTCAACTTCTGTATATTTTAGATTGTCCTTGGTGTGTAAAAACCAAAAAATTAATCAGAAAAGGCTTGAAAGAACTTGGAGTAAAAGCTGATATTGAAGAAATCTTAATTGACTCGGATAAGAAAGCTAAGAAGTATAGATTTGTTGGTTCACCAACTATAAAGATTAATGGAAAAGACACTCAAGAGGATGTTAAAAAGGGGCAATGCCTACCTTGTAAAGAACTCGTTAAACATACAAAAAAAGCAACTGAATTTGTAAAACAGGAATGTAGTTGTGGGTGTAGAATCTATTTTTATAAAGGCAAACAATATCCTTACCCACCAAAAGAAATGATTAAAGAAGCCATTAAGAAATTAAGTTCTTGATTTTTCATCTAGTATATGAAATTATCTATGGGGAACATCTAAAAATTAATTTTATATAATATAACAGCGTTATATATTTTTATGAGAAAAGTTTATTTGGATTATGCAGCTACAACACCAGTGGATTCAAGGGTTATAAAAGCAATGAAACCTTATTTTGATGAAAAATTCGGAAATTCCATGAGTTTACATTCTTTAGGCATAGAAGCAAAAAAAGCTTTAGAAAATTCAAGAAAAACAGTAGCAAAATTCATCAAAGCCAAACCCGAAGAAATAATATTTACTGGAAGTGCAACAGAATCAATTAATTCTGTGTTAAAAGGAGTAGCTTTTGCTAACAAGAAAAGAGGAAAACACATTATCACTTCGTCCATAGAACATCATGCTGTTCTAGAAACTTGTAAATGGTTAGAAAAACAAGGTTTTGAAATTACTTACTTGCCTGTTGATAAAGATGGTTTCATTAATTTAATTCAATTAGAAAATTCAATCAGAAAAGATACGATTCTAGTTTCTATAATGCATGCTAATAATGAGATTGGAACAATTGAAACACTCAAAGACATAGGAACTGTCTGCTCAAACCATGATGCTTATTTTCATACAGATGGTGTTCAGACTTTTGGAAAAATCCCAATAGATGTTAAAAAAATGAATATTGACCTACTTTCTGTTTCTGCTCACAAGTTTTATGGCCCAAAAGGAGTAGGTGCTACCTTCATAAGAAAAGGAGTTAAAATAGAACCCCTATTGCATGGAGGAGGTCATGAATTTGGTTTGAGATCTTCTACATCAAATGTTGCAGGGATTGTTGGAATGGCCAAAGCAGTTGAATTAAGAAAAAAAGAAATGACATCAGAGTCAAAGAGATTGAGAAAATTAAGAGATAGTTTGATAAAAGGTGTTTTGAAAATTGAAAACTCTCATTTGAATGGACATCCAAAAACGAGATTACCTAATAATGCTAATTTTTGGTTTAATTTTATAGAAGGAGAATCTTTAGTAGTAGAACTGAGCTCCCACGGAATTTACGGTTCAACTGGTTCTGCATGTTCTTCAGACACTCTAGAACCTTCTCATGTTTTGTTAGCTATTGGTTTAAAACACGAGGAAGCTCATGGATCTTTAAGACTAAGCTTAGGAAAGTATACGAACAAAGCTGATATAAATTATGTTTTAGGAGTTCTGCCTAATATCGTTAAAAGATTAAGAAAAATTTCACCGTTCAAAGGAAGGTGGAAGTAATGTATATAGTTAGTGCTTGTTTGGCTGGAATTAATTGCAATTACAAAGGAGTATCTAAACCGAATAAAAAAGTTATAGAATTAGTTAAAAGAATGAAAGCTATTCCTGTTTGTCCAGAAGTTTTAGCTGGACAAACTATACCAAGACCTAATGCAAAAATAGATGGTGGAACTGGTATGGATGTTTTAGAAGGAAAGGCCAGAGTAATTGAAGCAGATGGTAATGATGTTACAAAACTATTTATCAAAGGAGCTTTTGAAGTTCTTAAAATAACTCAAGCTATAAATGCAAAAGAAGCAATCCTGAAAGCCAGAAGTCCGTCTTGTGGATGCGATGGCGTTACAACTGCTTTATTAAAAAGAAATGGAATAAAAGTTTATACGGAGGAGAATTTTAAATGAGACATTCACTTTATTCAAAAGAAATTATGAAGTATTTCAGAAAGCCTAAGAATGTGGGTATAATTAAAAATGCTGATGGAAAGGGTAGAGTTGGAAACTTAATCTGCGGAGATGTTATGGAATTGTACATCAAAGTCAAGAATAATAAAATCGTTGATGCTAAATTTCAAACATTTGGTTGTGTAGTAGCTCTAGCTGTTAGTAGCATTTTAACAGAAATGGTTAAAGGAAAAACCATAAAACAAGCACTGAAAATAACTAATAAAGATATTCTAAAAAAGAGTGGAAAAGTGCCACCCATTAAAGTCCACTGTTCATTCCTTGCTGCAGATTCTCTAAAAGAAGCTATTTATGATTATCTTTCAAAAAACGATTTAAAAATTCCAAAAGAATTACAAAAAGAACATAAAAGAATAAAGAAAAATCTAGATAAACTTGAAAAAGAACAAAAAGATTTTGTGGAACTTGAGAAAAAACTTCTTAACAAATAATTTTATAAATTAGAAAATAGTAGGATATTTATGCCAAAGATAATTCATGAGTTGGAAAAGTGTATTGGATGCGGAGCATGCGCAGCTGTTTGCTCTGATTTTTTTGAATTAGGTAATGATGGGAAAGCCCATCTTAAAGGTTCTAAAAAAACTAGCAAGAATGAAGAGCTTACAGTGAAAGATGTAAAATGCGCTAAAGATGCAGAAGGTACATGCCCAGTTCAATGCATACATGTTAAATGATTAAAATGAAAAAAATAACAAAGAAAACAGTTTTGGGAGAAATAGTTATGGAACATCCTGAAACTGCAGCGGTTTTCTTTAAATATGGTTTACCATGTGCAATGTGTCATCTAGCTTTTGATGAAACTGTTGAGCAAGCAGCAAAATCCCATGGAATAAAACTAGATAAATTGCTTAAAGATCTTAATAAAGCAACAGAAAAGAAAACAAAAAAGAAGAAAAAATAAGGAGGCTATTAAATGGCTAAGAAAGGTGAAAAATACAAGTGTGGGGTATGTGGTGTTAAAATAATTGTAGATGAGGAATGTGGTTGTGAAGTATGTGATATCCTATGTTGTGGTAAACAATTAGAGAAAGTTGAAAAAGAGAAAGAAGAATAAAAATTTAAAATTTACTAATAAATGATGATTATGAATGTAAAAGTTTATTCAACTAATTTTTGTCCATATTGCAAAATGGCAAAAGAGTTTTTTAAAGAAAACAATATACCATTTGAAGACATAAATGTTCAGGAAAACCAAGAAGCAGCTAAACAAATGATTGAAAAAACAGGCCAATCAGGAGTTCCTGTAATAGAAATAGATGGAGAAATGATAATAGGTTTTAATGTGGAACAAATTAAAACCCTCTTAGAGATAGAATGATACTTCAAACGATACATTTAAATAATTTACTACCTTATAGTAACTTATAATATTAGGAAATTTACAAAAAATAAATAAAGCTTTAAATAATTAAAAGGTCATGATGTTTTTATGACTGAGGAAATAAAAGGAAATTTGGAAGAAAAAATATCAGAAGAAAAAAAGGGATTTAAAATGCCGAAAAAGAACATTTGGATGATAACCTCAATAGTTCTTGTAATAGTTTTAGCTTCGGTTTTAGTATTATTCGGAACTGGAGTCACTAGCATGACAATAGCAGGTTCTGAAGATATTATAGAACCAGAAGATGCAGCTGTTAAGGCACTTGAATTTATCAACGGAAACTTAGTTCAACCTGGTACAGAAGCATCATTTGTTTCTGTAGAAGATTTTGAAGATATATACAACGTTACCCTTTCTTATCAAGATAGGGAAATTTCTGTATTTCTAACAAGAGACGGATCTTATATGTTTTTAGCTTCACCATTGGATATAACAAAGGAATTACCTACACCAGAACAGCCAGAACAGCCAGAACAGCCAGAAGAATTACCTAAAACTAATAAACCCGAAGTTCATGCTTTCATTATGTCTTATTGTCCTTATGGTTTGCAGTTCACAAAAGCTTATGTTCCTGTTATGGAATTACTTGGAGACAAAGCTGATTTAGAACTAAACTTTGTCCATTATGCAATGCATGGGAAAAAGGAAATTGATGAGAATACAAGAATGTATTGTATTCAAAAAGAACAAAATGATAAACTTACAGAATATCTACGCTGCTTTGTTGGAAGCGACGATTGGGAAGGTTGTGTTGATCAAGTTGGAGTAGATAAAACAAAACTCGATTCTTGTGTAGATGCTACAGATACACAATTTAACATAACAGGACTTTATAATGATGAGAGTACATGGTCAGGTGGAAGATTCCCACTTTATCCAGTTGATGGAATACTTGCACAACAATTTGGCGTTGGAGGTTCACCTACTTTTGTTGTCAATGGTAAAACTTTGAGTGTACAAAGGTCACCAGAAGCAATAAAACAAGCAATATGTTCAGCTTTCAATACAGCACCATCAGAATGCGAACAAGCATTAAGTACAGCAGCAGAATCTCCTGGAATAGGACCAATAGGTTCAGGTAGTGGAAGCGGTTCTGCAGCAAGCTGCGGTTAACTTTAATACTTTTATATTTCTAAAAAAGACTATGATTATTATTAGGGGATATAATGAACATTGAAAAAATAAGAAAAAACTTTCCTTTACTTCAAAGAATGCCTATAATATATTTTGACAACGCATGTACAACCTTAAAACCAAAAAGCGTAATTGACGCTATTTTAGCTTATTATTCAGAGTATACAGGATGTGCTGGCAGATCAATTCACAAACTAGCAACCAAGACAACAGAGAATTTTGATAAAGCAAGAGAAAAAATTGCCAAATTCATAAATGCTAGAAAAGAAGAAGAAATAGTTTGGACTAGGAACACAACCGAAGCAATCAATCTTGTTTCACATGGACTCAGATTTGAAAAAGGAGATAAAGTACTGACAACTAATCTAGAACATAGTTCAGGAATTATACCGTGGTTTAGCTTATCGAAAAAAGGAATCATAGATTTGGATTTAGTTTTTTCCAATAATGAAGGAATTTTTAATATCGAAAATTTTAAAGAAAAGATTGATAAGAAGACAAAATTAGTTTCAATAGTTTTTGGTTCAAATGTTACTGGAACCAAAGTGGATTTAGAAGAAATAATAAAGATTGCTCATGATAACAATGCATTAGTTCTGGCAGACGGTGCTCAATCTGTTCCAAGAATTCCAATAGACGTTAAAAAATTGGATGTTGATTTTCTTGCATTTTCAGGTCACAAAATGTGCGGGCCAACTGGCATAGGGTGTTTATATGGAAAATTGGATTTGTTAAAAGGATTATCACCTTTTATCCTAGGTGGAGAAACTATTAAAGATACTTTCTTAGATACAAAATCCTTTAAGATTGAAGATGTCCCACATAGGTTTGAAGGTGGAATACAGAATTATGCAGGAGCAATTGGTTTAGGGGCTGCTGTTGACTATTTATCATCTATAGGAATGAAAAATATTGAAAACCAAGAAAAAGAACTTTCCAAAACTTTGATTGAAGGCATATTAACTATTCCAAACTTAGAGTTGGTCGGACCAAAAGATTGGAATAAAAGAAGTTCTTTGGCTGCTTTTAATATAAAAGGAATGCAACCACATGAAATTGCAATGTTTCTTGACGAGAAAAATATATGTGTAAGATCTGGTATGCACTGTACTCATGCTTTTCATAAATTCATAAATTTGAATAATGGCTCTGTTAGAGCTTCTCTATATTTTTACAATACAAGAGAAGAAGTGAAAATATTTATAGAGGAGCTAAGTAATATTGCAAAAATGTTAGGTAGATGAAATGGTCATATGTATCGTTGCTTTAATAGTTTTTAGTTTTCTAAGCATAGTGTCTGCAAGATACAGACCATTAGCTAAAGATGCATTCAAATGTGTCTTTTTAATGATTCAATTCAAACCCTGTGATGTAAAACTTGAAGAAAAAATAAAATCCAAAGTAACTTCTAAGTTAATGAGAATGCCAAAACTAGCCAGATTCTTCTACAGGCATTTCAGAACAATATCATGGATATTCACAATAGTATTTTTTGCTAGTTTGCTTTATTCTGCTTACGGAATTTATAATCTATTGGTTTTTGGAAGCTGTGATCCAACCTCAGCTACTTGTGAAATAACATCTTTGCTTTATTTCTTATCATGCTATGAAATAGAAACAGTTTCTATTATAACTATTATAGCAATATTATTATTCATCTATTTTTATTTCAAAAAGAAGAATATTAAAATAGTGATAAAATGATAGAAGTAACTGATCAAGAATTTCATGAAAAGGTTTTAAAGAAATCTTTGAGAATGACAGTAGTAGTTGATTTTTGGGCACCTTGGTGCTCCCCCTGTAAAATCTTAGAACCATTACTAGAAAAGTTAGAAAAGGAATACAAGAACAGGTTTGTCTTAGTCAAGATTAATGTTGATGAAAACAAGGAAACAGCAAAAATGTTTGGAGTAACCAGTATACCTTCTATTAAAATGATAAAAGATGGAAGAATTATTGCAGAATTTGCAGGATCATTACCAGAAGAAATAGTAAGAGAATGGTTAGACAGAAATCTTTAAGTCTATTATTCCCTTGAATTCAGAAAAAGATTCTGCACCCACGATTTTCTCATATCCTTTTTCTTCATTTCCTATAAAGAAAGTCGGAGTTCCTGAAACTCCTAAACTTCTACCATCATTCATATCGTTTTCCACACTGTTTTTGTATTTTCCAGAATCCAAGCATTGGTTGAACTGATTTAAGTCTAACTCTAAATCAGCAGCATATTTTTTCAAATCTGTAGCACTTAAAGCCTCATATTTTTCAAAGAGAATTTCATGATAATCCCAGAATTTATCTTGTTCTTGTGCGCATTTGGCTGCTTCTGCTGCTTTCTTAGCATTCTCATGTATTGGATACTGTCTAAAAACAAGTTTTACTTTTCCTGTATCTACATATTCTTCTATTACTTTTGGTATTGGAGCTTCCCAGAGAGGGTCTGATTGTTTAAGTCTTGATATTACCTGAAAATTAGTTCCTTCAGCAGCTTGACAATAAGGACACTCATAATCTGAGAATTCTACTAAAAATACATCTGCGTCTGAATCTCCAAGAATAGGACTGTCTGATGCTATCATTTCTACACCATTTGTTGTATTATTTCCACCATTGAAGAAACCAGCCATTCTTAATCCAATTATTCCTACTATAAAAATTACTATTACAGCAGCAATTATGAATACTGTTGATTTTTTAATAACTAAGATATTTTCTTTCTTTTCATCAGTTTTAGTTTCTTCTTTTGTTTCATCAGATTTTTTTTCTTCTTCCATGAAAATCATTCATTATTAATTTATTTAAAGTTTTATGGAGTTTTTTATTTATTGTAATTTCAGTCTTTTAAGTAATAATGAGTTTCCCACAACAGAGATATCACTTAAAACCATAGCTATACCAGCGGCCATAGGTGGTAATAATAATCTTAAGGAGGGGTATAAAACACCAGCAGCAATAGGAATCATTGCTGTGTTGTAAACAAAAGCCCAGAACAAGTTCCACTTTATCTTACTTAATGTTTTTTTACTCAATCTAATCGCACTTACAACATCTCTTAAATCTTCTTTTATTAAAACAATATCACCTGTCTCAATCGCTACATCGGTTCCACTTCCTATAGCTATACCAATATTTGCTTTAGCTAATGCTGGTGCATCATTTATTCCATCTCCAATCATACCAACAAATTTACCTTGATTCTGTAGTTCTTCTACCTTTTTAGCCTTATCTTGAGGCAATACATCTGCTATTACTTCATTAATGCCAACTTGTTTGGCAATGGTTTTTGCGGTTCTTTCATTATCACCTGTAATCATAATTATGGACAAACCCATCTTTTTCAATTTATTAACAGCTTTTTTAGAATGTTTTTTTAGGGTGTCTGCAATTCCAATTAAACCAACAATCTTTTTGCCATATGCAACAATAACTGTTGTTTTTCCTTTTTCTTCCAGAATTTTAATCTTTTCTTCAACTTCCTTTGTATCTATTTTATTTTTTTTCATCAATTTTCTATTTCCAACGACTATCTTTTTAGCTTTATAAGTAGAAACAACACCATGACCAGGTATTATTTTAAAGTATTTGGGTGTCGGTAATTTTATTTTCATTTTTTTAGCCTTTTTGACAATAGCTTCTCCGAGCGGATGTTCAGAATTTTTTTCAGCAATAGCAGTCAATTTTATCAATTTTTTCTTATCAAATTTTTTAAAAGATATAATATCTGTTACTTCTGGTTCCCCCTTTGTTAATGTGCCTGTTTTATCAAAGATAATTGTATCAAGTTTTTGGACTTTTTCTAAGTATTCACCATTTCTTATAAGGATTCCATTTTCTGCTCCTTTTCCTAAACCAACCATAACAGCTGTTGGTGTGGCTATTCCCATGGCACAAGGACACGCAACGACTAAAACACTTACCATGATCGTTAAAGAAAATAAAAATGGTTGTTCTATAGGAAAGTATCTTACTAAGAAAAAGTACCAAATTAAAAATGATGATATGGCTATTAATAATACTATTGGAACAAAATAAGAAACCACAACATCTGCAATTCTTTGAATCGGTGCTTTTGATTGTTGCGCATCTTTTACTAATTTTATTATTTGAGCTAATGCTGTTTCTGCTCCTATTTTCGTTGCTTTTACTTTTAACATCCCATGTTTATTCATAGTTGCGCCAATTACTTCATCACCTTTTTTCTTTCCAATTGGTATACTCTCTCCTGTTATCATCGATTCATCAACTGAAGAGTAACCATCAATAACTATGCCATCAACTGGTATTCTTTCTCCAGGTCTTACTATTACTAAATCGCCTTTTTTCACATGTTCTATAGGAATTTCGATTTCCTCACCTTTTCTTATAACTCTCGCTGTTTTTGCCTGTAATTTAATCAATTTTTTAATGGCTTCTGATGTTTTACCTTTTGAGATGATTTCCATTAATCTACCAATGGTGATAGTTGTTATAACTGTTGCAGAAGCTTCAAAAAAAATTGTACCGCCAAAAAATGTTGTGAAAAGACTATAGAAGTAAGCAGCACTAGTGCCTAAAATCACTAAAAAATCCATATTGAAATATTTTTTCTTCAAAGAATTCCATGAATTCTTGTAGAAATGATAACCAATACCAAATTGAATTGGTGTTGTTAGTAACAATAATATGTATCCTTCATCTGGTATTTCTAAAAACATACTGATAATAACTACAGGTACTGTTAGAATGAGACCAATTATAGAGAGTATTTTTAATTTTTTAATCTCTTTTTCGCTTTCATTTAATTCATCTGGTTCCAGAGCTTTGTATCCCAAATCACTTATGATTTTTTTAAATCTTTTTATATTAATTAATTTAGGATTATATTCCATTGTAGCTTCTTCTGTTGAGAAGTTGACAACAACATTTTTTATGCCTTTTTGTTTTTTCAACTCTTTTTCTATAATAATTGCGCAACTAGCACAATGCATTCCATGTATGGATAAAGTTATTTTTTTTGTTATACCAATCACCGAATATTTTACTTTACTTGAGGTATGGTACATTCTTCAATTCTTGTACTTATACATCTACCTTCTTCTATACCTTTTATACATTGTGGGCATACTTTATCAAATTCACCTTTCATGATTAAGTCATCACAATAACAACTTCCATCATCCCATAACCAATTACCCATATAACACATTGTACATGGAGGATCAATACAACATTTATATCTATCCTTTTCAATTGCTTCATCTATAGCAAGTGATAGCTCATTCAGAATTCTTTCTCTCTTCTGCTCAAAACTTTCTGTGTTGAAATTCGAGCTATAAAATACTACTGACATTACGATGACAATCATAATAGTTAAAAAAATTGTTTTGTTCATACGAACATCAACCTACCCTTTTCTAAATCAGCTTCTTTGATGACAACGTTTTTCCCATTTATATTATTTTCTAAGTAACCAGGCCAGCAACCTCCTGGATTTTTGTTTTCTGTTCCAAGTCCGCTTATTGGATATCTATTGCCACAATTATTACAAATCATAAAATCTCCATTTTGGCTATATCCCTTCTTCCTATTATAACAAACATCACATGCATCAAAACCGGTTTTTACACTTCCATCTTTTGCCTTAACTGCAAAAAATTTTACTGCTGTACCATCAGAATCATATTCGTACCATTTAGCATTTTCTGACAATTCTGATAATGGGATTTCTATTTCACCATAATTTTTTGTATTATCTGTCGCATCGCTTGTTCTATTGAATAGTCCGAAACCGTTAGTAAAGAATACAACTAATATCAAGACGATAATAAATACTCCTAAAATCAAAAACTTGTTTGTTCTCTTACTACTATTAGTTATTTTTTCGTCACTGTTTTTTTCAAGCTTCTTTTCTATATTTGATTCTTCATTATTAAGTTCCATGTTTAAGCCCCACAACAACTTCCACTTCCACCACAAGTGCTACCACCACAACCACATCCAGTTCTAACTCTGTTAGTTGAATTAGTAGTCGGTTCACTTATTTGGCGATTTGTTTCATCCACAACAGTTGCTTCGTATACATCGAAAACCTCTAAGGACAACATGTTTTGCTTTGTTGTTTTAGTGGAATCATATTTTACATCAAAGAAGTTAGGATAACTAAACTGTATTGCTGCAACACCATCTATTGTTTTTAGTTCTCCTGATATAAGTGGTGCATGACCTGGGCATGGTATATTAACTGATAATCTTATCGAATATAGTTCATCAAGATCTTCAGCAATAAAAGCACCTGTTGGTGATGCCACAGACACATTCGCAAGAAGTGGAAATATCACCATAAAAAGAAATAAATTTATTCCAATTGTTGAACCATACATTGTTGAAAGATATTTCCATTTTCTTTTGACTCCAGGAAATGATAGCAAATCGTTCTTTCGTAGATATATAACAGAAGACAAAGTTGCGAATCCAGCTGAGATCAAAATAAGTATGTGAAAGAACCATGGGTTCATAAGTAGTGGTTTGAAAAAATTAACAGCCACAGTTACTCCAAGTATAGAAGCTGTAATAAAGGCTATACATCCTATGTGAGGAATTAAACCATAAGCTATTCCCTGAAGGAGGCCTTTTTTACTAAGTTTTTTTTTGCTGTCACCATCCGTAGAATAGCCTAAGTCTTGTATTTCTGATTTAATTTTTTTTAAACTAATAATTTCAGAATTAAATTTTACAAATGCTTTATTTTCAATTAAACTTACTTTGATTTTTTCTATTCCTTTTAATGAACTTATTTTATCTTCTATTAACTTTATGCAGCTGTTACAATGCATACCTTTTATATTTATTATTTCTTCCACGTATTTCACCTCTAGTTTTTTTTGCTTTCAAAATTCTTTTTAATCTGAACTTGCACTCCTCACAACAAAATTTTTGGTTATTTTCATCTATGACCATCCCACAAAGCCTGCAATAATTTGGTAATGTCGCATCACTCGTTATTATCTTAAGGCAGATTGGACATTCGGGAAATGTTGCATTTTTCATAAAAAACTATAGAGTGAAACACCTTATCAGTCAAAGTATGAAACTAGTTTCAGTGCTTTAAAACAACTATATTGGCCATCCCACGTCTTCTCTTTTCTATTAGTCCCCTGCCTTCTAATCTATCCAAAATTCTTGAGACCTTAACCTTTGTAAATTTCGTCTTGTCCACTAAGTCTGATTGAAATATAGTTCCATCCGCTTCAATAATTTTTTCAAGAACAAATTTTTCATCCTTATTTAAGTTCCTCATGATTTTTTTATAATTTTCTTTTGTGATTTTTTTTGGTTCAATTTGTGTTTTTATAGTTTTAACCTTTGTTATTATTTTCTCTTCTTTTCCGAAAAATATTAAATATAAGCCTATTGCGACAATAAAAACCATTATTCCAATACTAACATTTGTTTGAAACTCAATTGTACCCCACATAGGACAAGTAGGTCCATGTGAACAGGCTGTATCCACAATGCTAATCATCGCTCGGTTAAAGGAAAATATTATATATCCTATTAAAATTGCAATAATTATTATTAAAATACCAACAGCTCTGTTCTTCATAAAAATTCACTTATTTTTGAATTATTTAAGCTTTCCGAGTTTCTATGAATTTTTCTATTGATCTGTCAAATGTTTTTTCTACTTCTAGAGGAAAACAACAAGCTGGCAACTCGTCACTTTTTAAATGATGCTTTAAGCACTCGCAGCACATTCCTTTTCTAGGGCAAGAGGGATAGCTGCAGGGACAGTTCTCTAGATTTTCTTTTAGATTTACACATTTTTTCATACTATTTTATCTATTTAGTTTTTAAAATAATTGCCTTTTAGTTTCCTGTAGATATCTTTTTAATAGAACCTATTGAACTATATTTATGGAATACGCAGACAGAACCAAAAAGATGAAAGCTTCAGAAATAAGAGAACTATTAAAAATAACTCAAAATCCAGAAATAATTTCATTTGCAGGTGGTTTACCAAGTCCTCATTCTTTTCCTGTTAAAATGATTGAAAAAATTACTGATAGTGTTTTGGAAAGACATGGAGCACAGGCTTTACAATATGGTCCTACAGAAGGTTTGAAAGAACTAAGAGAACTTTTAATAAAAAGAATGAAGAAAAAGGGAATAAAATGTGAAATGGATGAAATTATCATAACAACAGGCTCTCAGCAGGTTCTTGATCTTACGGCAAAAATATTTTTTAATGTAGGAGACTACCTAATTGTTGAATGTCCGACCTATCTGGGGGCTTTAGCTGCTTTTAATGCCTATCAACCAAATTACATTCCAGTTTCTATGGATGACGACGGAATGAAAATGGATGAATTAGAAAGGAAATTGGAAGAGAACAAAAATAAACCCCTTGATATAATTTATACAGTGCCGACATTTCAAAATCCATCAGGAGTAACAATGTCTTTAGAAAGAAGAAAACGGATTTTAAAAATAGCAAAAAAATATAAATTGATAATATTGGAGGACGATCCCTACTCCGAATTAAGATATTCTGGAAGATCAGTTCCACCCATAAAAAGTTTGGATAAAGATGGTATTGTTATTTATACAGGCACATTCTCAAAAATTCTTTCACCAGGTTTTAGATTAGGATGGTTAATAGCAAATAAAGAAATAATTAAAAAAATGATCATAGCAAAGCAGGGAGCTGATTTATGCACAAATACTTTTGTTGAATGGATTGCTGAAGAATATTTGAGATACGGCTTAGTTGATAAACAAATACCAAAGATAAGAAAAATGTATAAGAAAAAAAGAGATATAATGTTAAAGGCTTTAGAAAAGTATTTTCCAAAAGGAACAAAATGGACAAAGCCTGATGGTGGAATGTTTTTATGGGTCACTCTGCCTGGTCATCTAGACACAAAAGAAATGTTTCAAGAAGCGATTAAAGAGAAAGTTGCTTATGTTCATGGTGCTGCTTTTTGTGTTGATGGAAAAGGTCATGATTCTATGAGATTAAACTTTAGCAATGCTGAAGACAATAAGATCGATGTTGGAATTAAAAGATTGGCAAAAATAATAAAGAAATTAATGAAATAGTTTTATATAAGAAAGAGATATTAATTATATGCACAAAGTCTTAGAGAAGCAAGGAAAAAAAGTTCTACTTCTGGGGAATGAAGCAATTGCTAGAGGTGCACTGGAAGCTGGGATTGGTTTTGCTTCTACTTATCCAGGAACACCTTCTTCGGAAATAGGAATAACACTTGCTCAAATAGCAAAAGATGCTGGAATTTACTTTGAATATTCATCTAATGAAAAAGTAGCTTTCGAAGCTGCTGTAGGAGCAGCTTTGTCAGGAGTAAGGTCACTGACATTTTTTAAGCATTTTGGGTTAAATGTTGCCTGTGAGAGCGTATTTCCATCTGCATATACGGGAGTAAAAGCAGGCATGGTAATAGTGGTTGCAGATGATCCTGCTTGTCACAGTTCTGGCCAAAGTGAAGAGGATATAAGACCTTTTGCAAGAGTAGCCCACTTACCAATGTTGGAGCCATCAAATGCTCAGGAAAGTAAGGATTTTGTTAAAGAAGCTTTTAAGTTATCAGAAAGATTCAAGATACCGGTTTTCATAAGAATGACAACAAGAGTCGATCATATGAGAAGCGTTGTAAAATTGGGAAAAATCGTTAAAGGAAAGACAAGAGGAAAATTCATAAAAGATATTGTATATAGAAACTTTCCACCTTACATAATGGAAACTCACGAAGAGCTTCATAAAAAACTAGATAAATTAAAAGAAGTTTCTGAAAAATCTAAACTAAACTTTTATGTTAATAAAAATATTAAAAGTGGTTTTGGAATAATAGTTTCTGGGGTTTCTTTTGATTATGTTATGGATGCAATGAATGATTTGAAAATTAAAGTCCCTGTTTTGAAAATCGGTTTTACTTATCCTTTGCCTGAAAAGTTGATTAAAAGTTTTATTAAAAGATTCAAAAAAATTCTCATTGTCGAGGAGCTTGAACCTATAATTGAAAACTATGTTAAGAGATTAGCTAAAGATTTTAATCCTAAACTAAAGGTTTTAGGAAAACCCGATTATTTTCCATATTCAGGAGAATATAATGAAGAAATGCTTGTAAATACTTTAAGTAAAATAACAGGAAAGAAATATGAGGTTGATTTAAGAGCTCATAAGAAAAAATATATGAAAATAAAAGAACCAAAAAGGCTTCCAGTCATGTGCCCAGGTTGTCCTCACAGAGCCACTTTCTATGCAGCAAAAGTTGCAACAAGAGGAATGGATGTTGTTTATGGAGGAGATGTTGGTTGTTATATACTGGGACTGTTTAAACCAATGGAAACCCAAGACTGGATGTTTTCCATGGGTGCTAGTGAAGGAGTGGCACATGGTATAAGAAAGGTTAGTGATCAAAAAGTTATAGCATTTTTAGGGGATTCCACTTTCTTCCATGCAGGAATGCCAGGAATGGTTAATGCTGTTTACAATAAATCAAACCCATTAATCATTGTTATGGATAACAGAATAACTGCAATGACAGGACATGAACCAAATCCTGGAACAGGAATAACTGCTATGGGTGAGCCAACAAAGGAAATAGCCATAGATGCCATCGCAAAAGGAATGGGAATAGAAGATGTAAGGGTTATTGATCCGAATAATGTTAATTTAATGATAAAAACAATAAGAGAACTTATAGAAAAGGATAAGGTCTCTGTTATAGTTGCTAAAAGAGAGTGTCAATTATTGGCAATGAGAAAAAAGAGAAAACAAGGAATAAAAGTTGCTAAATTTGAGATAGATCCTAAGGTTTGTAAAAAATGTGGAACTTGCTTGCATCTTTTAGCTTGCCCAGCAATACACGAGAAACATGAAATCTTTAATATCGATAAAAACATTTGTACAGGTTGTGCAGTTTGTGCTCAGATTTGCCCTAACAAAGCAATACATGCGGTGAAAGAAAAATGAAGGAATTCAATGTTATTGTAACTGGTGTCGGTGGTCAGGGAGCAATGACCTTAGGAACAATAATAGCTGAAGCTGCATTAAAACAAGGTTATGATGTTAGAACAACAGAAGTTCATGGGTTAGCTCAAAGAGGCGGTTCTATACCTCTACACATAAGATTTGGAGAAAATATGTATACACCTTTGATTTTAGAAGGTGAGGCTAACCTCATAATTGCATTAGAACCTTTAGAAGCTTTGAGAACAACTTATTTTGGTTCTAAGAAACATAAAACAGTATTTTTAATTGATAAATACAAATTACCACCAATTACTGTTTCAGTTCTTGGAGAAAAATATCCGAGAATGGAAAACATTGTCAGTCATATAAAGCCGTTTGCAGGTAGGATAATAATTATAAATGCTTCTGAAATTGTTAAAAAAGAAACTGGTTCTATTATAACTTCAAATATCTTTATTTTAGGTTATGCTATTTCTAAAGGCTTACTTCCTTTAAAAGAAAAATTTGTTCTTGAAGCAATAGAAGAAAATGTTCCTAAAAGATATATTGAACTCAATAAAAAAGTTTTTGAGATGGGAATGAAAAATAAGTAAGAAATGAACATATCCTATATCTATCCATTGACCTATCAAAACATCAATAAATGTACGTCCTCATCAGCCATTCTATATGACGTTGAATCTTCATCAGCAAAAGTAGATGAGGATGATGGACAAACTAAAGGTAGTTATGATCGTATTGTAGCAGCTATTTACTGTAATAAAATAACTCTTAATAATGAATTACTTACTAATAAACATGCTACCATAAACCAGAGATATTGCAATGTTAGTGAATTCGCAAATGAAAGTTGGGCTAAGACATACGGATGTTAACCCTTAAATCCTGATTTTTGTATAATTTAGATATGAAGAATAAATATTATTTGATTATTGGGATTATTTTGGTAATTTTATTACTAATTTTACCTTTTGTAATACCAATTCCTCCCTTTCCTCAAGAAAATTCATGTATGTATTCTGAAACTTCAAAAGGTAGAGCGTGTTATGACTTAGTTAAAATGGGTTGTGAAGAAACATCTACTAAAGATATTATAATGGAATGTTTTGACGCTAACAAAGATGGAAAAAAAGATTCTTCTGATACTCTACAAGCCTTATGTGAAACTTATTATGGAGTTCCTGTAGGTGATCAATCAAAATGTAGAATGATTTGTGGTTGTCCAAAATAACCCTTAAATCCTGATTTTTCTATATTCTTAGTATGAAACAAACAAAGAAAGACGATTTAGAAAAAAGAGTTCAAAAATTAGAGATAGAGGTTGAAAAAATAAAGAAAAAACTTAAAACGACCTTGACGTTGCCTTAAATTTAAATTCTCTTTGATTTAGAAGATTATTCTACTTCTATTTTAACTGAGCTTTCCCAAATCCCATGAAGATTACAATATCCTAAAACAATTAATATTGCTGGTTTTTCTAATTTCATTTTGAACTTAACTTTTGGTTCTGCAAAAGTTGGCCCCAAATCAAAAGTAGCAACATGAACAGGATTGTAAGCTCTGTCTTCAACTTCAGCAAAAACCTGAATCCATTTTATATGATGTTCAACTGTATTTGGATGAGGAACGTTTTCACCAACATTTATAATAACTTCAAAATCCTTTCCAGGTTCTGTCCTTTCTGGAACTTTTATTACAGGAACGTGTTTCTCCTTTAATGCACTATCTAATTCATCTTTTTTACTATAAATCTTCATTTTATCATCCTTTCTTCTGAAAGTCCCAAATGATCTTTTTCAACTTCAACAACTGCTTCGAACACTTGTTTCACTCTTTCATTTTGAGCTTGGTTTGCAGCCTTTTTATAGAAATTAATTGCTCTCTCTTCTCTTGCGTGAGAATCTTTCAATTGTTCTTGATAGTCTTCGGCACAAGTTTCAGCTGCTTTTATTTCTGGCAAAGCAATTCTCAAAATCTTGCACCAAACATCAGCATGCTCTCTCTCGACTTTTCCTAGTCTTTTAAACATTGCTTGACCTTCGATGTTCTTAGTATTATTTGAAGCACAGAAGTAAAACTTAGCATTATCTATTTCTAGTTGTAAAGCTTTTTTAACATTTTCTTTATCAGTTTCATTTAATTCTCCAACCACAGATTCTATCCAATCTTTTGCAAATATAATATATTTTTCATGAGCTCCGCAATAAGGGCATTGTTTAGGCTTTTCATCTCCCATGTAAGCCTCTTTACAAATTATGCATCTAAAAACTTTTACCATCTTCACTCCTCTTCTTCCTCTTCTTCTTCCTCTGTTTCTTCTATATCTTCTACATAATCTTCTATTTCTTTGGGTTCCTCTTCAAATTCTCCTTTTGTTTCGCCAATTTCTTCTTCTACCTTTTCAATTTTCTTTTTTATTTCTTCTTCAGGTTCTTTTTTCTCCTCTTCAACTTCCGTTCCAACTTCGAAACCTCGTTCTAAAATTGGTTCTTTTTTCTCTATTGGTTCTATTAATTCCATTTCTTCTCCACAACAAACTAAAGTTCCGCCACCAACTTTGGTTACTATAACCTCATTTCCGCAGATGTTACACCTATATTTCTCATTTATCTGTTTTACTCCCATTATATCACCTTATAAAATTTTTTTGAAT